>DJSA01000141.1:0-4484 GCA_002438905.1 Bacteroidales bacterium UBA6346
GAACATGACAGCAAGCTTCAGATGCTTATCGAAGATATTCGCCATAAATTCGAGCACCCGATAAATGACAACAATCACAAGATTCTAATATTCACGGCCTTTGCCGACACTGCCGAATACTTGTATGAGAATCTGTCCGGAAGAATCAAGGAGAGGCTTGGTCTTAACACGGCCATTGTGACCGGAAATTCTGACGAGAAATGTACGATAAAGAATTTTACATCCGGATTCAACAATATCCTTACATTCTTCTCACCTAAGTCTAAAGATAGAGACACGCTCTTTCCCGATGCGAAGGAAGATATAGACATCTTGATAGCGACAGACTGCATCAGTGAGGGTCAGAACCTTCAGGACTGCGACTATCTGATAAACTACGACATCCACTGGAACCCGGTTCGGATCATCCAACGGTTCGGACGAATTGACCGGATAGGCTCGACAAACGACTGCATACAGTTGGTCAATTATTGGCCTGACATGGAACTCGATGACTACATCAAGCTCAAAGGAAGAGTCGAGAGCAGAATGAAGGCCACGATTTTGACGGCTGCCGGAACCGGCAATCCCTTGTCCGCAGGAGAAGAGGCGGATTTGCAGTATCGACTGGGGCAGCTTAAACGGCTTCAGGAGGAAGTTGTAGATATTGAGGATATGGACACAGGCATAAACATTATGGATCTCGGGCTCAATGAGTTTAGGATGGATTTGCTGTCTTATGTGAAGGAACATCCGGACATTGAGTATGCGCCGTTTGGCCTCGACGCTGTTGCCCGGTCCTCCGAACACACAAAACCTGGAGTCATCTTCATACTGAAGAACCGCAACAATGCCGTGAACATCGGAAAGAAGAATCTTCTGCATCCATTCTATATGGTTTATCTTGCAGATGACGGTCAGGTCCTATGCGATTACCTGCATCCGAAGAATCTTTTGGATACGATGCGTCATCTCTGTAAGGGCAAATCGGAATACGACAGAGACTTGTGTGCTGAAGTCAATAAAGAGACCGATGATGGAAGAAAGATGGAACGCTATAGCTCTTTATTACATTGTGCTGTAAAAAGTATTGCCGAGGTCAAGGAGGAATCAGATATACAAAGTCTGTTTTCTGAGGGAGAGACTACTGCGCTGTTGGATGACATCAAAGGTCTGGATGATTTTGAACTTATTTCATTCCTGATAATACGAGAGAAGAAATGATTAGAGATTTGTTTCCGCAGCAGACACTCGTTGAAAGGCTCGTTCCCAAGAAGGCGTTTATCGACAACTTAGGAGCGAATGTCCGGATGAAGGAAAATTTCACCCGGAAAATCGAACGCATAGAGTGGCTTGCAAAGCTCGCTCCTTCCACGATAAATGTCCGGGACGGAAAGAATGTTCACGAAATTGCGGTGTTCCTCGTGACAATGAAGGAGCGTGACCTCGCGGAATACATATTCTCTTTCATCGATGAGATGATGCCTCGTCATACGCTGTTCATCCTCTGCTTTGAAGAGAAGACTTGCTTTCTCATAAACTATAAAGAGCCGTTGGAGCAAGTAAGCGATTCCGGGAAGCATTACAGGATTATCATGACTTTCAGTACCGATTGGCTTCCGGCAGCTTCTGCCTGTCTCACTCTGTCCGGTGACACTATGGACGGTATATACGAATCGTATGTAAGGATAATTGCCGGAGACAGTATAATGTCTGAAGAAAAGAACATCAAGGAAGCGATAATCCGGACTGATCAGAGAGCTGCTCTTCTGAATGAGATAGCCTGTCTTGAGCGAAGAGTGCAGGCGGAGACGCAGCCGAATAAGAAGTTCGAGCTGCACAGAGCCTTGGTTGAATTAAAAAAGAAACTATAAATACCATGGAAAAGTTGAATATGCAAAGCGCCGACGGCGTGCAGGCAAACATTGGGAAGATAGCCTCGCTGTTCCCGGACTGCGTGACCGAGACAATCACGGGTTATGAACCGGATGGCAGTCCCATACTCAGGCATAAGGTGGACTTCGAGAAGTTGCAGCAGAATCTTTCCTCTGAGATTATCTCCGGCAAGGAGGAACGCTATCAGTTCACTTGGCCGGACAAGAAAAAGGCAATCTTGCTGGCTAACTCGCCAATCAATGCTACGCTTCGTCCGTGCCGGGAGGAGAGTGTGGATTTTGACAGCACCGGGAACCTCTACATTGAGGGTGATAATCTCGATGTCCTGAAATGCCTGAAAGAGACTTACCTGCATAAGGTGAAGATGATTTACATCGACCCGCCATACAACACCGGCAACGACTTCGTCTATGAGGACGACTTTGCTGAGTCAACTTCCGAGTATCTTGCAAACTCAGGGCAGTTCGATGAGCAGGGGCGGCGTCTTGTGACGAACACCGAGAGCAACGGACGGTTCCACACGGATTGGCTGAATATGATTTATCCGAGGCTCAAGGTGGCACGAGATCTTCTTACTGAGGATGGGGTGATATTTATTTCAATTGATGACCATGAACAGGACAACTTGAAACGAATTTGCTGTGAGTTGTTTGGAGAGCGCAATTTTGTTACTCAACTTGTTTGGCAAAAAATACATAGTATTAAAAATGATGCGAGGTATTTTTCTGAGAACCATGAATATGTCATAGTTCATGCAAAAAATAAAGAATTATACAAGGTCGGGCTTCTTCCAAGAACGACCGAGATGAACGACCGGTATAAGAATCCTGACGGTGACCCTCGTGGGCCATGGCAATCCGGGGATCTTGTTGCCAGTGGGGAAAGAAGTAATGGCCATTACCTTGTAACCAGTCCCAAAACAGGAAAAACATTCGATGTACCTCATGGTAAGCATTGGGTTTATGCAAAAGAAAACCTTTTGGCTTTAGTCGATGATAATCAGATTTGGTTTGGCGAAGACGGCAATTCATTCCCAAGGAAGAAAAGATTTTTGTCAGACGTTCAAGATGGCAGGACACCAAGTACAATCTGGCTTTCCGAAGAAGTGGGCCACAATCAAACTGCGACAAGGGAAGTAAAACAGTTATTCAAGGACAATAAGTATTTTGATTTTCCGAAACCTATTGCCTACATTAAGCAAATGATTCAGATATCAACTTCAAATGACGATATCGTACTCGACTTCTTTTCCGGTTCCGCCACAACCGCCCATGCGGTAATGCAATTAAATGCAGAAGAGATGGGGGGGGGTAATCGTAAATTCATCATGGTTCAGCTTCCCGAACTTACTGACGAAAAGAGTGAAGCCTATAAAGCCGGCTACAAGACCATCTGCGAAATCGGCAAGGAACGCATCCGCCGGGCCGGCAGGAAGATCAAGGAGGATAACCCTCTCACCACCCAGGACCTCGACACCGGATTCCGTGTCCTGAAACTGGATTCCTCAAATATGCAGGATGTGTATTATTCCCCTGCCGACACCACACAGGCCAATCTGTTCAGCCAGGTGGACAATGTCAAAGACGACAGGACTCCGGAAGACCTTCTCTTCCAGGTGATGCTGGAGCTGGGCGCGACATTGGACAGCAAGATTGAGACGGCTGTCATTGCCGGGAAACAGGTCTTCAATGTGGCGGACAATTACCTTGTTGCTTGTTTTGACACGGACATCGACGATGAAGTGGTGACCGCCATCGCCAAGATGCAGCCGCAGTATGCTGTCTTGCGAGACAAGTCAATGTCAAACGACAGCACTGCGACCAATTTCGAGCAGATATTCAGGACTTATGCGCCGAACACCGTGACGAAAGTATTATAGTATGAAACTTCAATTCAAGATACAGAAATACCAGACTGATGCGGTTGACAGCGTTATCGAGGTCTTCAACGGTCAGCCCAGTCAGGATTCTTTAGAGTACAAGGTGGATAGAGGCAGCGCTTATGTCGCCCGGAAGGCAAGCGAGCTGGAGTTTTCTGACGATGAAGAGGACACGGGATATAAAAATGCAGATGTCGTTCTCTCCGAAGAAGAACTTCTGAAGAATATCCACAGGATCCAGGCATCGGAAAACATCCGGCAATCCAACGACCTCGTCAAGAAACTCGGGCACTGCCAGCTGGACGTGGAGATGGAGACCGGTACGGGAAAGACCTACGTCTATATCAAGACGATGTTCGAAATGAACAAAAAGTTCGGGTGGACGAAGTTCATAGTCGTGGTGCCGAGCGTGGCCATACGTGAGGGTGTGAAGAAGAGTTTCGACATCACAGTTGACCACTTTATGGAACTGTATGGCAAGAAGGCCCGCTATTTCATCTATAATTCAGACAATCTGAATCAGATCGACATCTTTTCGCAGAGTGCGGACATCTCGGTGATGATTATCAACACTCAGGCGTTCAACTCGTCCCTGAAGGAGGGCGCGAGCAATAAGGCGGCCCGTATCATTTACGATAAGCGTGACGAGTTCGGTTCGCGCCGTCCTATCGATGTGATTGCGGCCAATCGTCCGATCGTGATTCTGGATGAGCCTCAGAAAATGGGCGGC
>DJSA01000141.1:4603-4950 GCA_002438905.1 Bacteroidales bacterium UBA6346
GTCGGTTTTGACTTGAGGAACTTGAAGGGAACCGACAGCTATGCATATTTGGAAGACATCATCATATCCAAAGACCACGCTCCTCAGGCACGTCTGGAATTTGAAATCCGAAATAAAGGCGGAAACATCAAGAGAGTGCTGAGGAACCTGTCGGAAGGAGACGACTTGTACTGGCTTTCCGGGGAAATGGAGCAGTACAGAGGATTTGTCATATCGGAGATTAAAGTCAATCAATTCAATACGGCTGATTGCAGCGTCACTTTCGGTAATGGTGTGATTCTGCATATCAAGGAAGCTATAGGGAATGTGACCGCAGAATATAAGGCACGCATCCAGATAAGGGAGAC
>DJSA01000141.1:5095-5544 GCA_002438905.1 Bacteroidales bacterium UBA6346
TATGGGGAAATCTTCGAGGAGGAATACAAGGAGCAGCTATCAGAGTGCTCAAACCTGTACAATCCTGATTATATGAGTTATCTCAGCGGCATAAGTGCCCATGAGACGCATTCCGGATATTTCTCGATAGATAAAAAAGGCCATGCCGTCAACAGCGAAACGAAACGCGGCAGCGACACTAGTGACGACATTTCAGCTTATGACCTGATACTCAAGAATAAGGAGCGGCTGCTGAGTCTCGATGAGCCTGTCCGTTTCATTTTCTCCCATTCCGCCCTTAGGGAAGGATGGGATAACCCCAATGTCTTCCAGATATGCTCCTTGAGACAGTCGGGCAGCGTTTCCCAAAAGCGTCAGGAAGTCGGACGGGGGCTGCGTCTGTGCGTCAACTCAAAAGGAGTGCGTCAGGACATCGATGTCCTTGGCGAGGAAGTGCAGAAGATAAACAG
>DJSA01000035.1:0-1934 GCA_002438905.1 Bacteroidales bacterium UBA6346
AGTAGCGTCACCGGATGGGCCGATGCAGGGAGTCAAGGAAGATGAACTGCCTGATTCACTGCCGATTCTGGCGTTAAGGAACGCTGTGTTGTTCCCTGGGACTATATATCCTATAACTATCGGACGCGAGAAATCGCTCAAACTGATCCAAGAGGCGGAAAAGACCAACGCTTTCATAGGTACCGTACCACAGAAGGACTTCAATGTGGAAGAGCCTAAGATTGAGGATCTCTCGGAGTACGGAACAGTCGCGAGGATCATACGGACTTTAGAACTTCCGGACGGAACGGTCACTGCTATACTTCAGGGATTCAAGCGCTTCCGGTTGGAGGAGATTTATGCTTATGAGCCGTACATGCTCGGACGTGTGCAATATGTCGAGGACGACACGACTGCCCCTGACAGCAACCTGCTGAAGATAACCGGCGACCTGATAAAGGAGAAGGCGATTTATATATCGAAGAACGCCTCCTTTGTACCGAAGGAAGCCGTAAGCGCGCTGAAGTCAATTGACAGTTTTGAATTCCTCGTGAATTTCGTAGCGACAACGGTTGATTTCGATGACTACGAGGCCAAGGTCGCGCTGTTGGGCATGTCTTCCGTTTTTGAAAGAGGCGAGAGACTTCTGGAAATGCTTGGAAATCAGTCTGAGATAGTGAAGTTGAGGAACGAGATCAACCAGAAGGTGAAGGGTGATATGGACCAGCAGCAGCGGGAGTATTACCTCAACAGCCAACTGCGCACCATCCAGGAGGAGCTCGGCATGGATGACATGGAGGAACTCGACAAGCTTCAGGAGAAAGCGGAGAAGAAAAAGTGGCCGGAGCCGATGAAGGAGATTTTCGAGAGGGAAATGGTTAAATTGGAGCGTCAGAACCCCAATTCTCCGGAGTATAGCACGCAGTTGAACTATATCCAGTTCATGGTGGATCTCCCGTGGAACGAATATTCCAAGGATAATCTTGACCTTAAGCATGCGAAGAAGGTGCTTGACAAGGAGCATTATGGACTTGACACAGTGAAGGACAGGATAATTGAATATCTTGCAGTGCTGAAGTTGAAAGGAAACATGAAGTCGCCGATTCTCTGCCTTTACGGCCCTCCGGGAGTGGGAAAGACCAGTCTCGGAAAATCCGTGGCCGAAGCTCTCGGAAGGAAATATATCAGGATTTCGCTTGGTGGCATGCATGACGAGTCGGAGATTCGTGGACACAGGAAGACCTATATAGGTGCGCTTCCGGGACGTATCCTAAACGGAATCATGAGGGCGGGAACCTCAAACCCAGTGATCGTGTTGGATGAGATCGACAAAATCGGAAACGACTTCCACGGAGACCCGTCTTCTGCCCTGCTTGAGGTTCTTGACCCGGAGCAGAACACAACGTTCCACGACAACTACCTCGACCTCGACTACGATCTTTCACACGTGCTTTTCATTACTACTGCCAACACGACTTCTACCATACAGCCGGCTCTGCGCGACCGTATGGAAATGATCCCGGTGAGCGGCTACCTCGCCGAGGAGAAGATGGAGATCGCGAAGCACTATCTGATTCCGAAACAGCTTGAGGAGCATGGGCTCAAGAAAAACCAGTTGAAGATAGGAGTTCCGGCACTTTCGGCGATAATCGAGGACTACACCCGCGAATCGGGCGTCAGAACACTTGAAAAGCAGATTGCGAAGATTGCCCGCGTGACAGCAAAAAAGATTGCCTTGGGCGAGGAGTGCCCTGAGACGATTAAGCCGGGAGACTTGAAAGAGTATCTTGGTCTGCCTACGGCTTTTCACGACAAGCAGCGGGGGAACGAGGCGCCTGGCGTGGTCACCGGACTTGCGTGGACGGAGATGGGCGGAGAGATCTTGTTCATAGAGAGTTCCATCAGCAAGGGCAAAGGCGTGCTCACGATGACGGGAAATCTCGGTGACGTGATGA
>DJSA01000035.1:1980-18010 GCA_002438905.1 Bacteroidales bacterium UBA6346
CCATCCCGAGATTGCAGGCTTGACCTACGAACAATTCGCGGAGAAGGACGTCCATGTGCATGTCCCAGAAGGTGCGGTTCCGAAAGACGGCCCATCCGCCGGTATTACCATGGTTACGTCTATGGTATCGGCATTCCGGGGCAAGCAGATCCGCAGCGGCTTTGCAATGACTGGGGAGATGACCCTTCGAGGCAGGGTTCTGCCCGTTGGAGGCATAAAGGAGAAGATTCTTGCAGCCAAGAGATCTGGGATACACACCATAGTGATTTCTGAAGACAACAGAAAGGATGTTGAGGACATCAAACCGATCTACATAAAAGGACTGAACTTCATCTATGTGAGGAATATAAGCGATGTTCTTTCCGCTGTTTTTGACTAATAGGACAAAGCGTCCGCTGTGCATCCCGCCTTTTTATGCGCCGAACACCCCAAATATATCATTATGGATGTAAAAATTGAAGAGTCGTGGAAGAAGGCTCTGGCAACAGAGTTTGAAAAGCCGTATTTTTCCGAGTTGGTGAAGTATCTGCACTCGGAAAAGGCGGCTGGGGTCACGGTATATCCTCCTGGGAAGGACATTTTCCGGGCATTTGAGTTGACACCTCTCGACAAGGTGAAAGTCGTGATATTGGGGCAGGATCCATATCATGGTTATGGGCAGGCCATGGGCCTGTCCTTTTCCGTTCCTGATGGTGTCCCGGTGCCGCCTTCTCTCAAGAACATATTCAGGGAAATAGAAAGCGACATCGGAGTAATCATGTCCGGACGTCCTAATCTTGAGTCTTGGGCTCGGCAGGGAGTGCTTCTGCTGAACGCGATTCTCACTGTCCGTGCAGGTTCACCGACATCGCATGGAAAGATTGGTTGGGAGACGTTTACGGACGCTGTAATACGCTGTATATCCAATAATTGTGATAGCGTTGTATTCATGCTATGGGGGAACTTTGCCCGAAGCAAACGGAATCTGATTGACGCAACCAGACACCTTGTACTTGAGGCGGCACACCCCTCCCCTCTTGCACGCGGAGCTTTCTTCGGTTGCAAGCATTTCTCGAAGGCTAACGAATGGCTCAGCGCACACGGCAAGAAGCCTATTGACTGGCAGTTGTGACGCGGTATGTATTCCGCTCACTGACAGTCGTATAACATCAATGGACAAACACACTTACAGAAAAGAAAATGAATATTGACTCGAAACACAATACACCACGCAAGGCTTTGTTTCCGGGTTCTTTCGACCCATTTACGGCAGGACATCTCAACATTCTCAAACGAGCTCTCACAATGTTCGATGAAGTCGTTGTCGCTGTCGGAATAAATAGCGATAAACGTGGATTTTATAACAATGAAAAGAGATTGGAAATCATCCGCAAAGCAACTGCCGGACTTGACGGAGTGTCGGCATTGGCCTATGGGAATCTCACCGTTGACCTCTGCCATGAGCTTGGAATCCATCACATTGTGCGCGGCGTAAGGAATATGATTGACTTCGAGACAGAACGCTCCATCGCGGATGCCAACCGACGCATAGCTCCTGATATTGACACGATTATAATACCTACCGCACAGGAATATGCTCACATCTCGTCTTCAGCCGTACGTGACATAATCAAGCACGGAGGAGACTATTCGGCATTCATCCCGAAGGGAATTACTCTTTAACAGGAATCGGTTGCGTTATTAGGGACGTATTGAATAAATTAGTATGCATGGACAGGGAAATAAGTCGTTGACACAAAGACGATGGCACTCCGGAGATTTTTCCAATTTCTCAAGGAGGGTTTTGAGTGCCTGCATTTCAGTGATGCTGGCAGTGGAGAGCCTGCACGCCCAGACCCGCGATGATGTGCTCAATGAATACCTTAGTTCAGTCGAGGAATGTGACATACCCACAAAAATCGAGGAATGCGACTTCATCATCAGCAATTGTGACTCGTCATCAAGGGTTGGGACTGCGCTGAAGGTGTTCAGGCATTTCAAGGACTCGAAACTGATGGGCGATGAAAATGTCGCGGTGCACGTTGCGGACAAATGGATTATCGGCAACTGGAAGCCGGCAGACGAGGACATTACCAAAGCCAAAGATAAAACCACGTCCAACAGCACATTGCCAGACAGCACGCTCTACGCAATCCGCAATTACGCTGATTTCAACAGAGCCTCACTGCTCGGAGCGCAGGCACCTCTGCTCCCGGAAACTGGGTTAGTCTCGTTTCCCGTCCAAAAACCGACAATTCTATGGTTCTACGACACAGATTGCGCAAAGTGCAGGGTAGAGGCCGTCAAACTCGAAGATTTTTTACGAAGGCGCAGCGACTGCGGACTCATCGCCTTCTACATTGGGGACGATGCTGTCAAATGGAAAGATTTTCGTTCATCTCATTTTGAAGGCATTGCCGATGTACGACACCTCAGTGATCCGTCAGACGCCACAGATTTCCGCCATAAGTATTCAGTCACCGCGACACCACGAATGTTCCTCATCGACACCGAGGGCATCATCATAGGCCGCATGCTTGATACCGAGTCTCTGGAACTTCTTCTGAACGAACGTACAAGTCGTGAGAAGGCGGCTGTCATGGAATTATTCTATAAGTTGATTCCGCTCCGTGGCGAAGATGCCAAGAATGCACTCGAATACCTCATTGACACCCGCATTCTCTGCAGGAATTCCGCTTTCAACACCTCCGAGGACTCACTTCTGGTCGTGAACTTCGCTCAGATTCAAAAGGAGTTACTGTCAAGGGCAAGACCGGGCACAAAGATAGCCCCAATTAAGGTGCGGGGATCTCTCAATGGTCATAAGCTCGGAACTTACCGCCTCGACCGTCTTAGCCGCGCACTCGGCAGACTCCATCCAAGGCATACTTCCGCGACCCGCAAGGAAGAGAGGGAAATCAACGGCAAAACTGTCATAGTCTTCCACACTGCAGGCTGTCACCAGTGCGAGGTCGAACTAAAGGCAGCTAAGTCAATGAACATTAACGTATTGGAAGTCAACATTGATGAGATTCAGAAAGACGACCCCGAAACTCTCTCTCATCTACTCGATAGTTTTGACCTCACTTCCCTGCCCCTGCTCATTGAGACAGATCGCAACGGCACAATCATCCGACGCTATTTCAGTCTCACGGGGAACCAATAAAAAAAACAAATGCGGCAGAATGCAGGGATTCCTTCAAAATACAGCAAAATTTGGCTATATTTGGCGGTCTGTACGCTAAAACGCAGAGAAGCATGGCAAAAAAGGCTAGAAAACGAGACAGTTCCTGCAAGGAAAGCAGAGAAATGCAACGAGGCTTGAATCAGGTCGCGCCCGTCAGAAAGCATCGTCAGGTCATCTACCTGAACGACTCTGAACTCGCTGCCATACGTGTCTACAGCGAGAAATTCAAGGTCCGCTCTAGATCTGCCCTCATCCGGGAATCTGTCATGCTACGCGTCTTGAGCGTCCTGGATGAGAACCAGCCAACCTTGTTTTAAAATCCCCCTCCCGTCCCCCTTAGATTAACTATAGTTCTAACAAATAGTGCAGCGAGAAGAAGGAGGAATGTGAAGGTACAAAGACGGCCGGTAATGTCACCGTGGGTGACGAAAAAGGTGAGATCATCGCTGAGGGGAAGCTGGAAATGAAGGGTGACAGGCTTCCACCATGGCCCTTGCTCCACGATGCGCCCCTTATTGTCAATCAGCCCAGAAATGCCGGTGTTGCCGCAGCGAGCAATGGCACGTCGTGTCTCGATGGCTCTCAAAGAAGCATAGCTGAGGTGCTGATGGTATCCCGGAGTGTCGCCCCACCAAGCATCGTTTGTTATGATGGTCAGGGCGCGAGCGCCTTTCAGGATATATCCCCGACAATAATCCCCATAGACGGACTCGTAGCATACGGCACATCCAAGAGGGATGTCTCGCATATTCCCAAGACGATCGGAAGCCCGAAAATGAAGCAAAGAAATCTCATCCTGTCCAATGCAGCGTCCCATAACACCCCCAAGAGCGCGGTCAATAGGGTCAAACACACGCGGATACGGGAGTTTCTCCACGGCCACAACCAATTTTGTCTTATGAAAAATCTCGTCACGTCCACTGCCGTCAATCATGATTGCCGAATTATGCGACTCGTACCAAAGTCCATCGGTAATTTGTCTGGAAGTCAGCGAGGGACGCGCATCAGACTCTACGCGGGTGTAAGTTGACGCCCCGAGCAACATATTGACACCCGGATAGCCCGCCAGCAGAGTCTTGAATCTATTGAGCGTAGGGCTTGACCCCAGAAAATTCGTCGTCACGTCAGAGGTGAAAGTCTCAGGGGCGAGTATAAGAAGACCCGGTTCGGAAGCGTTCCCGCACCAAGTCGAATCTCTGTCATAAGCCCTCTTGTAATCAATAAGTTCCGGCATCACCAACTGTTCCACAAGAGCGTTCTGCTGCGCCTGAGTCATGGCCGAGAATTTATTGTATGGATCAATATTTGGCTGGGCCACGAGTACGTCAATGGTATCGGAAGTCACGTCATTCGGGCTGAACCACTTGCTTAGCGACCAAGCCACAGGGCCCAAAAACACGAGAAAAAGTCCGATGGAATATACTACCCGCGCCTTGGGAGAAAAGCCGATCCAACGGCCATCGGGCAAACGTCTCCCGAACCATTCACCATCAGAGAGGCATACGAGCAGGCCAAAAACTCCCAGATTACAAACCCAGACCCACAGCGAACCACCTAGCGTTCCCGTGACATCGTACCACTGAACTAGTGATGGCGTCCGCGCAAAGGAGTTACCCAGAACCAGCCACGGCCACGATATATCCCAGTTAAAATAGGCCTTTTCCCACGCAATCCACCCAGCTGCGAGCAAAATGTAGGGAAGAATGCCCCTGAAGACGCACCGCGAGCCTCTGAAAATGAGAAAGACCACGAGCATTTGCAGAGAATTCAGCATTATGGCAGCAATCCCCCCTCCTACGGTCGCGTTGCAGACCCAGAAAGTCGTGAACGCATTCCAGAGCACAAACGCCACATAAAGATAAATCCATGTACACCTGCGTCCGGTCAATGTCAGCAGCCGCTCGGCACATAGCAGCGGCACGAAGCCAACAAGAGCCATCCAGCTGCAGCCAGGCAGCAAAAAAGGCAAGGACATCATCACGGAAAACAGAAAAATCAGTCCCCATATCATCAGAGTCTCTCTCGAAATCTTCAATCTCATAAAACAGCATGAATTAGAAATCACTCCCGACTCTGGTAAAATCTCAACCATTAGCCGGAGAGCCGCCGCAAAGTTATAAATAAAATTGCTATCTTTGTGATGGTATAAAGCATCTTGTTTGACTACCAACATATTACATTTAACGCGCACAAGAATAGGCATATTGCACAATGGAATCATCTATATACAGCTATTCCCTTTGTATTGCACTGCCGTTGATGTTGTTCTTCGGCTTTTATTTTTTATTGGCCCCAACTCCAGAGAAAGCCATTTTCAATAATTATCTGCGTTCCAGACGAATTATGGGCGTGGCCATCTTGTTACTTGCTGCCAACTATTCGATACATTTCTTTTTTGGAATCAGGTTCAAGGATGCCAATTCTGCCATTCTGTTGAATCTCTCTACCTATTTTTTGTGCTATTGGCTGTTCAGTTCTGCTCTGACCACGCTGCTCGACCGCTTTTATATCACGGCGCGCCGGTTGCGGACGCATATATGCCTGTGGATATTATTTTCCATTCTTTCCTGCATCGTCCTGCTGCTGTTGCCAAAAGGGAGACTGCAGACAACCATGACTTTCGCCTTGGCGGCAGGGCTGGTTATCTACGGGCTATTCTTAACATATAGGCTTCTTAGGGTCTACCACCGAGTCATCCGAACTCTCGATGACACCTGGGCAGACGACATCGGTGTCTACATCCGATGGCTCTCCACATTCACCTACTGGGCAATCATATTCGGTGTGGGATGCGGATTGCTGACATTTCTTCCTGATAAATACGTATATATATGGATTCTATCCTCAGTTCCATTCTACATTTATCTTTTCCTTTGCTATATGAATTATCTGCTGTTTTACGAACAAGTGGAAAACGCAATGGAGGAAAGTATGCCTACTGAAGAGGAATACTTGTGTGACGACAAAACAGAACAGGCGCAAAAACTATGTAGCCCGTCCTACCATGCTGAAATGGCGGAGAGAATAAATAATTGGGTTGATGCGGATGGTTATATCCAGTCCAGTCTCACCATAAAGGAACTTTCAGACGTTCTTCATACAAACAGAACCTATCTGTCCGAGTATATCAAAACGGTGTATGGCACGTCTTTCCGCGATTGGATTACCGGACTCCGTATCAATTATGCGAAACGGCTGCTTACGCAATATCCTAAGCGGACGGTTGCCGATATTTCTGAAAGATCCGGATTCCTGTCATCTAGCCATTTCATCAGGCTTTTCAAGGAAAAGACCGGCTCCACCCCTGTCAAATGGAGGAAAACGGAGGGGATGGTCTAGCGTATGAAAGAATAGCACAAACAGCAAAAAATAACACAAACAACAACGCTAAAATATTCTAAACCACAAAGATGTGCGATTCCGGCAATTAAGACAATATTTGTATACGGAATCTGACTGAATTTAAATTTCTTCACCTTACTTTGTATGCTGATTTCCGGATTGGAGATGAAGAAAGCATATGAAAATCAGTAAAAGAATCCTACTTTCCATCTTGTTTTGTTGGCTGTCATCGGCCGTCTTTCCTGCTTTTGCGCAGCAGAAAACAGACACTGTTTGTACTTTGTGCTGCGGAGGGGCATGTTCTATATGCCCTATAATGGCAACGACATCGAGTTTGCCAGCCAGTCAGCATGCATTGAACGAAACAGAAGGCCAGCTTGCCGCAGAACAGCAAAATATCATCATGACCGACATCAAGTCGGAATCCATAATCCCGACCGATTATCATTTGTCGCTGCGTGCCAACCTACTGCGCTGGGCAACGTTAACGCCTGACCTCGGTGTCGAGTGGCGCATTAGCCCGTCATGGGGAATATCCGTGAATGGTTCGTGGACTTCGTGGTCATGGAATGACATGAATCGAAAATACGCACTTTGGGAAGTGACGCCTGAACTCCGTTATTATATGGGCAGGAAAAAGCACGGCTACCTGGGTGCCTTGTTCAAGACGGGGCAGTTCAATTACAAGTTCTCCGCGGTAGGCAAGCAGGGCGACCTGATTGGTGGAGGAATGGTTGGTGGTTATATGCTTAAGCTGACTAGTGCCCTCTCGCTCGACCTCTCCGTGGGCGTAGGCTGCACCCATGCCGATTATGAAAAGTACGTGGTCATCGACAAAGTGCGCGTGCATCGTGGAAGCGATGGCAAGAATTATTGGGGAGTGAGCCACCTGGGGGTATCACTCGTATGGAATATCTTTTAAGCAATGGGAGGAGAGAGAATGAAAGGTAAACGACATATATTACAGACATATACGGCTGTTATGACCCTCATAATATTCGCCTCTTGCGTGAAAGACAAGCTCTATTATACTCCGCATCCAGACTATGGAGTGGCTGTCATTACCACAGATTGGAGCGACATAAGCGATGAGGCAGATGTCCCGCAAACTTACACTCTGCGTATAGGTGCATTGGAGCAGGAAGTGAGTGAAAAAACAAACGTTTTCAATCAACTCCTATCGCCTGGTGAATACACATTGACAGCATACAACAAACAAGACCAAGTCAGCATTTCCGACAATATTGTCTCAGTAAAGGCCGTGTCTGCCAAATATATCAACCCCGCACCGAGTTATCTGTTCGCCTCTACACAGGGCATCTCTGTTGTAGCGGATGACACGCTACGTGTCACGGCCCAAATGAAACAATTGGTACGCAGGCTTGATCTTGAACTGACCGCCACCGAAGGCGACTACAGCCGTGTACAGTCAGCTGCGGCAACGCTCACCGGTGTAGCCTCGACAGCGGACATAGCGACGGGAGAACGGAGTGCAGCGGCTCATGTAGTAAATACTCTTAGGCAGGACGGCAACAAGTTCACAATCTTTTTCCGATTGCTCGGCATCGTTCCAGCGGAAGCACAGACTCTGACGGTGGACATCACTTTCAACAATGGTGACACGCAGCAAGTTGTGAGCGACCTTACAGAGGCCATGAGGGAATTCAATAATGGTATCAAACCGGTTAAACTCACGGGTAATCTGCTGCTACCGGTAGAGGCCGGAGTGACGGGAGCAACCATCACGGGCTGGAACGAGACTGAAGGCGGCAATGGGTATGCTGACTGACAATAAATAACTTAACCAAATTATATATGGCAATGAACATGAAATTTTTCATTCCAGCAGTAGCTGCAACGCTGCTGGCTGCGTGTACACAAAAGGACGAGGTACAGAACAAACCTGTGGAAGCACAGATAACGGCAGGCGTGAACGGGCCTAAAAGCCGTGCTGTAGATAATAAGTGGAATGCTGACCACGTAGGCGTGATGGCGGTGGATGCACCGGGAGAGTCCACGACCATGGGCAAAAAGTACAAGAACGTGGAATATCAGACCGCAAGCACCGGAACCTCCGCCGACTTCACCTCGGTAACAGCCGGAGATGGCATTTTCTTCGAAGATGCCTCACGCGAGTTTAGCTTCGCCGCCTATGCACCTTATAACACAAGCCACGCGGCTTCACTGCCCGGTGACAATGGGAAAATTGCGGTAAACACAAAGAACCAACATATGGTGGCGAAGCAGGAAGCCATAGACTACATCTATGCCTCGGGTGCCAAGGGGAGTAAAGGCAGCCCAGTCATCAGCTTCACGGACAACACCGCTGCAGGCGGCAGCGACTGCTCTTTCAAGCACAAGATGGCGCGTCTTGTACTAAAGGTGCAGGTGTCGGCTGCCGATGGTTTCACCGAACCAAGCATATTGCGGCTCGCCAACTACAAGCTGGGCGGGCTGGTTCATGAGGGGACGTTCGATGTGCTGACCGGAACGGCCACAGCCACGGGCGCTGTCGTGAACGACTGGATGCTGATAGAATCCACGTATCCCACGCCTACCACGCAAACCATCACATACAACTGCGTGTCGGACTACGATGTCAGCAAGGGCGTGATGACCCTCACCATGATTCTGCTGCCGCAAACGCTCGCTGACTTCCTGAACTTCGAGATTTCACCCGATGACGGGGAGGGACAAACCTACTCCAGCAAAGACCTGATCAAGCCCGCGCTGGAGGCCGGTTACTCTTATGTCTACAACATCACTATGAAGAAGACCGGGCTGATCCTCAGCGGAAACACAATTGAGAACTGGAATGATGGGGGCAGCCATTCGGGCGATGCAAAAATGTAGCGATACACGAAAGCCGCTGCCGTGCATCCGGCGTAAGCACGGAGGCTCACCATAGACCAAATGTGTAACTATCTGCATTGCAGTGGGTTACGGCACTAACGAAAAAGCGAAGACAACATGAATATAATAAGGAATATGGAGAAGAATCGGAAGCAACACATCAGTTGCCGCTTGTCTGTTGTGATGCTAATCTATTGTGTGGCACTGGCTTCCTGTAGCCTCGAAGATGAAAGCACCACGTTCCTGCCCGAAGGGAGGTATCCGCTGCAACTGACAGCGGAGGTGGTGCAGCCGCAGAGCCGCGCCGGTGGCAAGGACACGTGGACGGGCGGAGAGGAAATCAGAGTGGAAATGAAAGGTGTATTTGGTAGCAAAACATACGTGATGGACGCATCGGGCAACGCTGTCCCGAAAGATGCCGATAATGCCTTCTATTGGAAGAACACAGCTGAAGACCGCATCTCGGCATGGACACCGGACCTGGAAGTAGAAACGGATATTACCGACCAAACCAAGGGATACGCCGCTTTCGATGTGCTTTACGCCAGTGGCATAGGGCGTTATGACCAAACCATAAACCTCCGCTTCCTACACCGCATGGCGAAAATAGAAGTGACGCTCAAGGCCGGTGAAGGCATTAGAGAAGAGGAGTTGGATGGTGCGACCATCACCATTTTCGGAGACCCGCTGACTCACTCAACCGCCGGCTTGGTTGCACCTGGAGACCAATCGGACGGCGAGATAAAGCCCTATTACGATGCCGCAACGAAGAAATATGAGGCTTTGGTGCCGCCGCAGAACATGACGGGCAAGCCGCTCATCCGAATAAGCATAGGCAGCGACGACTTTACCTATACTCCCGACACAGAAGCTGCCGGCAAATTTGACTTTTTCGGTGGCAAGCGGTATGCCTACGCCATCACCGTGAAAGCAAACGGAATTGACGTGAAAGCGGTGACGGGTACAACGTGGAGCAATGGCGGCGAGGAGAACGTCACCTCAAAAAAGGTAAAGTAAAGTTTCAAGGCGGATGAACTTAAAATCGATGACTGCAGTTCGGGACAAGGAGGGATAAGTTGCCAATGGGGCGATATTAATTTCCAGTGGTATTGCGCCCCGTCCTTGCCTTCTGAACAATTTAATCCCATTAAGCACATGAATATGAAGCCACAAAACATATACCACCTCTTGCAAGCCGCATTGCTCCTGCTGCTTGCCTCCTGCACGCAAGAAGAGTTCCCTGCCGCACCGACCAACAAGGCGCGGCAACTCGCCATCTCCGTGACCGATGGGGGTTACTCGTCGGATGATGGAAAAACGACTCGTGCCGTGGAGAACGGCTACACCACCGTGTTCACCGAGGGCGATGCCTGCGGGCTCTTCGTGACGCGCGGCTGGGGCGTTGACACGAAGTTAGTCTACTCCAACGTGAAACTGACCGCCGAGAGGGATGCCGCCACGGGGAGCCTCGTTTGGACACCAGAAGAAGGCACAGCGCTTGCGGGAGGGCTCTCTAATGAGGACTACCATCTCTATTACCCCTATAAGCCCGACCTAGACGACCAGCTCATCAGCATGATGTTAGACCGAAGCCGTACAGACACCCCAGAGCATTTCTTCAATCCGCTTGCAAATAATTGGCAGGTGAAGGCCGACCAAAGCTCGTATGCGGACTATGCTGCTTCCGACCTGATGACAGCCTCTTGCACACCAACGATGGACAATGGCGCGCTCCGGCTCGATTTCGTCATGACCCACGTCTTCGCCTTAGTCGTCATCGAAATGCCGAAGACCGTCTATAAATTCACCGACGCGAGAGTTCCCGACTACATCGTGCAATCAGAAGCCCAGTTCACCGGCACGGCCAAGCCGCTGCGCATGGACGACGGCACTTACCGCTACTTGCTGCAAATATCGTTGCCGACTATCGAGGGAAGTTATGACGATGGGAAAAGAGAGTTTACCATCACCCCTTCCACCGCATGCCAAGGGGAGTACAAGAAATACAAGGTGGACAATGCAGCGACAACCATAAAGAGCTACACGGTTCAGCGAGGTGACTACCTGCTTGCAGATGGTCACCTGCTGCCAAAGGGAACAGCCCTCACCGAAGAGCAGAAATCTAAGGTAGCAGCCATAGTCTTCTGGACACCGGCTGAGACCGACCCTGCTGGCAGACAGACACCGGCAAGCCTTGCCGATGACAAAATTATGGCGAAAGACTATTCACGTTGTACGCATGGGCTGGCCGTATCGATCAAAAACATATCGTCAGAGATGGCATGGCAAAAATATGATAGGAATTTTGGTTCAGTAAAAAATTTTCAGAATAGTTACGACTTTAATCCGACTGATAAGGCTGATTATGTTTCAGTTAGTCCAAGCACTAACGATTTAAATCGTATTTTGGGCTACCAAAATACAAAGATTATAATGGAGTACAATGATTACTGCAAAGGGAAAGGGAAAATTCTCTGCTTTGTCAAGCCCGTTGATGCCCTTGCTGGATTTTCGAATTCCAATCCTGCTCCAAGGACGAGTACCGGCTGGTTTTTTCCATCAGTGAAAGAACTATTCATGCTATGTCACAAAGACCAAGACAAAATCAATGATGCTTTTAATCCTATTAATAATCCCTATGAGACAAATAGGATAATTGAAGGAAGTCTGAGCGCTGTAGGAGGTGAACTATTGAAAGACCAAAACTACTCATCATCATCAGAATATGACGTTGGCAACATACGGATTTTTAGCTTCAAGCATGGTTCTGTTCAAGTAACGAGCAAGGAAGTTTCCTGCGCCATCCGCGCTGTATGCGCCTTCTGACAGGCTCGTATACTGACAACAAATTGTTTTTATCCCAAATTCATCCAAAAACACATCTTTATGTGAGCGAGTTTTTGTACCTTTGTGGAATTATGCCTAGCCGTGACATGGCTACGAACGCTGATTTTTCCGGAAATGTCATCAGCGTAATGCAAACAACGAAAAGGACGAAAAACGCATGCAACTGGATCTTCAGCTGTTGAATATAATCAAGGGATTTTGCATCGGATTGTGCTCATCGGCTCCAATCGGGCCGATTGCCGTATATGTCATCCAACAGAGTCTGAGTAAGGGGCACAAGGCCGGATTCATCACCGGACTGGGAGCCACCATCGTGGACACGGTCTTTGCCTGCATCTCAATTTTCGCGCTGGCGTACGCCCAGGATTTCATGGACAGGCACAGCGAGCTGCTGCTAGTGGTTGGAGGTGTCACAGTAATGGTCATCGGTGTGATAATGATTTTCACAAATCCCATCGAAAGAGAGGCAAGGCTGAGCAAGGGAAACGAACGGATCACGAAACTGGCGAGCAAGAACAACCGCGTGACAGTCAATGACTTCATAAAGGCACTGCTGATGGGACTTGCAAATCCGGGCGGCATACTCGTACTCTTTGCGCTTTTCACGGTCTTCGGCATAGACACGACCCAAAGCCAGGACTGGACAGCCGCACCGATTATCCTCGCGGTGGCTGGAGGAACAATCTTCTACTGGTTCTTCTTCAGTTGGGGCGTCAGCCATTTCAGAAAATACGTTAAGATGCGCACGCTTATCTGGATAACGCGCATTACAGGTGCGGTCATCGCGATTCTCGGGCTTGCCCTGCTGTGCGAGGGACTTTTCAGAGTGATATTTCAGGGGGCGCGGCTGTTTTGATGGTGGTAACCGCCGATGGCTGGGGACAGATGCAAAAACATACGGAGGCCACTGCGGGCCACATAAATTGTACAACGGAACATTTGACAACGATATGGGAAAGATACGGTCATTCTTCAGTAATTGGATTGTAAAGAACCTTCTCGGTGCATTGGCTGTGGTGGCAGTGCTCGTGGGCGGGGCATCGGTGGCGCTGAACTTCATCACCGGTCACAACAAGGAACTTGTGGTTCCGGATCTCACTGACATGGGAGTGAAGGACGCCGACTTCGAGGCACATCAGGCCGGGATGAGGACGGAAATCGTGGATTCGGTTTATGTCAGAAGGCTTAGGAGGGGGTATGTCTACAAGCAGAACCCGGCACCGGGGGCAAAGGTCAAGAAAGGACGTCGCATTGCACTGACAATCAACGCGGTGACTCCAAAGAGAGTGAGCATGCCCAACCTTGTCGGCTATTCAATGAGGCAGGCAAAGGCAGAACTCGGCAGCAGAGGCCTCGTACTTGGGAAGCTCGTGTATGTCAATGATATCGCTACGAACAATGTTTTGCGTCAATTGCATGGCAATATGGAAATAGAGCCGGGAACTCCCATTGAAAGCGAGTCCGTGATTGACCTCGTTGTTGGACTCAGCCCAGATGACAACATGACGAGCGTTCCGGACACAAGAGGTCTGAAGAGAAATAGTGCCATCGATCTTATTCAGGAGAACTCACTAAATGTCAAGAGGATAGTCTACGACAAGACTGTTCAGACCTACGAGGACAGCACAAAAGCTTTCGTCTGGAGGCAGAGTCCGGAGCCTTCGGAACTGCCTTGCCGGATGGGAGGGGATGTTTCCATCTATCTCACCACCGACCTCGCGAAGAAACCTGCGAAATTCTGACAAAATTTCGGACAGAGATTTGGCATGGCATAGGCTTGACACGGAAGGAATTTGACAATCAGGAATTTGACAATCAGAAGACATGAGCGTATTCGACGATGAACTTCGAGAAGAATTTCTCGATGACACGGAAACCGGGACAGACGCCAGCGATTCCGAAGGCTCGGAGGAAATATTCGAGCACTACCGCTTCGACGTGGACAAAGGGCAGACTCCCCTGCGCGTCGACAAGTATCTCGCCTCGCACATGGAATACACCTCCCGCCACCGCATCCAGCTGGCAATCAAGAAAGAGTACATAAGAGTTAACGGCAAGGTCGCGAAGGCTAACTGCATAGTGAAACCCGGGGACGTTATTCAGTTCGTGATGCCCTACCAGAGGCGCGGGCTGGAGATTCTTCCGGAGAACATTCCGCTCGACATCGTGTATGAGGACGACGATGTGCTGGTGATTAACAAGCCGGCCGGCATGGTCGTGCACCCCGGTCACGGGCATTTCAGCGGCACACTCGTGAACGCCCTCGCCTGGCATCTCGGGCTTTCACAGGGGCCGGATGCAAAGGATGAAAGGATGGGGGTGCTGGTGCACCGCATAGACAAGGACACTTCCGGACTGCTTGTCGTGGCAAAGAACGATGAGGCACAGCTGGATCTTGCAAAGCAGTTCTTCGTGCATTCCATTGAAAGAAAGTATGTTGCGATTGTCTGGGGCAACATCCGCGAGGACGAGGGCACAATTGTCGGGAACATAGGACGCGACCCTTCGGACAGGATGAAGTTCCGGGTTTTTCCTGACGGAGACCACGGCAAGCACGCCGTCACGCACTACCGCGTCATCGAGCGATTCGGCTTTGTGACTGTGGTGGAGTGCATTCTCGAAACCGGACGTACGCATCAGATTCGCGTTCACATGAACTACATCGGACACCCGCTCTTCAACGATGAACGCTACGGTGGCTCCGAAATCCGCAAAGGCACGATTTACGCGAAATACACGCAGTTTATCCGCAACTGCTTCAAGATTCTCCCCCGGCAGGCCCTACACGCGAAGACCCTCGGATTCGTCCATCCGCGCACGAAGCAATTGGTACGTTTCGATTCCCCTATCCCCGGGGATATGGCGGAGCTCATAGAGAAATGGAGGAAATATTCACAGAATATGCCTTTAGAGAACGAGGAGTAGAGATGTCTCGACTCCACTTCGCTTCGCCCAAAATGACGGGACAAACGCAGGACACCCGCTTGAAATGACAAGACAGCGATTAATCCCCTGTCAGAAAATCAGATATGGCCGCTTCATCGATGGTGAGGCGGTCGTATTCCTTTATGAGGCGGCCGTCATCGAAAAGACAGACGAGAGGCATGGAGCCGTTGGTGAGGGGGATGAACTGGAGGGGATATATCCAGTGGAAAGGAAGATGAAGCCCCTCTCCGTATTTGTCGAAAAAGAGAGAAACAGGTTCGGCCATATCGACATACTCCTGCATGAAAAAGCAGAAAACGGATTCTTCGGGGATATTATTGCGGCGAATGATGCCGGCCATTTTCGCTGCACAGTGCCTACAATGCTCGCAGTTGATGGAATAGAAACAGACGGCCTTGCGCCCGGAACTTACTCCGGTGCTGTCGGCGTATGGCCGGAACTCGTTTACATTCAGTTCATTGGATTCGCCGCGAGTCCAGCGGAACCAGCAGTCCGGAGGATTTATTATCAGGATTGTCAGCGCCGCAACGAGTGAAATGACTCCGGCAACCGTTCCCTTGTGACGGTACAGCCATTTGTCAAATCGTTTCGCCCCTGTTCTTGAAGACTCTCCTGCTTCGGGCACTCTGTCATCTGAGGCATCATCATGCCGTGCCGCGAACAGTTCGGTCGGGCGACCCCACGCAAAGGCAAGCGCAGCCAAAGCCACGACATTCTTCACGAGAGACTGCTCCGGGTTCATCTCCACAAGGCTCCCGAAACAGTGGCAGGAGCCATCATCGCCGATGGCCATGCGCCAAATCAGGAATCCCGAAAAGCCGACAAGAAGCGCCGCCGTCACGGAGTTCACAAAGTTGTGCCACCAGCCGCTGATGA
>DJSA01000066.1 GCA_002438905.1 Bacteroidales bacterium UBA6346
CTCTGCGTGACCGCCGTTGTCAGGGCTGGCTTCTCGGACTCGGGGCAGGCTACGGCTACGCCTTTGTCCTTGACGAACACTGGAACTTTGAACTTGAAGGCGGAATCGGTTGGGTCTATGCCGGCTACGACACTTTCAGGTGCGCCGGATGCGGAAAGAAAATCGAGGAGAACCAGAGGCATAACTACTTCGGCCCCACGAAGTTCGCCGTCAGTTTAGTCTATCTCTTTTAAGCTTATTCCGACAATGAAGAACAGAATCATCGACGTATTTCGGATAATCCTGCTGATGACGCTTCCGTCCGCCTCGCTTTCCGCCCGTGCGGGGAATCCGTTTTTTTGTACGGACAGCGTCGCCGTGCGCGGCGCGGCTGCAAAAGCGGCTTCCAAGGCGGTTGTGGAAGCTTCTTCGAGGGCGGACAGCCTAAGCGTGGAGCGGGACGGCAGCCGTGTCCGAGTGAGTATGCAGCTGCGACTTTCCGACCTTAATCTGAAAAGTTCACGTGCGGTTCTCTTCACTCCATGCCTTGTCGGGGAGACGGACTCCCTCGCGCTCCCTTCTGTCGGCATATATGGACGGCAGAGATGGTTCTACTACCGCAGGATGGGCGATGGGATGATTTCCGGGCACGATGAGAAATCCCTCCGTGCGGGGCGCGGGCTTGCCGAATCGCTGCCATACATCGCGTGGGTAAGATATGAACCGTGGATGGACGGCTGTTCGCTGATGCTACGGATACGGGAATATGCCTGCTGCGGCGAGGCTGTTTCCGAGCGCATCGACAGCCTGGAACCTTCGCCGCTCCCTGCCGCGCCTTCGGAAGAACCGGAATGCCGTGCGGACAGACGGGAGTCCATTCCGCAGCCTCAGGACACGACCCTGGGCGAAACTGCCCCGGAGGAGACGGAGGAAAGGCGTGTCTATGCCATCAGCGGCCGTGCCGACATTGACTTCCGGCTCAACCGCACCGAAGTCGATCTGACCTACGGCAACAATTTCCGGGAAATGGAGAAGATACACTCCACCATAGACTCGCTTCGTGCCGGCGCGGGAGTCACCGTGACGAAAATCCGGATTACCGGCTACGCCTCTCCCGAAGGCGGCTACAGACGCAATGCCGACCTTGCCGAAAGACGTACCGCCACCATCCGCGACTATGTGAGGACGCTCTTCGATTTCGCTCCGGGAGTCGTCGTCTCCTCTTCCGTCCCTGAGGATTGGGACGGCTTCATCTCTTGGCTGGAGGCCTGCGGACTGCCTCATGCGGAGGAAATCCTTGCCGTGGCGCGAGACGAGGGCCTGTCTCCGGACGCAAAGGAAAAACTGATTCGGAGGAACTGGCCGGAGGATGCCCGCTTTATCATAGAGAATGTCTTCCCGAAGCTGCGGAGGACGGAATATAGGATTGAGTATGTCATCGAGCGGGTTGAGATAGTCCGGACACATTGAATCGGAAATTTCGAGACAATATAATTTAAACATATTTTATGAAAACAGACAGAATCATTCTGGCAGGACTTGCGCTCACTGCGCTTGTCTCCTGCAACAAGGAGGCAGCTCCGGCTGACGGCGGCGTTTTCCGTACCGACGAGGCGTACATGAACATCCGCATCGCATACGCCGACAAGGAACTGACCACGAGGGCGGTCGGTGACGACACAAATCCGTTCTACTACGGCACGGCGGACGAGCAGGTCGTAAACTCGGCGGATTTCTTTTTCTACAATGCCGACGGTTCATATGTCACTCATGTGTCGCAGTCCGCATCAGGAACATCTTCCGGCACCGGCATCGGAACTTCAGACGACGTTGAGTGGAAAGGGAACTCGACAGTCGTGCTCAAGGGGCTCAAATCGAAAAACTATCCCAAGCTCATGGTCGTGATTCTCAATGGAGGCGCATTTGCTAATAATCTCGAGAGAAAGCCGTTGAAAGACGTGTCGGCGGAGATTGTCGAGGCTATTGCGTCAGTGGGCACGAACTCGCAGGCTGATTGGACGAATTTCGTTATGACCTCCTCCTCTTTTGCTGAGCCTGGGGTCACGCAGTTCTATACCACCGCGCTCGTGCCGGAGAATTTCCAGGACAGCGAAGCGGGTGCGGCTGCAAATCCGGTAGTCGCTTATGTTGAGCGTCTTGCCGCCAAAGTTCAGCTGAACCTCGGAACTGCGTTTGATGCTGAAAACAAGACGAGCATAGGCTCGTACCATATCAACGGAACATCGACCCCTACCGAACTTTACACGAAAGTAATAGGATGGGGGCTCAATGCTACGGCAAAGAATGAATACCTCTATAAGGTAATTCAGTCCGACTGGACATTCACTCCATTTGAGTGGAATGACGCCGCTAATTTCCGAAGCTATTGGTGCAAGTCCACCAACTACGGCAATGGAACCTACCCTGACAGTTACCTTAACTCGACATCCACGCCGAGCAAAAATTATAATGCAGCCACAGCCACTTTGTCTTATGTCGGTTATGACGGCCTTTCTGTAGCTCCCGGGAAATCGGCCTATTGCCGTGAGAATACCAATGTGACAAGTGTGCTCAGCACAGAAAATGTCAATAGTACCGTTACCTGCGTGCTCCTCAAGACAATAGTCACCGATGCTTCAGGAAATGCCCAGTCTCTGGCGCTCTTCGACGGCACGCTGTACACAGAGGACAACTACAAGGACAGGGTGCTTGAGAAATATCATCTGGCCAATTCTGCGGCCTACATCCCTTGGGTGTCTTCTGACGGAGTTGCATTCCGTATGGTCACCAAGGAGTACTTTGTAGAGAATAATGCCGGTGACGGCAAGGCTTACCTTACCTTTAAGGACCTTTCCGGAACTACAGAGAAATACTATAGGCACACTGGTACAGGTACGTCAGCGGCGGATTTCACGGAAATCACAGTGGCCGTAGCCAACACTATGATTAACGGTACGGGACTTCGGCAGAACACCCGCTGCTCATTATACAAAGACGGTATGATGTACTACAGTATCCCTATCGAACATCTGCGGAACTCCGGAAAAACCTATAAGGATGACGGTTATCAATATCCTGAGGCGGACTACGGAATTGTCCGTAACCATTTCTATAATGTCACCATAAACAAAATCGAGCACATCGGAAATGCGGTGTTCGATCCTGACGAGGAAATCATTCCGAACGATGAGGACAACACCAACTACAATGTCGGCGCCCAGATTAAC
The DNA here is from genome assembly GCA_002438905.1 of Bacteroidales bacterium UBA6346. Lineage (GTDB taxonomy): Bacteria > Bacteroidota > Bacteroidia > Bacteroidales > UBA932 > Cryptobacteroides. Next base: position 3,207 of record DJSA01000066.1, read on the forward strand.
ATCCTTTCATGGAAGGTCGTCAATCAGAACGTAAATCTTTAAACGGATAATATGCCTCGGATTTCGGGCTTGCTTGGAAACACGAATAAACTGCATCAGATTATTCTGATGGTTTCTTACTGACAATGGTTAGGCTGTCGGAGGCTGATAACCTCCGGCGGCTGCAAAGAAGAACTTACGGAATATGTCGTTGTCTCACAGGGTTATGAGAATATTGGGAATATGCGTCTGCCTGGCAGTGGCCTGCGGACTGCTGGACTCGTGCGGTCTCATATTCGACCCTGAGGGCGACTGTTCCGTGCACTACCGGGTTAAGTTCCGCTACGACATGAACCTCAGTCATGCGGACGCCTTCGCCCATGAGGTGCGCCGCGTGACGCTCCATGTTCTCGACTCCGACGGAAAAGTCGTCTGGTCGGGAAGCGAGAGCGGGGAGGCTCTTGCGGGGAAGGACTGGACGATGGGCGTTGATGTGCCTCCGGGAAGGTACGACCTTCTCGCCTGGTGCGGCTCTGGGGACGAAGGCTCGTGGAAGCTCGGCGCCTCGGAAAGTCGGGACGGACTAGGCTGCGCGCTGAACAGCAGCGGGACAGACGGCTCTGGAACGGCATTCGTTGACGGGCGGCTCGACGCGCTTTACCATGGCTACGCCTCCGACGTCGATTTCACTGCGGACGAGGGCACCGTTGTGGCGGAGGTCGGGCTGACCAAGGATACGAAGAGCGTGAGGCTTGTGGTGCAGCAGATTGCGGATATGCCCATCGACGGGGCAGACTTTGACATATTCATCAGCTGTGACAACGGCCGCATGGACTGGGACAACAGCCTTGTTCCGGGCGGCGCGGTGGAGTACAGGGCGTGGTCGGTGGAGAACGGGACGGTCTCCTTAGCCGGGGTCTCAGCCGCTTCAGAAAGGTCTGCGCGGACCTCGGAGAGTTTCGTGAGGCCTTCGGAGAACTTCGGGCAGACTTCGGTGACAGGATCGCCGGCGACAAGGGCTTCGGGGGAGAGGGGCATTGTGGTGGCCGAACTCGGCACCGGACGGATGGTGCTCGGGAGCAGTCCGAGGCTGCATCTTAGGAAGAAGTCCGACGGCGCGGAGATTTTCTCCGTTCCCCTGATTGACTACGCGCTGCTTGTGCGCGGAGCCTCGGCTCGGGACATTCCCGAACAGGAGTTCCTTGACAGGCAGGACGAGATGGAGCTGATGCTCTTTCTGAACGGGGATGACCGCTGGGAGAGCATTCAGATTAACATCCTGTCGTGGAAGGTGGTGATTCAGAATACGAGTCTCTGAGAATGCGGGCGAACGATGATGAGAAGTGGCCCGGACGGAACTGGTGACAGGTCATTGAATGTGATGTGTGAAAATGTCATTGGACATGATGTATAAAGCATAGAAATGTCATTGGACATGATATATAAAGTATTGAGTAGTGAGATGGTTTTGGGATAATATGGTGACGACGGAGGGCTTGGCCATGATTCGCGCCGGGTTGGCTGTCGCGGCTCTGGTTTTGAGCCTTGCCGCCTGCTCACGTGGTCTGGACAGCGACGCAGGACAGCCGCAACCGTCCCTTCCGCAGCTCAGCCTCCACATTGCCGCCACCTTCAATGATTCAGCCGTCACCCGTGCCGTCTCATGCACCGGCGGGGTCGCCGCACTCCCTCCCGCCACCCGTGCCATAGTCGAGACTGATGAGGACGGCTCCGGAGGAGAAAACTACATAGATGTCCGGAACGGGCTTCACATCCTCTTCTTCGGCCTTGACGACCGCTTTATGTTCGAGTTCGTGCCCGAAGAGGTGCTCCCGGTCTCCGGCAGCCTCTACCCGCAGGAATGGACTCTGCGCGGCCCGATTGCCTCTCCGCCGACGACAGGCTTTAAGGTCGTGGTGCTCGCCAACTGGCCGTCCGCTCCATCCGGTCTTGAGGAGGGCGTGACGACCATCGATGACGTCTGCCGCGCGGACTGGTCCATGTACCGCTACAGCGCGCCGTTCACGCCATCGGAAGCCACACCGATTCCGATGTACGGCATACGCACCTACAGCGTGCCGCTCTTCTTCAGCGCGGGCGTCGCCGCCTATCTCGGACGCATAGACCTGCTCCGCTCAATTTCAAAGGTCATCGTTCGCGGCGGCGCCATGCTGGAGGAGAGCATATCCTCAGTTTCCCTCGTCCGCTATAACCGCTATGGGGCGGCCGCTCCGCTGGATATGCTCGATGACACGAGGAACTGGAGTCATGACCATTCCACGCATCTCTACAACAATTCCGCGGACAACGACTCTCCCGATGACGGCTCCCTTCCGCTCCTGCCTGACGAGTCCGGCGCCCAATGGTGCATTTATGTCCCAGAGTATAGGAATATGGACACTTACGGATATGCCCGCACCGACTGCGCCGCCATCGCCGTGAAGTTCGGCGGCATCGACCGGACATACACCATCAATTTCCGGGACTATTCCGTCGCCGACACCGGGCTGCGCTTCAATCTCCTGCGGAATCACGTCTATCGCTACACCATCGACAGCGTAAACGGGCATGAACTGTCCCTGAACCTTGTGGCGCAGCCGTGGAGCGTCAGCGAGTTCGACTACGACTACACAAAGTCCGTCGGCATAAGCTCGAAGATTGTCTGGACAGACGACAACCACGTCCTTTCGGGGAAGAGGGTGATTGCCCGCACGGCCGGAGACCTCGTGTGCAACTTCACCATAGCTACGCCTCTCGGCGCGAAATGGTATGCAGTGTTCGAGGAAAAGAGCGGCGACCTGGAACATTTCAAGTTCCGTCATGCGGACGGCGCGCTGGCGGACTATGCGGAGGGTATAGTCGATGGAGCTCCGGTCACGCTCAGCATCGCCCAGGCCTCCGGAACGGTGGGCACTGCTAAGGTCGTCATATATGCCTCATACGGAAATGTGAACCTCGCGGCAACCGACGCGCTCGGCGGACCGTACATATTGGTTAAGAATTAGAAGAAAGCCGGGATATGAATGTTCATCTGAAGAACATACTTGTTTTGCTCGTTGTTGCGGTGGTGTTCGCCTCTTGTATGAAGGAGACGGATGGCTCTGCGTATGCAGACGATTATGAGTTTGTTCTTTCCATGGGCACGGGTGACTTCGGGCAGACCAAGGCCGCGGAATACGGTGAGGACAGATGGAACGAGAACCGCATCGACAGCTTCAGACTCTATTTCTACGCCGCAGGCTCCGGAGACGACGCACCCGCGCTTTTTGCCTGGCCGATGGATTCTTATGCGAGCGCGGCCAATTCCGGAGCGGTGACCGGGGGAACGCAGGGACTGGTCGCCGACCCTCTCACCGGCAAGGTCTCGGTGCGCTTTTCCATGAGCCGGCTTTTGGTGCGGACGCTTTTCCCGACGATGAGCAGCTGCCGTGTCTGTGCCGTCGCGAACATTTCCGGCTCAGACGCTTCCGGCGGCTCTGATGACGCCGCTCCGTCCCTGCCTTCCGCTCCGACTGTGAACGACCTGCGTCAGACCGTCATAAGCGCGGACTTCGGACCGGCCGGGGACTCGGAGCCTTATGGGAATGTTCCTGAGCGCTTCGCCATGTTCGGAGAGGGGAAAGTCATGCGGAACGATGCCCTCGGGGCGCTTTCCGGCGGGGATGTACAGATGTTCCGTTCGGCCTCCAAGATTTCGTTCTATGTCAGCTCTGTGAACAACGCCGACATAGAGAACAAGAACTGGACTCCGGACACGGAGAATATGTACGTGGCCTTCGTGAACGGTGTGAATAGGGGCTTCCTTGCCTCCGACATGAACTATGAGGACCGGCGCGGCAGCGGGTTCAGCTATGTCGGCCGCCCGCGCCGCCTGCTGCCCGCAACGGAGGGCGGTGTCAGCGTTGGATGGACTCACGAGATGCCGTGGTGGTCCCTTTTCAGCGAGTGGGGCTCGGAAGGGGAGGGCGATGCTCCGTACATCCTCCTGTCCGTCCCTTGGCGGCACACGGACGAAGGGGGAGTGCAGGACAGGATTTTCACCTGCTACTATGCCGTCCCGTTCAACTCCGTTGCGCGGCGGCTCGACCACAACGCATGGTACCGCATACGCCTTTCCGTGAGCATACTCGGCAGCGGGGATCCGGAGCGTCCTACTGAGATAACCCCGTCATACACAATCCTTCCATGGGGAAACGAGACCGTGCGTACCGAGGCCGAGCTGCTGCGCTACCGCTACCTCATGGTCGATCGCAATGCCTACGAGATGCATAACACCAACTCCATTTCCATCCCGTATTTCACGTCCCATCCGGTCAGGATTGTCTCCGCGTCGCTGACCACCACCAACCTCGCGCCGACCACGGGCTATGTCCCGGAAGGCAATGTGGTCGTGTCCCCGTCCAAGTACAGCGTTGTCAATGATTCGGAAAACAGCCGCGTGGTCTTTACCCACGAACTTGTCAATGACTACAGCGCCGACTATGATGTCTCGGCCTACGAACTGACTTTCACCATCCAGCACGAGGACGACCACGATTTCGAGGAAACGCTGACCGTCATTCAATACCCCGCGCTTTATGTCGTCGCCGACCTCAATTCCGGCACGGGAAATCCTGACGGCGGGACGAGCGGGAACAGCAGCTACGGCGGCGATAACGGGTATGTTATCATCAACGGGAATCAGGGATACTATGGGCAGCCAAATGACTGGAAATATGTCTATCAGGGTGAATGGACGAATACCAATCAGGACCCGTATATGTATGTGGTGACGGTCAGCTCGCTTCCTGCCGGCTCCAATTATATAATAGGAGACCCGAGGACGGACAACATCTCGGTCCCGACATTCTCCGGCTGGGGCTGGAACCGTGAGTCGTGGACAACGGCCACGGCCACCGACGGCACGCGCAGGCAGCTCCGCTACTATTACCCGGCGGACAACAACGGGACAAGGGTTAACAATATGATTGCTCCGTCTTTCCGTATAGCCTCGTCCTATGGGGTAAGCTTCACCTTGTCCTACTCCGACGCTCAGAAGCGCTGCGCTGGCTATCAGGAGGACGGTTACCCGGCCGGGCGGTGGCGGATTCCGACCAAGGCCGAGATTGAATACATGGTGATGCTCGCGGACGGCGGCAAGATTCCGGTACTGCTGACTTCCACGAGTTACTATTGGGCAAGCGATGGCCGTGCCTACAGTCCGGGAGGCAATTCCACGACCTCAGCCAGCCCTGTCCGCTGCGTCTATGACGAGTGGTACTGGACGGACTGCTGCGGCAAGACGACGTTCACATGGGGAGACAGTGCACGATGAGAGAATATATATTCATACTTCCCCTCTTCCTGATTTTCGTCGTTCTCGGATGTTCCGAAAGACTCGATTTCTCGGAAACGGAGAATCGTGGAGGCGGACTGGTGTTTTCAGTCAGTGTCCCCGAGGCGGATGTTCTGAGGACACGTTCATTCTCGTCCGAAGGCATATACTCGCTTCATCTTCTGGTTTTCGACGAACAGGGGTTTTTCGTCGAATGCCGGGAGGCGGAACCTGTAGAACCGGATGCGTTCGGCACGGACATGAACACCGAGTACCGTTTCCGGGCGATGCTTCAGGCAAGCCCGAATCCGAGGATAATCCACCTTGTCGCGAACTATGACTTCGATTCCAGTCCCGTCTCCTACGGCACCGAGTACTATGTCATGCGTCAGCTTACGGTCTCGGACGGGCAGGATGCGTACTGGCAGAGAATCGTGCTTGAAGACGGCATACCGGAGAGCCTTGACGAGATGATGGTGGAGGGGCTATCGAGAATCACGAAGATTCCGCTAGTGAGAAATTTTGCGCGGGTCGATGTATCTTCAAGGACGGAGGACTTCGAGATTTCGGGATATGCCCTCTGGAATGTTCCGGACCGGGGCTGCGTTGCCCCATGCGTGATGAGCGTGAACTCGTTCGCGGCCTACGAAACCACGGATTCCGCAGGGGGCGGCTTCGGAAACAATCCCTGGGCAAGCCGCTCATATGCGGAGCTTTCCTCCTCCTACGATGGGGTGTCGGATGTGGGATTCGGCGGCTTCCTGCCGGCAGGGACTCAGATTGTCGCCACTGACGCTGCCTCGCTGACCTACGACATGAGCGTGAAGCATCTCTATGAGCGGCCGTTCTCCAACGACGAGACAAACACCGCGATAATCGTCCGGGGCAGCTATGCCGGACATCCGGAGACCTACTATAAGATTGACTTCGTGCGCTCGGGAACCGCCGGGGTTGCCGAGTACTACAACATCTTACGCAATTTCATCTACAGCGCAAGCATCATCTCCTGCACTTCAGATGGCTACACCACGGCAGCCGAGGCGGCGGCCGCACCCGCGTCGAACAACTTCATCTCTTCGGTGGTGACTCAGGACATCATAAACATTTCCGACGGTTCGAGCCGTCTCTATGTCAGCTACACCGACACGATGGTCGTCTCTTCTTCTGATTTCAGCTTCCGCTACAGATACATTCCCGACTGGCGTGACGCCCCGACAGTCGCCGATAACGGTGATATTCTGACTTTCGACCGCGCCACGGAACTTCCGCTCACCGCCGGCGGAATGGTGATAAGGTCGTGGACATCGGAGGATTCGTCGGACGGATGGAGGCACGTCACCATAAGCCCGCAACTTCCGGAGGATGAGGAAAAGTCACAGACGGTCATCTTTTACGACCTGGGGTCGAACACGAACGTTAAGATTGCCCGCAGCGTCACTTTCCGTGTCCGCAACCCCTACAATTTCCGTTTCCAGTGTCCCGCCACCGTTCAGTCCGGTCTTTCGCGGCAGTTCACTCTGAACATACTCCTGCCCACGGGTCTGCGCGAATCCCTGTTCCCGCTCGATTTCCGGATAGAGTCGGAGGACAACAGCATCGCCCCGAATGCGTCCCTTTCTGGCGATGAATGGCGCAGCGGCTATATGTCCACATGGTACGGCGAGTCCATGATAAACTCCGGGAAGCGTTCCTTCGGATTCACGAAATCCCTCACCTACGGGGACTATATGTCCATGGCTTCCACCTCCGACAATTCCCACAAGATTGTTCCCTGCGCCTTCCTCACGACCAAGTCCGCCTCCGCGACCACCGTCTGGGTTCAGAACAAATATTTTGAGTTCGGCGACGGGCTCTCAACCGTCACCTTCTCCAACTGATTTCACTCTCGGGGGGGGCTACGGTAATGCCCTGACGGACTTTCTCGAAACGGGGACACCGCCCTCCATCCCGACCAATTTGTCTTAGGGTATGGATTTTGCGAAGTTCGCGGGGCGTAGTGTAAACCATATAATCTTATGAAACACAAAACTTTAGCCATTATGTTGGCCGCAGCGGCCGCAGTGGCGTTTTCTGCACGGAGTTCCGCCTGCACGGGCATCACGCTCAAGGCTGCGGACGGAAGTACGGTGACGGCCCGGACAATCGAATGGGCCGTGAATGACAATCACAACCGCTATGTCATCGTTCCACGCAATCACGTCTGGCATTCCATCGTCCCTGGAGGTGGGCATGGGAGAGTCTTCTCCGGACAGTATGGTTATGTTGGCTTCGCCGTTGAGCAGGCGGAGTTCATCGTCGAGGGACTGAACGAGGCTGGACTTTCCGCCGGGCTTTTCTATTTTCCGGGATATGGGAAATATGAGGACTACTGCCCATCTCTGAAGGAATCGAGCATCGCGGATCTTCAGCTTGTTCCGTATGTCCTCGGCTGCTGCTCAACGGTTGATGAGGTCATTGAGGCTGTCGAGGCGGTTCATGTCCACAACATCGACCCTCGCGCCTCCACTGCCCACTGGAGATTCGCGGACCCGTCCGGCCGTCAGATTGTTCTGGAAATCATCGGCGAGAAATGCGTGTTCTATGAAAATACGCTTGGCGTCCTCACCAACTCTCCGTCTTTTGACTGGCAGCTGACGAACCTGAACAACTATGTGAACCTCAAGTCGGGAGCCGTCTCCGAAAACACCGTAGGCAGCCTCGAACTCCATTCATTCGGAGGCGGCAGCGGAATGCTCGGACTTCCGGGCGACTTCACGCCGCCGTCCCGCTTTGTCCGCGCAGCATTCTTCCAGGCCACTGCCCCGAAGCTCGCCGATGCCGACAAGACCGTCATCCAGGCCTTCCACATCCTGAACAACTTCGACCTTCCGATAGGCGTTCAGACCGCCGCCGGCATCACTTCTCCCGACATCCCGTCCGCGACCCAGTTTACCACCGCCACCGACCTGAGCGGCCGCAAGATCTACATCCGTACAATGTTCAACAGCCACATCCGCATGGTCGATCTGAACAAGCTCAACTTCGCCCGAGTCAAGTTCCGCTCCGAACTCCTTGACCCAGACCACAATGAGCCGATAGAGCCGCTGTTCTGACAGCGTGTCATTTCGAGCGAACAAAGTAAAGCGAGAAATCTTTGCGCTATGATGTCGCGCAAGGATTTCTCGCTTTTTATCAGCGTTCAAAATAAACTGAAACTAAGCAGCTGAAACTAGGGGATGAAGCCCCGTACTACCAGATGATGACCCGCTCGGACACCGGCCGCCACATCGGGTCGCCCTCCTTGATGTCAAAGGCCTTGAAGAAAGTATCCAAGTTACGCAGCGTCACATTCACGCGGTTGCGTCCGAGCGAGTGCACGTCCAGTTTTGTGCGACGGGCAATCTCCTCATCGGTGATGTTGTCTGCCCAGACCTTGGCGTAGGCGAGGTAGAACCGCTGTTCTGCCGTGAATCCATCAATCGGAGCCGGCTGCTTCCCTTTGAACGAGTTATGGAGAGCCGTGTAGGAGATGCGAAGTCCGCCCTGGTCCGCAATGTTCTCGCCCAGACAAAGGGCGCCGTTGGCATGAACGCCGGGCAGAACCTCCACCTCGTCAAACTGCTTCACGAGCACCGCCGTCTTCGCCTTGAACGCTTCGGCATCCTCCGCTGTCCACCAGTCGGCCATGTTCCCGTCCTTGTCGAACAATCGTCCCTGATCATCGAATCCATGAGTCATCTCGTGGCTGATGACCACGCCGATTGCACCATAATTCACCGCATCGTCAGCCTCCGGATTGAAGAACGGCGGTTGGAGAATCGCGGCCGGGAAGCAAATCTCGTTGGTTGACGGGTTGTAGTAGGCATTGACGGTCTGCGGACTCATAAGCCACTCGGCCTTATCGACTGGCTTTCCGAGCCGTGTCAGATTGTCCTGAACGCTCCAGAGAGCAGCCTGACGGATGTTCTCGTAGTAGCTTGCCGATGGGTCGACCTCAAGCGACGAATAATCCTTCCACTTGTCCGGAT
>DJSA01000080.1 GCA_002438905.1 Bacteroidales bacterium UBA6346
ATCCACATCATCGACCTGCACAAGACTATAGTAAAGATTGACGAGGCTGCGGATGTGCTCAAACAACTTGCACGCTCAGGTCGTAAGGTACTTTTCGTTGCCACAAAGAAGCAGGCAAAGGACATAGTTGCCGAGAAAGCCGCTTCCGTCAATATGCCATACGTGACAGAGCGTTGGGCCGGCGGTATGCTTACCAACTTCCCGACCATCCGTAAGGCAGTCAAGAAGATGAACACCATCGACAAGATGATTGAAGATGGCACGTTCGACACACTCGCAAAACGTGAGCGTCTCCAGATTACCCGTCAGCGTGCTAAACTTGAAAAGAACCTCGGTTCAATCAAGGATCTCAGCCGCCTTCCTTCCGCACTTTTCGTAGTGGACGTACAGAAAGAGATGAATGCCGTAAAAGAGGCAAATCGTCTCAACATTCCGGTTATCGCTATGGTTGATACTTGTTGCGATCCTACTCCGATTGATTATGTGATTCCGGCTAATGATGATGCCACAAAGTCTATATCCTACATCGTGGATGTTCTTTGCCAGGCCATCAACGAGGGACTGAACGAAAGGAAACTTGAGAAGGAAAAAGAAGCTCCTGAGGGTGCTGACGACAAACAGGTGGCAGGGAAGAAGCTTCGTTCCCGCAAGGGCGCGAAGTCTGAGGATGCCGCAGAGGAGGCAGCTCCGGTAGCCGAGGCTCCGGCTGAGGAGGCCGCCCCTGTCGTAGAGGACGCTGCTCCGAAGGTGGAAGAAACTGCACCCAAGGTGGAGGCAGCTCCGGTTGAAGAGGCTCCGAAGTCTGACGCCGAATAATTTGCGAAGAATCAATTAACATCTAAAATTCAAGACAATGGATATCAAAGCAGCTGACGTAATGAAGTTGCGTCAAATGACAGGTGCCGGAATGATGGACTGCAAGAAGGCTCTCATTGAGGCTGAAGGCGACTACAACCGCGCACAGGAAATCATCCGCGAGAAGGGCAAGCTCGTTGCCGCAAAGCGTGCTGATAGGGAGACCACCGAAGGTGCCGTGCTTACCCGCATCAATGGCGACAAGGCCATCCTCGTATGCCTTGGCTGTGAGACTGATTTCGTGTCAAAGAACGCTGAGTTCCAGGCACTTGCCAATGCCATCGCAGATGCTGCAATTGCGGCTTTCCCTGCGGATGCCGAGGCTCTCAAGAATGTTGTCCTCGCTGATGGCAGGACAGTTGAGGCCGCAGTTACTGAACAGACTGGAAAGACGGGAGAGAAGCATGTTGTTGCCTACTACGCGACAGTCAGTGCTCCATTCTCTGCAGCCTACGTTCACCACAACGGAAAGGTCGCTTCCTTGGTCGGTTTCAACAAGGCGATTGACCCTGAAATTGCAAGGGGAATTGCAATCCAGGTTGCCACTATGAACCCGGTTTCGGTTTCCGAGAAGGATTGCCCTGCCGAGGTTGTCGAGAAGGAAATGCAGCTCTACAAGGAGCAGATGAAGGAGGATCCGAAGATGGCTGGCAAGCCGGAGGCTATGCTTGAGCAGATTGCAAAGGGCAAGCTCGGCAAGTTCTTCAAGGAGAACACTCTCCTCGACCAGGCCTATCAGATGGGCGACGGCAAGGAAGCCGTTAAGGATGTCCTCGCAAAGGCTGACAAGGAGGCGCAGGTGCTTACGTTCAAGCGTTTCTCCCTCAGCGACTAAATAGAAATCGAATAAAAAGCGGATTACTGCGCGTTGCCCGTCTTGATAAAATCCTCACAACCATAAGGTTGCTGCGGTTTTACGTTCGCTGGGCGCCTTGTACTCCATCTTTTTATTCAATTTCATGTTCAAGTTTTATAATTAGCAGGTTCCGAGTTTTTGGCTTCGGAACCTGTTTTTTTGCTTTAAAGTAGCAGAAAAATTGGCTGGTGGGGATAATTTTGCCTATATTTGCGGGTTGCAGGGATTTGACCTGTTGAGGACCTATGTTTCTTGACAATGATCTGTGATATGAAAAGATACGCGCTGCTTCTTATGATCGCCGCTTTGGTGTTTGCCGGACTTTCGTCCTGTGAGCCTGAGCAGATTCCGACAAGACCTCCAACTGAGAATCAGGAACCAGACCCAGATCCGGACCCGGAACCAGACCCAGATCCGGACCCGGAACCAGACCCAGACCCAGATCCGGATCCAGAGCCCGAACCGGATGAAACCGTCATATATTACGACAATCTTGACAAAGTTAAATCCACGGCCAATAATAATTATTTCAACACATGGACAGATTGTCGCAATATGGAAGGCACGGGAATGTCTGGAATTACCTACGACGGTTTTTATACCTCCGTTCGCAGTAGCTATCCGTCAATGGATTATCCGGGAGCCAGTGGCGTGAACGGCGTTTATTACAGCAAGGACGGCGGCAAAAGCTATATTCAGGTAAAGAATATCGCCCTTCCCTCCGATGTCAGGGCATATAAGCTCAGCATCGGTCTCTATAACCCGAACGGAGCCGTCGTCTCCGGGCAGACATTCAGCATAGGCATTGCTGACGAGGAATCATTGTCAAAAGATTATAGGGAACTTGACTTCAGTGTCGCGCAATATGGAAAATGGTACTACGCGACAGCCGTATTTGAAATAACCTCTCCCGAGACAGAGCATATTTCCATACAGGTCACGAGCCTCGTCGCCCAGACCCGTTCTGATGACCTCAGGCTCGTGACAACGGAAGAGACTCCGAGTCATGGTTTCGGTTTTATTCACAATGAGCCAGCTCCGGAGACGAGGGACTACATCGAGCGTCCTCGGACGGTAAAGGCGAGTGCCGACTACAAATATGTCGATCATCGCGGTACGACCTACAAAACAAAAAAGAATGTCCGCAACTACGAGGCCTGCTATGATGTGCGCCGTCACAACCCGATGTGGGTGGCTTATCCTTGTCACGAAATATATTGGGAAGGAGGCTACACCCGTCCGAAGCCAGACCCTTGGCGTCCCGACCCAGCCTTCGGAGAAGGGGAACAATCCATAATATATGCATCCGATTGGAGTGATTGGCCTTGGGCTTCAACTGGCGGGAAGCCGACGGACAACTATTGGTATTGGTCTCCTATGCCGACAGGGGAGATGGTTACAAAGGGGCATCTCATGCGTTCAGCCGAGAGGGGATGCGGGGATAAGGCAAATCCTATAGATCTGAATATACAGACTTTCTACCCTACTAACATTGCTCCCGAATCATATCAGAACCAAACGGATTCAGATTCACATTGGGATATGGTGGAGAACATACTTCCAAATCAGTGGCGGTGCAGCGACACGCTTTATGTCGTGGTCGGATGTTTCTATGGTGATGAGTCCTGGTCGCTGAAAGACGCTTGTAACTGGGGCAAGACTTCAGCCCAATCGAAGGACTGCATAATGCCTACGGCGCGTTATAAGCTGGTACTGAGGACGAAGACTGGTTCAACAGGGAAACCTATATGGAAATGCTCCGCCGATGAGGTCATGGCCATAGGCTTCTGGTTTCCGCAAAATTTTACCGGTGAAAAATTGACGACCCTCCCTCCGCTCGCTGACTACATCTATTCCGTGTCTGAAATCGAAAAAATGACCGGCAATGAGTTCAGCTTCTTTCCGCTGGCTCCGGAGGGCGTGAAGGACAGCTATAGTATCAACGACTGGCCCGGACTCTCCGACATTGCCGGCACGAAGACATCGCCGAGCGGCATGACCATAGAAGACTTTACTTCCGGAGGCACCGTTTCATGGTAAAATTTTTTGTACCTTTGAAGGATTTTTGAACGGTAATAAAAATTGAAGCTATGGATCTTTGGCTTATCTGGATGTTGGCGGCACTGCTGCTGTTTCTCGTGGAAATCTTCACGCCGGGCTTTGCTGCTGCGTGTCTTTCAATAGGCTGCCTTTTCAGTTGCGTGTTGGCGGCGATTGCTCCCGACACGCTGAATTGGCAGATTGGATTGTTTGTAGTGGGCTCGCTGCTGTCCTTCGTCTTTGTTCGTCCGTTTGCTCTTAAGGTACTATCGAGAAGAGCCGATCGTAAGGGTGGCTACAAGTCCAATATGGAGAGTCTCATCGGACGCGAGGCGACTGTGATTGAGACGATTCCAGCGGAGGACGTGGGGCGCGTGAAGATTGATGGGGACGAGTGGCAGGCTGTTCTTGCTCGTGAGGATGATAACGAGCCAAGGCAGGACGTGCCTGTAGGGGCTAAGGTTATAATCGTGGCGTATGACAGCATAATCCTTACCGTCAAGACGAAGAAGCCGGAGACTCCGGCAGCGTAGGGCCATATCCCAACAAAGTAAGGCAAGACTTTACGGACATTTAATACATATATAACATGTCAGCAGGAACAATCGCTCTTATCGTAATCGCGGCCATTGTCGTGATTTACATTCTCAGGGGTATCAAGATTATCCCGCAGTCGGAAACCCGCGTCGTTGAGAGGCTCGGAAAATTTGACCGTGTGCTTAGCCCGGGAGTCCAGATTATCTGGCCAATCATCGACAAGGCCAAGGTCGTGACTTCGCGCAAGGTCGTGACTTCCGCATTCGGCGGGGAGCCCATAGTGAAGATGACCAATTCGTCCGTGATTGACCTCCGCGAGCAGGTCTATGACTTTCCGAAGCAGACGGTGATTACAAAGGATAACGTCAGCACGCAGATTAACGCGCTGCTTTATTTTCAGATTGTCGACGCGAAGAAGTCCGTCTATGAGATTGACAACCTTCCTAACGCAATCGAGAAGCTCACTCAGACGACCCTTCGTAACGTCATCGGTGAGCTTGAACTTGACGAGACGCTAACGTCCCGCGATACCATCAACTCGAAGCTTCGCGCCGTGCTTGACGATGCTACGAACAAGTGGGGAGTCAAGGTGAACCGCGTTGAACTTCAGGATATCACCCCTCCGGACAGCGTTCGCGAGTCAATGGAGATGCAGATGCAGGCCGAGCGAATGAGACGTGCCGAGATTCTCCGTGCGGAGGGCGAGAAGAAGTCTGCGATTCTCAAGTCCGAGGGCGACAAGGCATCGGAAATCAATAATGCCGAAGCAGAAAAGACCGCACAGATTCTGCGTGCCGAAGGCGAGGCCAAGGCAAAGGTTCTTCAGGCGGAGGCCGAGGCGAATGCAATTAGGCTCGTTGCCGAGGCGGTCAGTTCCGCGAAGACCGACCCTGCTGCCTATATGTTGGCTGTTAAGTACATCGACACTCTCAAGGAGATGGTCAGCGGCAAGGATAACAAGACTGTCTACCTGCCTTACGAGGCTTCGAATATGCTTTCTTCGCTGGGCAGCATTAAAGACATCTTCAATAAATGAAAAATATTGTTCAAATTTTTCTCTCAGCTGTTATTTGAGTTGAGTCTGAATCGTGATGACTTGCGTTTAGTAGTTGATTTTACAGAGAAACAAGGCGGTGCCGGGGACAGACTCTCCGGCATCGCTGCGTTTACCGGAGTCTATGAGGGCGGCGATGGAGTCCTCGCTGCGGCGGCCGCGTCCGACGTCTACAAGGGTACCGACTATGGCTCTGACCATATTGCGGAGAAAACGATTAGCCTCAATCGTGAAGACTAGATAGTTCCCGTCATCGGGGAAGCCGAGCTGGGTCACGTGAGTGGGGGTGTAGTGCAACCATTCCGCTCTGAGCACCATGCAGGTGCTTGTCGTGTTGCCGCCGCCAGTCTTCTCGAAACAACTGAAATCGTGCTCTCCGAGCAGCAGCTCGGCCGCCCTATTCATCGCTTCAATGTCGAGCGGCCAAGGACATCTCCAGGAGAAGCCTTCGGCGAATGGATCCTTTGCGCTGTGAAGAAAATAGCGGTATACTCTTGATTTCGCGGAAAACCTTGAATTAAAGGCATATTCCTCGGATGGCATGAATACGCATTCTCCTTCCTCGCATATATCATGGACTACGATTTCCTTTCGTAAGATGGCATTTATTTTGTATAAGAAATCTTGCTTTGTCAGATGGAGTGGCTCCGGAGTTTCAAAATCGCAGACATAGTTCACGGCGTTGACTCCGGTGTCGGTTCTTCCGGCTCCAGTCGTCTGTGCCGGTGTCTTGAAAAGAATCCCGAGTGCCTTGTCAAGTTCGCCTTGCACGGTCGCTGCATTGTTCTGAACCTGCCAGCCGCTCAGCCCTGCTCCCTTGTATGATAAAGTGAGAATATAGTGCATGTCCACAATTTTATGCAAAGATATGTAAAGTTTTGTAAGAGGGAGCATACTGGGCGTATGTGACCGATGAGAAAACGAACCTTTTCGATAAGTGAGAGCAGAGCTAAGCTTGCTTGAGCTATGTCGAACGCAGAAAAGTGGCGATGAAATCGAATATAGGCCAAAAAGATATTAAAAAATAATAGATATGGATAGTGTAAACATTAAAGAGCTGAACGACCGAATCCAGAGGGAGAGTTCATTCGTTGATATCCTTACGATGGAAATGAACAAGGTTATCGTCGGTCAGAAACAGCTCGTCGAGAACCTTCTCATCGGACTGCTCGCAAACGGTCACATACTTCTTGAGGGTGTGCCGGGATTGGCTAAAACTTTGGCAATCAATACTCTCGCCTCGGCTGTAGACGCAAAGTTCAGTAGAATTCAGTTTACTCCAGATTTGTTGCCTGCAGATGTCATCGGCACTATGATATATTCACAGAAGTCAGAGCAGTTCCAGATCCGCAAGGGGCCTATTTTCGCGAACTTCGTGCTTGCGGACGAGATCAACCGTTCACCGGCAAAGGTTCAGTCCGCGCTTCTCGAGGCCATGCAGGAGCGTCAGGTGACCATCGGTGATGAGACCTTCAAGCTTCCAGAGCCTTTCCTCGTGATGGCGACCCAGAACCCTATCGAGCAGGAAGGCACCTATCCGCTCCCAGAGGCCCAACTTGACCGTTTCATGCTGAAGGTCGTTGTAACCTATCCGAAGAAAGAGGAGGAGAAATTGATTTTGCGGATGAACAACACCGGAGAGTTCCCGAAGGCTCATGCCGTTCTGAAACCGGATGATATCATCCGCGCCCGCGAGGTCGTGAGGGAAGTCTATATGGACGAAAAAATTGAAAGATATATTGTTGACATCGTGTATGCCACAAGAACTCCCGGTGAATATGGGCTTGACAAGATTGCTGGGCTTATTTCCTATGGTGCCTCTCCGCGTGCCAGCATCTCCCTTGCGGCTGCGTCAAAGGCTTATGCGTTCATAAAGAGAAGGGGATATGTGATTCCAGAGGATGTGCGTGCGGTTTGCCATGAGGTGCTCCGTCACAGAATCGGGCTCACCTACGAAGCCGAGGCGGAGAACGTCTCCACCGACGACCTCATCGATCAGATTGTCAATGTTGTAGAAGTTCCGTAGTCGTATGACAGAAAGTGAACTGCTGAAGAAGGTCCGTAAAATCGAGATTCGGACGAAGGCTCTCTCACATCAGATTTTTGCGGGGGAGTATCATTCTGCGTTCAAGGGGCGTGGAATGGCGTTCAGTGAAGTCCGTGAGTATCAGTACGGCGATGATGTCCGCAACATGGACTGGAATGTCACGGCACGGCTTCATTCTCCTTACGTCAAGGTGTTCGAGGAGGAGCGGGAACTCACTGTTGTGCTGTTGGTTGATGTCAGCCGATCTGGGCTTTTCGGAACTTCCGGGATGACGAAGAGGGACATGATAGCCGAGATTTCGGCGGTCTTGTCCTTTTCGGCGATTCTTAACAATGACAAGGTTGGCGCGCTGTTCTTCAGTGACCATGTCGAGAAGTTCATTCCGCCCAAGAAGGGACGTTCACACCTTCTGCATATCATACGTGAGGTGCTTGAGTTCGAGCCACAGTCGACTGGGACCGATCTTTCCGAAGCGCTTCGTTATCTGACCAACGCGATTAAGAAACGCTGCAACGCTTTCGTTCTTTCGGATATGATTGATGCTGACGCCGATGGAGTTCCGAAATATGAGGAAGCGTTGAAGGTTGCTGTGAATCGCCATGATCTCTCTGTGGTTGAGGTCTATGACCCACGTGAGGCAAGTATTCCGAATGTAGGGCTCGTGGACATCAAGGACTCGGAGACTGGACGCACTGCGTGGGTGGACACCGGCAGAGCGAAGGTGCGTAGGCTCTATGAGGAATGGTTCAGAGGGCTGCGTGGGGCGGAATCGAGGATGCTGATGAAATATAACATCGACAAGGTGAGCGTTGCTGTCAACGAAGATTATGTCCAGGCACTGATGAGGCTGTTTCAGCAGCGTTGACGAACAACATTGTCGCCGACAGTGAACATGAGGTCCCCAAGTTTCGCAATTGCGAGAAGCCTGTCTTTGAACTGAGGCGAAAATATTGATTGAAGATGAAATGTAAATTATTTATATTAAGCAGTTTGTCGCTGATGATGTTGGCATTTTCCTCCGCTGCGCAGGGAATGGCAGTGACGCCAGATGCGGCGGATGTTGTGTCGAGTGACGCGCCACAGCTCAAGGGTGGCCATCGCATTCATGGCGGAGCTCCGTTCCTAGAACAGCTCCAGAAGCGTGACAGCATCTTGGTCGCGGATCAACTTCTCTATGGAGTGAACCTCGGCAATGTTGAGGCGGGCACTCAGTACGCATTCCCACAGCTGACTGACAGCACCGCGCGCGGAATCATGTTCCTCCGTCCGTGGCAGACAGACACTTTGAAGACATATAAAGAAAAAAAGGATCGTCCTCTAAGTTACGATATAAGGGTTTCAACGGTTCTCACAACTTTCGATGAGGGTGAATACCAGCTCGGAGAACTTCCAATAGCACGTCTTTCCAAGGACGGAGTGGTGGACACTTTGATTTTTGACAGCCTACGCTTCAAGGTTATGACCATGCCCATTGATACGGCTTCGTTTCAGCCGCATGATATAAAGGGTATAATCCGTTACCCCCTGACTGCTGCCGAGATATTGCCGTGGGTGGGGCTGTTCTATCTTGTCGTATTTCTTGTGATTGCTATTGTTTGCCTTGTCAAGATTCATCGGCGAAAACTTGCTGAGGGACCGGAACGTAAGGATCCAGCCCACATAGTAGCGCTCCGCAAACTTGACAATTTTCGTGGAAACAGACTTTGGGCTCCGGAGAAACAGAAGCAGTTCTATTCTGGTGTCACGGACGTACTGCGCGAGTATATTGCCTCGCGCTATGACATCGGAGCGATGGAGATGACCACGAATGAGATCTTCCGCGAGATGAAGCCTAAGTTCGCTGACGAGCCGGCTGACAGGAAAGAACTTCTGAACGATCTCGAAAATCTGTTCGAGACCGCTGACTACGTGAAGTTCGCCAAGCACACCGCTTCAGAGCAGGAGACCGCTGCGGTGCTTCCCCTCGCCGTGCGTTTTGTCACGCAGACCTATCAGGACGATTTGAATGCCGGTGATGGGGAGACCGCCGCCGATGAGTCTCCGGTGCAGCCTGAACTGGAGACGAGAGAGTCTGAAGAAACGGCAAAAGATGATAACGACAGGTTCGCTCCGGTGCCGGATGATATGAATGCCAGCAAATCTGCAGACAAGAAGGAGGGTGAGTGATGTTTTTTGAGTATCCGAAACTTTTATGGCTCACTGTGATACCGGCTCTTCTGCTGGTTCTGTACATCCTCCGCGAGGTGTTCGGCCGTCAGGCTCACCTTCGTGTCTCAACTGCCGTTCCGTGGCTCAGGGGAGGACACGGCGTGAAGGAATATCTCCGCCATCTCCCTTTTGCGCTGATGCTGCTCGCAATGGTGATGATAATTATAGCGATTGCACGTCCCCGCTCTTCTGAGAAAATGGAGAAGATTGACACCGAGGGCATTGACATCGTATTCGCTATGGACGTTTCAACTTCAATGCTCGCCCGTGACTTCAACCCCGACCGAATCAGCGCCGCAAAGGACATCGCCATAGAGTTCATATCCCAGAGGCCTTCCGACCGTATGGGAATCGTGGTCTTTGCGGGGGAGGCATTCACCCAGTGTCCGCTGACTACCGACCGTGCGACGCTCATCAACCTCATGAAGGAAATCAGCACCGATCTGCTCGAAGACGGAACTGCCATAGGAAACGGGCTTGCCACGGCTGTTGCGAGGATGAAGGACTCGGATGCGAAGAGCCGTGTAGTGATTCTGCTTACGGATGGTGTGAACAACTGCGGTGAGATAGCCCCAGAGACTGCCGCAGAGATCGCGAAGACCTACGGGATACGCGTCTACACTATAGGCGTCGGCGCGAACGGAACGGCACCTTATCCGGTGATGACTCCGTGGGGCGTTGAAATTCAGAAAGTTAAGGTAGAAATTGACGAGAAACTTCTTTCTCAGGTTGCCGAGACTACCGGAGGGCGCTACTTCCGCGCCACGGACAACACGAAGTTAGCCGAGATCTATTCTGAAATCAACAAGATGGAAAAGGCTCGGACAACAATTGACAGTTTCCCAGTGTATAAGGAATTGTTCGGGACATACGCGCTTGTCGCCTTGTTCTCGCTGCTTGCCGCTTTCATACTTCAGGTCGCGGTTTTCAGAAAACTGCCGTAAAATGATTGATTATGCTGTATTTTGCTGATGCTCAATATCTTTGGCTGTTGCTGCTCGTTCCGCTCTTTCCGGTAGTCTATGCAATATTCCGCAGGCTGCGGAAAAAGCGCATTGCCTCGTTTGGAGATCTGGAACTCGTGGCTCGGCTGATGCCGTCCTATTCCGGTGCACGCGGTTGGTGGAAAGTAGTGCTGTTTACAATAGGCTTCGCCTTTTTTTCCATCGGAATGGCCAGGCCGCTCATAGGCGCGAAACTTAAGGAACATGAGACGAAGGGTGCCGAAGTGGTGATTGCCCTCGATGTTTCAAACTCCATGCTTGCTCAGGATTACTCTCCGAATAGGCTGGAACGTGCCAAGCTCGCAATTTCCCGAATCGTTGATAAGCTCCACGATGACCGCATAGGTCTGATCGTTTTCGCTGGGAGTTCATACGTCCAATTGCCAATTACTACGGATTACGTCTCGGCGAAGATGTTTCTGAGTTCTATCTCCACCGAATCTGTGCCGATTCAGGGTACTGCGCTTGCCGATGCCATTAGGACAGCCTCACGCTCGTTCAGCGCGCAGAGCGACAAGAGCCGTGCTATAATAGTCATAACCGATGGAGAGAATCACGAGGATGACCCAGTCAAGGCGGCAAAAGAGGCGGCCGAGGCTGGAATTCGGGTGTATACAATCGGTGTGGGCTCTCCTGAGGGCAAGCCAATTCCGCTAGCGGATGGAGGATTGCTGAAGGATCGCGATGGCAATATTGTTGTCACAAAGCTCGATGAAGCTACGCTGAAGGAAATTGCCGCCGCTGGAAACGGTGCGTACGTTCGTGCCGGAAATACGGAGTTCGGACTCAATCCGATAATAGACGATATAAAAAAGATGGATGCGGAGAAGTTAAGTTCGGTCGTGTTTGAGGAATACGATGAGCAGTATATGTACTTCTTTGCCGCAGCCTTGGTTTTCTTTGTCCTGACCTGTCTTGTCGGGGAGAGGAAAATGAAGTTCAGTCTGTTCGGAAAGACGAAGTGATTGAATGATGCGGTTTTATGAACATATGAAATCCGGTGATATGGGAAAGGGACATATATATATTGTGCTGCTGACGTTTGCTTTGCTGCTGCTCATGCCTTCTATGGCTTCCGCACAGATGGATAGGAAGGACGTGCGACGCGGCAATCGCGACTATAGGAAACAGAATTGGAAAGAGGCGGAAATCAACTACCGCAAGGCTCTCGTGAAGGATTCGACTTCTGTCGCCGCGAATTACAATCTTGCCGCAGATCTTTACAGACAGGGTGATGCGCAGGCAGCGATGAAGTCTATGCAGAAGGTGGAGCAGGGAGCGGTAGAGAGCGGCCATGGCGCTGATTATTACTACAATCTCGGAGATATGGCGTTGGCTTCCAAGGATTATAAGACGGCGGTCGATGCCTTTGCGAAGTCGCTTCTGATGCGTCCGGACGACCTTGACGCCAAGGAAAATTACATCTATGCGCGCAAGATGCTCGAAAATCAGCAGCAGAATGGTGGCGGAGATGGTCAGAACGATCAGGATAAGAACAATGATCAGCAGAACCAGGATCAGAACCAGAATCAGGACAATCAAGGAAATAACGACCAAGATAAGGACAAAAGTGACAACCAGGACAACCGGGATGAAGACGATGACCAGAATCAGGATAACAACGGCCAGCAGCCTCCGCAGGACAACCGTGACGGGCAGGGCCAGCCTCAGGAGCAGAAGATAAGTCCTCAGGCGGCGCAGCAGATGCTCCAGGCCATCCAGGCAAAGGAAAAGGAGACTCAGGACAAGGTCAACAAGGAGAAGGCGGCGATGGTGAAGTCTCGACAGAAGGAGAAGAATTGGTAGGTCGGCATTGTCGGCGTCAGTGGAAATACGGCTCGAAAGGAGATTTGGAGAGGGGATATGGCTCGAAAATGATATTCGGATAAGATGAAGAGGATATTGACAATCATAACTTTGGCGCTTGCGGCGTTTGCAGCGGCTGCGCAGACTTCAATTCAGGTTCAGACGCACAATGTCGTGGATCTGAACGAACAGTTTAACGTGACATTCGTGATTGAGGGTGAGAGTACCCCCTCTGACTTCAGTTGGGACTGTCCGGCGGATTTTGACTTAGTGTGGGGACCGCAGAAAAGTTCATCATCGAGCATCAGCATAATTAACGGCAAGCGGACATCTTCAAGGCAGGTGTCCTACACCTACATCCTTATGCCTAAGTCGGTAGGAGAGTTCACGCTGCCTTCAGCGACGGCAAAGATTAAGGGCGATGAGATTGTCTCCCGTCCGGTGACAGTGTCCGTGGTCAGACAGGACAGTTCATCGTCGCAGTCATCATCCCAGTCAGGCTCGAACGGAGTCCCTTCCGACCCGAGCGCAATGGGCGGTGGATCGTCTCAAAGACAGAATGGCGGCAGCACGGCCCGCGGACAGGAGGCGGCAACGGGAGAGATATTCCTCAATCTTTCTCTTGACAGAACAAATGTCGTTGTAGGACAGCCAATTAATGCCACACTGAAGATTTATCAGCGAGCCAATCTGTCGGGCTTCGAGAATGCCACATTCCCTTCATTCACAGGCTTCTGGAGCCAGGAGGTCGAGGCTCCGACGAACATCGAGTTCACCCGCGAGACATACAATGGAAAAATTTATGATGCCGCTGTGCTGCGCCGATACATTCTCATACCGCAGCAGACCGGCAGGCTGACCATAGATCCTGCGGAACTTGTGTGCCTTGTCAATGTGAGGGTTCAGTCTCGTACTGGAAGCATATTTGACGGCTTCTTCGATGATTATCAGACTGTAAGGAAAAAAGTGTCCTCGAAGGCCGTGACGGTGAACGTATCACCGCTCCCTGCAGGTGCCCCGGCATCGTTTGGCGGTGGAGTGGGAAAGTTCAGCATAAGTGCGAAACTTGCCAAGGATAAGCTTAAAACTCACGAGGCCAACTCTTTGATAGTTAGCGTGTCTGGACGAGGCAATGTCTCCCTGCTGGCGGCTCCTAAGGTGAATTTCCCGCTTGATATGGAGGTTTATGACACGAAGATTACCGACAAGAGCGCTAAAGGTTCGCTTTCCGGCTCAAAGGAGTTTGAGTTTCCGTTCATACCGCGCAGTGCAGGGGATTTCACCATTGAGCCGATTCAGTATAGTTACTATGACGTGGAGGCGGGGCGCTATGTCACTGTGCAGACCCAGCCACTCAACTTCACCGTGGAGAAAGGCGCGGACATCCCATCGGGAGGAACCGTGGTTCCTGGAGTTCAACAGAATGACGTCCGAAGTCTCGGGCAGGACATCCGCTTCATCTCTACGAAGCCGGCCCGTTTTTCTGACAAGGGCTGGTTCCTCGTCGATTCAGCGCCGTTTGTCGCCGTTTGTCTCGCAATTCTTCTTGCCGCTGCTCTCTGCTGGTTCGCCTTCCGCAGATTGGCTGCAAGGCGCGCCGACATTGTGGGGAATAGGAACAGAAAGGCCACGAAAAAGGCTCTGAAGCAGCTCAAGACCGCTTCTGTATTCCTCAAGCAGAACCTTTACACTGCTTTCTATGAGGAACTTCATAAGGCTTTGCTCGGATTCATAGCCGACAAACTCAACATTCCGATGTCTGAACTGAACAAGGACAACATCTCGGCACGGCTCGCAGAGGGCGGTGTCCCGAAGGATACTATCACGGCATTTGTAGGCCTCATTGATGACTGCGAGTTTGCGCGTTATTCTCCGTCATCTGGGAACGAGGCGATGCAGGCGCACTATGACAAGGCCGCGGAACTCATATCAACAATAGACTCTTCAATGAAATCAGGAAAGAAAGCTTCTTCGGGGGCGGCAATGGTGCTTATAGCCTTTGCATTTATCTCATCAGCTGCCTACGCCCAGCCTTCCAGGACCGATACGGCACTTCCATCAAAGGATACGGCAGGTGTGACGACCCAGCCTGCCACCGAGACTCGGGCAGACTATCCGGAGCAGCTATGGGACAGCGCAAACGCGGCTTACACCGATGGCCGTTGGGAGGACGCAGTAAAGAGTTATGATATGATAGTGGCTCTCGGGCTCGAATCACCGCAGCTCTACTATAATCTCGGCAATGCTTGGTTCAAATCCGGCAATCTCGGCAAGGCAATCGCAAACTATGAACGTGCCCTGAGGCTCGATCCCTCATACTCCGATGCTCGCTACAACCTTGAGTTCGCGAACAGCCGCACTCAGGACCGCATAGACGTGGTTCCGCAATTTTTCCTCAAAACATGGGTCTTGAAGCTCTGCTACCTCCTTGACTCAGATTCGTGGGCGATCATTTTCTTGGTATTCCTCGCTCTCATGAGCTCTATGCTGCTGCTTTTCCTCTTGGCTCCTACTGCTGGGTGGAGGCGAGCCGGTTTTGTCGCGGCAATAGTCTGCTTCATTATCGGAGGGGCGGCTCTCGGATTTTCGATCCATCAGAAAGATGACTATTTCCTCCGTGATGAGGCGATAGTGATGAAACCTGTCATATCGGCAAAATCCTCTCCGGACGGAACGATGGACCTATTCATACTCCACGAGGGTACTAAAGTTAAGATAATCGACTCAGTGGGCTCGTGGACGAATGTTGAGATATCTGATGGCCGTCAGGGATGGGTGCAGATAGGTGATATCGAAATCATATAAGTAAAATGAATTTTCTGAATAACACAAACATATTAACTTAATGAAGCGTAAAATTTCAACACTTCTGTGCATTGCTCTCAGCCTGATGAGTTTGGGCGCAAATGCCATTGCAAAGGGGAAGGCGGCGGTCGAGCCGTGGAAAGACCCTGATGTCAATGAGATCAATCGTCTTCCTATGACGACAACATTCGAAGCCGATGGCCTGAAACTTAGCCTCAGCGGACTTTGGAAGTTCAATTTCAACCAAGATCCCAACACCCGTCCGGCAGACTTCTACAAGGGTGATTATGACGACTCGCAGTGGGGGACGATGCCAGTTCCGGGACTTTGGGACATGAACGGCTACTGCGATCCTCTCTATGTGAATGTTCAGTACCCATGGAATGGTCATTTCCCGTACACTCCTCCGATTGTCCCGGACGAGCATAACTATGTCGGGCAGTATCGCCACGGGTTTTTCCTCAGTGACGAGTGGAAAGGTCAGGATATCGTGCTTCACATCGGCTCCGCTACTTCCAACGTGAGGGTCTGGATTAACGGAAAGGAAGTAGGGTATAGTGAGGACTCGAAACTTGAGGCTCGTTTTGATATCACGAAGTTCGTGAAGTTGGGCGAGAATACCATAGCGCTTGAAATTTTCCGCTGGTGCGATGGCACATATGTCGAATGCCAAGATTTCTGGAGATTCGCCGGCATAGCCCGTGACGTCTATGTATTCTCCCGTGCGAAACAGAGGATAGAGAATATCTACGTAAACGGAAACGCTGACGGACATTACACTATCTGCGCGGAAACTACTCCCGGTGTTGCGAAGATTCGCTGGCAGATTCTGGATGCGGAGGGAGAGATTGCAGCGTCCGGCGATGCTTCCGTGAATTCCAAGGACAAGTCCGAGAATGGTCTTCCCTGCGCAAGAGTTGAGGGCGGGTTGCCTTCTGCAAGTCTTTGGACAGCCGAGACTCCCAATCTCTATACGCTGGAACTCATAGCCCTGAACAAAAAGGGGGAGGAGACTCAGACGGCGTCCCTCAGATTCGGATTCAGGACCGTTGAAATAAAGGGAGGCCAGCTTCTCGTCAACGGCGAGCCTATTCTTGTAAAGGGTGTGAACCGCCACGAGATGAATCCATATAAAGGATATGTCGTGTCTCCTGCCGACATGGAGAGGGATATACTCATCATGAAGCAACTCAATTTCAATGCGGTGCGCACCTGCCACTATCCGGACGACCCGCTGTGGTACGAACTCTGCGACAAGTACGGGCTCTATGTCGTGGATGAGGCCAATGTCGAGGGACATGCGATGGGGTATGGCAAGGATGCCATTGCCAAGAATCCGGCCTATAACAAGACTATCGTAGAACGCGTTCAGCGAATGGCTCACCGCGACTGCAATCATCCTTCAATTATTGTCTGGAGTCTCGGCAACGAGACTGGAGATGGGCAGAACTTCTTTGATGCCTATGATTGGCTCAAGGGTTGGGACAACACCCGCCCCGTACAATATGAGCAGAATGTTTATGTGGAAAACAGCCGCGGCACCGATATTATATGCCCGATGTATTGGAACTACGACAGGTGCGAGAACTTTGTGAAGACTAATCCTGACAAGCCTCTCATCCAATGCGAATATGCCCATGCGATGGGAAATTCTCTCGGTGGTTTCAAGGAATACTGGGATCTTATCCGTAAGTATCCTCACTTCCAGGGTGGATTCATATGGGATTTTGTCGATCAGGCAGTGTGGTGGCCCGTTGACGGAGAAAAGTATGGAACTGACCACATTTTCGCCTTCGGTGGAGACTTCAATGACTACGATCCAACGGACGAATCCTTCAACTGCAACGGAGTCATAGCTTCCGACCGCAGTCTTCATCCTCACGCATATGAGGTGGCGTACCAACAGCGCAGCATACTCACTTCAGCTCCTGCTGAACAGGCTCTTGACGGAAAAGTTGATGTTTTCAACGAGTATTTCTTTATAGACCTCTCCCGATATGATCTCTCTTGGAGTGTTGAGTGCGATGGCGAGGCGGTACTCAGTGGGCATGCATCGGAGGAACTTGCCATCGCGCCTCAGAGTAGCGGCAAGGTGAACTTGGGCTATACGGCAGATGATGTGATTGATGCCTGCGGCGGTTCTCTTGACGGACACGATGTTTACCTCAATGTTCGTTACACGCTGAATAAAAAGGACGGCATCCTTCCTGCCGGCAGCGAAGTCGCCTATGATCAGATTCTCATAGCTTCATCCGCATGCATCGCCTATGAACCGGAGGTTCATCCATTCGGGATAGATGAGGGAGAAAACCTTGTATCGTTCTATGGGATAATGCCTTATGCTGGGGTGCTCGCTGATAGGGGTGATGTGTGGAGGATTACATTCGACAAGGCTACCGGTGAGATAGTTGGCTATACTCTCAATGACAAGCCCCTGATTTCGCATCCACTTGAGCCGATCTTGTGGCGTGCCGCGACCGAGAATGATATGGGGGCTAATTATAGGGGAATGAAGTTCCCTGCTGCTCAGAAGCTCTGGAGGGATGCAGAGTACAAGGCGGTTTTGTTCACATCCGAGGACAAAGGAGATTTCGTTCAAGTAGTTACGGAATATGCGCCTATCGGTGAGGCTGCGAAGGTTACGATTACATATAAAATATATGGCGATGGCGCCATTGCCGTAAGTGAGTCCCTCAAGGATGCCGGCAAACTTTCAGAGGCTCCTCTTTTGGGACGGTTCGGCATGCGTCTGGCTATGCCGGGCGGTTTCTCCAATGTCGAGTTCTTCGGGAAGGGGCCATTCGAGAACTACTGCGACCGCAATTCGGCTGCCATTGTCGGGCACTATGTTCAGCGGGTTGAGGACCAGTACCACTATGGATATGTCCGTCCTCAGGAGTCCGGCACCAAGACACAGCTCAAGTGGATCCGTGTCCTGAACGACAATGGTACGGGCCTGGAGATTTCCTCTGATGTTCCGTTTTCGGCTTCCGCACTTCCGTTCTCGGCCGAGCAGATTGACTGCGAAAAGAGCGGCACACGCCATTCTCTCAAACTCAAGGCCATAGCGTTTGAAGACCGCCGTTCCGATGGACTTACATGGGTGAATTTTGACCTTGTCCAGATGGGTCTTGGCTGCGTTGACTCATGGAATGCCCTCCCTCGTAAAGAATATCTTGTTAAGCCTCAGGAGATGACATTCAACTATGTCATACGGCCCGTGGAAAACTGAGAATTTGTCAATATTGGAAGCCTCCGGCATCACAGCCAAAATAGCCGTGATGCCGGAGGCTTTCGGTATGGATCTGACCGGAACGTTTTGGGCTCTGGTCTACCTGCAGTGGGGGCAGATGCCCTTTATGACAAAGGAATAGGCGTGCGGTTCGAACCCTTCAGGAACCCGCACCCAGTCGAGATTTATGTGCTCCATGCAGTAGGAACGGTGACAGCGTTCGCAGTAGAAATGAATATGTGCATCGTGGTGGTCGCAGTGGCCTTCCTCGGTGCATAATTCATAGTTTATGACACCTCGCCCGTCCTCGAACGAGTGGACGAGATCCTTTTCAAGGAACATGGTCAGCGTCCGGAACACGCTGGACTTATCCATTGACTCAATCTGAGCCTCAAGACCAGCGAGGCTCATCGGGCGTCCTGCCTCTCCGAGCGCCTTCAGCACAAGTATTCTGTTTGCCGTAGGCCTTATACCCTTGGCTTCCAGCCTTTCTTCCGTTTCGTGAATGTTCATCCCAAGACAAGTTCTATATCCAGAGCACCCGGCGGCTTCGCCCGTGCCCATGGGTGCAAAAATAGCAAAATTTTATTCAAGATTCAGTCCGGCATTCGGAATCTTTTTTTGGGGGGGAGGTTTCATATACAGAACAGCATCAGCATCTGGGCCGTAATCACACGTAGGAACATGCACACCGGGTAGACCGTGGCGTAGGCTACGGACGGCTCATCGTCATCGACCGTGCTCAGCGCATAGTTGA
>DJSA01000003.1:0-866 GCA_002438905.1 Bacteroidales bacterium UBA6346
ATATAGACCAAAAAGAAACCAAAACAATATGATTTGTACTGTATTGAAAGACAAAAACTTCGATGAACTCTTGTCTGCTATTGACGAGTGCCAGATGGCGGAAATAAGGCTTGACAGCTGCGAGATCACCGAAGACGAAATAGACGAGCTCTTCTCCTCGGCCGACATTCCGCTGGTGGCGACCTGTCGAATCGCGGAGACTACAAAGAAACACCCGGGGATGAGTCCAGTAGCCGTTGCCGCCCTTTGCGAAAAACGTCTTGTAGCCGCCATCAAGGCAGGTGCCTCATACGCCGACCTTGAAATCGAGGCTCCGAAAGAGAATGTCAAGAGGATTAAGGCCGCCTGCACGGACAACGGCACGCTTCTGATTCGTTCATTCCATGACTTCACCGGCACCGATTCTGTCGAAGCGCTCAAGGCTGTTGTCGAAAAATGTGTCTACCATGGCGCTGACATAGTAAAGATTGCCACGACCGCAACTTCCGAAGAAGACGCCGCGCGTGTTCTCGCCCTCTACGATGACCCGTCAGTCTTGACTCCTCCGCAGACCGGCCGTCACGCTGCGCCGGCTCCGGAGACCACTGAAGGCCGTCTCATAGCTTTCTGCATGGGCGAGAAAGGCAGGACTTCAAGAATGGAATGCCTCAAGAAGGGCGCACCGTTCACGTATGCCTCCCTCAACGAAAATGAAACCGCCGCTCCGGGCCAGCAGACCGCTTCCGAAATGGCGGAAAGACTCTATGGAAAGCTGCCATTCTTCGACGCTGATGTCGTGGCACCGTCATCAAAGAGTTTTGTGCAGAGGGCAGTGATTGCAGCCTCTCTCGCCGAGGGCACGTCGCGCCTGCGTAACTACACCCAGT
>DJSA01000003.1:903-13857 GCA_002438905.1 Bacteroidales bacterium UBA6346
ACTACACCCAGTGCGAGGATTCCGAATCTGCGCTTCGTGTCGCCGAAGTTCTCGGTGCCAAGGTACTGCGAGAAACCGCCGGGGACGAGACAAATCTCGTGATAACGGGAATCGCCGCAAAGGAGGGCTGCCTGCCTGAACTCGAAAGTCTCAACGTCGGGGAATCCGGGCTGCTTGCACGGCTCATGATTCCTCTTTCTGCGGAACTCTCTGACGGACAGGCGGTGCGCATCGAGGGAGAGAAGACCCTTGCAGGCCGTCGTCTTGCCGGCGTGAACGAAATAATGACCGGAATGGGGGTTAAGGTCAAGGACAATGACGAGAAACTTCCGATAAGCGTCGAAGGACATATTTCGGAGCTTAAGGCTGAAGTTTCCGGAGAGAACGGCTCGCAGCTGATTTCCGGTCTTCTGATGGCCATGCCGCTTGTGAACCGAAACATGACCCTGCTTGTCGAGAATCCCAAGAGCATTCCATACACATTCATGACAGCCGAAGTCCTCAAGAGGTTCGGAGTCAAGATTTCCAACGAAATGCTCGGAGGGCGTGACTTCATGGAGTCCGACGGCGACTGGTCACTCTGCACCGAGATGATATTCAAGGTCCGCGAAGGCCAGAAATACACGGCGGCCGACTTTGACATCGAGGGGGACTGGAGCGCGGCGGTTCCTGTTATGGTTGCCGCTTCAGTCTTCGGGAAAGCCTGCATCGACGGGCTCAGCACCAACTCACTCCAGGCCGACATCGCCATAATGGACATCCTGATGGCCGCCGGCGCAAGCATCACGCAGCTTGACGGAGACGAGGGCGAAATCCACGTCCAGCAGTCACCGCTGCTCGCCTTTGACGCCGATGCCTCTCACTGCCCGGATCTCTTCCCGTGCGCGTCCGTCCTTGCGGCGTTCTGCCAGGGAAAGAGCCGGCTCTATGGCGTCAGCCGCCTGCGCAACAAGGAGAGTGACCGTGCGGCCGCAATCGTTGAGATGCTGACGGAGATGGGTGTCGAGGCCGTGATTGACGATGCTGCTGATGCGCTTGTCGTCACCGGTCACTCGCTCGCGTGGAGGCTTTTGAACGGGAAGCTTCTCAGCGGCGGCAAATACAGTTCGCACCACGACCACCGCATGGTGATGGCTCTCAAGGTGGCTTCTCTCGGTGCCGATGCCCCTGTTGAGATTGACGATGAGAGTTGTGTCTCCAAGTCATATCCGGAGTTCGTCGAGATGTTTGTGGGTTCCGTCGTGAAGTGATTGACAAACAGTGAGTAAACACTTTTAGATTTCGCTGGCCTGGGATTTTTGCGGATATTGAGAAGCTGTATACATCTCAAAATGACTGAACAAAAAATTCAAACATCTTCTGAGAAATATAATTGGATATGCATAACAGTTTCGGAGAAAAATTCAGAATCACGGTCTATGGCGGCTCTCACGAGCCGAGGCTCGGTGTTGTAATCGACGGCGTGGAGCCGGGGCTGCGGCTTTCGGAAGATGACTTCTCTGAAGACATTTCCCGCCGCAAGCCCGGGGCAAGGGGAACAACGCCAAGAATCGAGGCGGACGTCCCTGTGCTGACAGGTCTTTCCGACGGGAAGACAACGGGCGGTTCTCTGAGAGTCGAGTTTGAAAACCGGAACATCCGTCCGGGAGACTATGGCGAATTTGCCGATGTCCCGCGCCCGGGGCATGTGGACTATGTGACTCACCCTCAAAGATATGGCGTGACCTCCGCCCGTCAGTTCCCTCCGTTCACCGGCGGCGGCATATTCTCCGGCAGAATGACCCTCGCTCTCGTCGCGGCAGGTGTCGTTGCCAAGAAGGTCCTGACAACCCACATTCCTGATGTTAAAGTCTCCGCTGAATTGGTAAGGATCGGCGGAACTTCCGACAAGTCCCTGTGGCAGGGTCTGATTGATGCCGCGGTCGCTGATGGGGACTCCATAGGAGGCGTCGTGGAGTGCCGCGTGAAAGGGCTTCCTGTCGGGCTTGGCGAGCCATATTTCGACTCTGTGGAATCGCTCGTTTCCCATGCCATATTCTCCATCCCCGGAGTTCGCGGCATCGAGTTCGGCGACGGCTTCGCGGCCTCGGACATGCGCGGCTCCGAGCACAACGACGCGTTCGGAGAAGACGGAAAGCTGACGAAAAACGGGGCCGGAGGAGTCAACGGCGGCCTCACCAACGGCAACGATCTCCTTTTCCGCGTGGCATTCAAGCCCACTTCCACCATACACAAACCGCAGACGACATGGGACTTCGCGCAGAAACGCCTCGTGGAACTCTCGGCAAAGGGGCGCCACGATGCCTGCTTTGCTCTGCGTACCCCCGTCATCGTCGAAGCCATGACCGCCATCGTTCTCTGCAACCTCATATAGCCAAACTGGGGTAAAATAATCTTAGTCATGCTGATGTGAGCCGGAATAGAACAAAAATCAAAACCGATTATTATATTTGCCGTTTGTAACGATAATAAGGGATATATGTTGACAATACCACGCCTGAGAGTCGGAGAATCCGCACATTCAATCCTGTGCGACGACAACGCATTCGCAAATCTTCCCACAAACCTCCTCGACTGTCTCAATTGGGCGGCGGAGTTTCCATATAGGCCTGAGGTGTCTTTCCGTATATTTCATAACGATGAATACCTTTTCCTCGAATACGACGTCCGCGAGAAATGCACCGCTGCGCTTGAGATGACAGACGGAAACGATGTCTACAAGGACAGTTGTGTCGAGTTCTTCATCCTGCCGGAAGAGGGCGACGGACACTACTACAACTTCGAGTGGAACGCCATCGGGACACTCTGCTTCTCCCGCCGCACAGGCCGCTTCGACCCGGTTCATGCTTCCAAGCCGGTTCTTGACAGCGTCCTGACCTCCTCAACATACGGAAGAAAGCCCTTCGAGGAAATCAAGGGGGACAATGCCTGGACACTCCGCATCGCTATTCCGGCATCGGCTCTTTTCGGCGGCGAGCTCAAGACCTGGCACGGCGCCCGTCTCAAGGGCAATTTCTACAAATGCGGAGACGGACTTTCCACTCCTCACTATTTGACATGGGCTCCCGTCGGCACACCATCGCCGGACTATCACCGCCCGGAGTTTTTCAATAGCATCGTCTGTGAGTGAGTATCATAAAAATACAAAAGATTCTATAAATCATGACTTTCCAAATAGGAAATTCTCGTCAGGACAGCAGTCGGCGTCTCCCTGATCCGCAGGCGGAAGCGCGCGAACGGCGTGTGACCCGTGTGACACTTTGGGGTTCAGTAGTGAATCTTGTGCTGACTGCGCTGAAGATTCTTGCCGGTGTGTTCGGACATAGTGCAGCTATGATTGCCGATGGAGTGCATTCTCTGTCAGATCTGATGAGTGACATAGTCGTGCTCGTGTTCATTCGTATATCATCAAAGGCTCGTGATCGGGAACATGAGTTCGGACACGGAAAGTTCGAGACGCTCGCTACCGTGATAGTCAGCGTCATTCTTGTAGTCGTGGCTGCGAACCTTATTTCTAGGGGCATCGTGAGCATCCGTGCTGTGTTTGCTGGGGAAACGCTCTCTAAGCCGGGATGGATTGCGCTTGCGGCTGCAGCTGTCTCCATCGTGGCGAAAGAAATTCTCTATCAGGTCACCTTGAAGGTCGGTAAGGAGGTGGACAGCCCAATGACGATCGCCAATGCCTGGCACCACCGCTCTGACGCCTTTTCCTCTATAGGCTCCCTTCTTGCCATCGGAGGTGCCATTGTCCTCGGCCAGAAATGGACGGTGCTTGATCCGATAGCCTCCTGTTTGATAGGGGTGATGATTGTTGTCGTAGCGGTGAAGATGGCGGTGCCATCGCTGCAAGAGTTGCTTGACGTGTCGCTTCCTGAGGATATGGAGCGCAGTATAATAGAAACAATCGATTCCGTCGAGGGTGTGAAGAGCGCCCATGGTCTCAAGACGCGCCGCAACGGGACTTCCGTCATAATCGAGGCGCACATCGTTGTTGATCCCGACATTTCTGTTGTCCGTGCTCACGCCATTTCCACTGCTGTTGAGCGGGCGCTGCGGGGTAAGTTGGGGGCGCAGACTCAGACCTCTCTGCACGTTGAGCCCTCAGCCGATGCGGAANNCATTAGGAGGGAGCGGATTGCTTCGTTGCATCGCTTGTCAAAATCCTCACAACCATGAGGTTGCTGCGGTTTTGCCTTCACGTTGCGCCTTGCCCTCCATCACCCTATTCCGCATAGGCCACTCACTCAGCATTAGGAGGGAGCGGATTGCTTCGTTGCATCGCTTGTCAAAATCCTCACAACCGTGAGGTTGCTGCGGTTTTGCCTTCATGTTGCGCCTTGCCCTCCATCACCCTATTCCGCATCGGCCACTCACTCAGCATTAGGAGGGAGCGGATTGCTGAGTCGGATAAATAACTTTGACATTTGAATAAGATTTTTGAGGATAGATTTCTTTTTGAAGAGGGTGTGTACTGGGCGTACACGACCGATGATAAGAGGAATCTAGACCAAAAAGATATTCAAATGACATCGTCCCGCTCGCGGATGTCACGAATACGCAGCTGCATGTTGGAATTGCCCCGGTAGTAGTTCTCCACAATCGAGTAGCAGATGTCGAAAGGGTTGCCGGCCTTTATGTAGTCAAATGATCCGGACATGTTGAAGCCTATGGCCGAGATGTGGCGGCCGGGGTTGTTCTCCTCTATCAGTTCGAGCTTTAGGTGTCCGCCCTCGGCTCCGACCTTGCGCCCGTTGCCGTTGTCGTAGACGTTCTCCGTGAGGAACACCGGTGTGGCGTTCTCCGGACCGAAAGGCTGGAACTGCTTGAGTATGCGCAGGAACTTCGGCGTAATCTGAGAAAAGCTGATCTTCGCATCGATGTTCACCACCGGCACCTGCATCTGCGGAACGATCTTCCCCGCTATGAATTTCTCTATGCGCTCGCAGAACGCCGGCAGGTTATCTTCCCGCAGCGTCATTCCCGCGGCATAGAGATGCCCTCCGAAATTCTCCAAAAGGTCAGAACAACTCTCTATGGCCTCGTAGAGATCGAAGCCGGGTACGCTCCTCGCGGAACCGCTCACGAAGCCATTTGACTTGGTGAGTACTATCGTGGGCTTGAAGAACGCCTCCACAAGCCTTGACGCCACGATTCCGACCACTCCCTTGTGCCAGGACGGGTTGTAGACGATGGTCGCATTGCCGAACGAGAGACATTTCCCGTTCTTCACCATATCAAGCGCCTCCTGGGTGTTCTGCCTGTCTATGTCCTTGCGCTGGGTGTTGTAGCGGTTAATTTCCTCCGCGGCCTCTACTGCAGTCTTGTCGTCCGTTGCAGTGAGCAACTTCACGGCAACCCCTCCGGATTCCATTCGGCCGGCAGCATTGATTCTCGGTCCTATCTTGAACACAATGTCATCGATAGTGAGATGCCCAGGCTCCAATCCCGAGAGTGAAATCATCGCCTTGAGCCCCTTGCACGGGTCTTCGTTCAATCTTTTAAGTCCAAAGTGCGCCAGAATTCTATTCTCGCCGGTCACGGACACGAGATCCGACGCGATGCTCACAGCAAGCAGGTCAAGCAGCGGCTCCAGCGTCTCGAACGCGATGCCGTGTGACTGCGCGTATGCCTGCACGAGCTTGAATCCGACTCCGCAGCCCGAGAGATCATCAAACGGATAGCTGCAGTCCTCTCTTTTGGGGTCGAGCACGGCGACGGCGGCAGGCAGTTCATTCTCAGGGAGATGATGGTCGCATATAATCATGTCGATGCCTTTCTCCGCAGCATATCGCACTCTGTCTATTGCCTTGATGCCGCAGTCAAGCGTGATTATCAGCGAATATCCGTTCTCCGCAGCCCAGTCTATTCCTTTCGTCGACACGCCGTATCCCTCGTCATAACGGTCAGGGATGTATGAACCCACGTTTGAGGTCAGCCTTGACAGAAAGGAATACACCAAAGAAACGGCAGTGGTTCCGTCCACATCGTAGTCACCGTAAACAAGGATTTTTTCCCCGCCATCCAGCGCTTTTTCCACCCGTGCAACGGCCTTGTCCATATCTTTCATCAGAAACGGGTCGTGCAGCCTATCGAGCGACGGACGGAAAAATGCCCGAGCCTCATCGAATGTGTGCACACCTCTTTGAACGAGGAGTTCTGCCAGAACGGGGTCTATGCCGAGTTCTGAAGAAAGTTCACGTACTTTCGATTCGTCGGCGCCCTTGCGTATTACCCATTTCTTTTCCATTCCCATAATCTACAAAGATACTCAAATAGTTTCAGAATTAAGAATAAAAGTCGTAATTTTGTACGATTTGGCAATGCTGCGGAGCACGTAGGTCATTGACGTGGGAGTGTCCACCGGAGGACGCGGATGTTTTGAAAATATAAAATCTGAATATATGGCAACACAGGAATTCAACGAACAGGAACAGCAGAGGCGCGATGCGCTCGGAAAGCTTCGCGAACTCGGAATCGAGCCTTATCCGGCTCCGCTCTATCCGGTCAATGCGACGACAAGGGAGATAAAGGAGGGATATGACGCCGAGAAAGGCAATTTTAGCGATGTCTGCATTGCGGGAAGGATCATGACCCGCAGGATTATGGGAGCGGCGTCTTTCATAGAGCTGCAGGACGAGACAGGAAGAATTCAGGTGTACATAAAGCGCGACGAGATTTGTCCGGGCGAGGACAAGACGATGTACAACACGGTATTCAAGAAGCTTCTCGACATCGGTGATATCATCGGGGTTAAGGGCTATGCTTTCATCACCCAGACCGGCCAGCTCTCCATCCACGCCAAGGAACTCACGCTCCTAAGCAAGTCGTTGAGGGTACTTCCTATCGTGAAGGAAAAGGACGGCGAGGTGTTCGATGCTTTCTCGGATCCGGAGCTTAAGTACAGACAGAGATATGTGGACCTCATCGTGAACCCGCAGGTGCGCGATGTCTTCATCAAGAGAAGCCAGATTATCGCGACGATGCGAGAATACTTCAACGAGGCCGGATGCCTTGAGGTTGAGACCCCGATTCTCCAGGGTATTCCGGGCGGTGCGACGGCGCGTCCGTTCATTACCCACCACAACGCGCTTGACATTCCGCTCTACCTCAGGATTGCCAACGAGCTGTACCTCAAGAGGTTGATTGTTGGCGGGTACACGGGCGTGTATGAGTTCGCGAAGGACTTCCGCAACGAGGGAATGGACAAAACCCACAACCCAGAGTTCACATGCATGGAAATCTATGTGGCCTACAAGGACTACATCTGGATGATGAACTTCATCGAGAAGCTTCTTGAGAAGATTGCGCTCAAGCTCCACGGCAAGACCGAGCTCACAATCGGGGACAAGACCGTTGATTTCAAGCCGCCTTACCGCCGTCTGCCTATCCTTGACGCGATTAAGGAATATGCCGGAGTGGACGTCAGCGGAATGGATGAGGAGCAGCTTGTGGAGACCTGCAAGAGACTCCACGTTGAGGTGGACAAGACCATGGGCAAGGGCAAGCTGATTGACGCCATCTTCGGCGAGTATTGTGAGGAGCACCTCATCCAGCCGACTTTCATCACTGACTATCCTGTCGAGATGTCGCCGCTCACCAAGCGTCACCGTGACAATCCTGAACTCACCGAGCGTTTCGAGCTCTTCGTCTGCGGAAAGGAGCTTGCCAACGCCTACAGTGAGCTGAACGACCCTATCGACCAGCTCGACCGCTTCAAGGAGCAGGCACGTCTGAAGGACGAGAAGGGCGATGACGAGGCAATGTACATCGACATGGACTTTGTCCGCGCCCTCGAATACGGCATGCCTCCGACATCGGGTCTCGGAATGGGAATCGATCGTCTGACGATGTTCATGACCAACCAGCCGACCATTCAGGATGTCCTCTTCTTCCCTCAGATGCGTCCGAAGGAAGTGAAATAGGTTTCTTTGCGAAGTTTAACAGGAGTTCGTTCCAGGCCATCTCTACTGGGGCGGACTCTGTTTTTGTTTCGGGGGTTCTGGTTCTGGCGGGATCCGTTTCAGCGTTTGGGGCAGCTGGAGATTTGGGATGCTTCCTGTCGGAATTGACGAGGTGGATGAAGCGGAGGCCGGCGCGTAGCGCTCCGCCGTCCTTGGAGGTCTTGTCTCCGATCATGAGGGTTTCGGACGGAGAGATGCCGAGAGCCTTGCAGGCGTTGAGGAAGACTTCCTCGCGGGGTTTCAGACCGCCCAGCGCTGGAGACTCCCAGACGGCGTCAAAGTCGGCTTCCGACAGGCCTATTGCCGCGAGCTTTTCAGCCGTGAAACAATAGTCCGAGAGGACGGCGATCTTCAAGCCTCGGGCACGGAGGTCTGAGATGAACTCCCTGAGCTGCGGGCGCGGGCCGAACTTGTCTCGTATAATCCTCACCTGCAAGGGCATATATGTCCCGTAAAACCACCGCTTGCACCGTTCTGCCCGTTCAGCCGAGCCTTTGCCCATCAGGGAGAAAAGCGCGTCGTAATAGTCTGAAGCCTTATCGAAGTGCCTGTCGCACAGCTGTTTCCTGCATCTGCGTTCCGCTGCAAGCATACAGATGTGTAGCGGATCCGAAAGAATCAGCCGCAAAGGAAAGTGACGGGACTCATAAAGGGTCCCGTCCAAATCAAATATAATCGCCTTCAAGTTCTTTTCAAACATAACTAAGAAACTATCTTTAGTTTCCCTCTCCTCACTCCAAAAAAGGTAAGGGGGATAACTGAGATGGAGGAAATGAAGAAAAAGATGGAGCGTAACGCAGCAATCCGCTTTTTATTCATTTCCGACCACCAAGTCCTTGAACTTCGCGTGCCTCTTCTCATCCTGCAGCAGAATGTTCAGCTTGAACTGCCCGTCCCTTGCTCCCTCGGCGATGCAGCGCTCCTTGAACTTCTCGAACGACTCCGGCACGAGACGGTGCGTGAGAGGATCCTTGAGCCTGAGCGAATCCCTCTTTGCGAGGTACTCTATGTTCTGCTGTTTCAGGAACTTATCGACAACCTTTGTGAACTTCTCGGCCTCTTCCTGCGAAGTGTTCGGGTCGGCGAACTCGTAATAGAAGTGGTAGGTAGAGAGGTCGAGATCCGCGAAGCCGATGAAGAAGCGTGTCTTGAGGCCGGTCTCCTCTTCTGCCTTGTGGACGGCCTCGATGAACTGGCGCTCGTGTAGTTTCTCGCCCGTGATGGTCACGATTCCGTTGATTTTCTGAATCATGTGCACCGTAGGCGTGCCGACGAACTTGGGTCCGGCTTCGAGAAGGTCGTTCATGTCGTAGCGGTAGAGACCCGCGAAGGTCGTCACATACGGGCAGTAGCGCTTGCCCTCCACAAGCTCGTCCAGCTGGAGGAATTTCGGAGACGGATTGTCTATGTCCTCCTCGGCTATGAACTCGTAGTAGTGGTAGTGCGGGAAGAGTACGGTGTTGAGCGTGTCGTCGAGCACGAGCCCGAAGCGGCACTCCGAAGAGAAGTAGCCGAACTCCTGATGGAGCATCGTCGGCGGGAACGAGTCCTTGAACTTGTCGAGATAGACCTTCGTGTTTCCGCACTTCCATGTATTGAGAATCTGGAGGTTAGGCCAGTAGTGCTTAGGAAGCACCCTTCCGTATTTCTTCTTCAGTTCACGAAGTTCGTCCGCCCTCTTGGGGTTCGGCTTCACGCAGGCTTCAAGTTCCTTGCGGATTGCGGGTTCAATCTTGATTTTGTCGGAAATCGTGCCCTTCTCGATGTCGTTCACATATTCGTCATAGAACCGGTTGACATTGTTCTGGAGCTCAACGATGGTCGAAGGATTCGCCGTCACGATGAGGGTAATGTCCTGTTCCACGCCCATGCGCATCAGCACATAGTAGCGGGCGTTGTAGTCGGCAATAGAATAGACGCACTGC
The DNA here is from genome assembly GCA_002438905.1 of Bacteroidales bacterium UBA6346. GTDB lineage: Bacteria > Bacteroidota > Bacteroidia > Bacteroidales > UBA932 > Cryptobacteroides. Next base: position 10,790 of record DJSA01000003.1, read on the forward strand.
GGGTTGGAGTAGAGCGCCTTCACGAACCTGGGGCAGTCGCGCTGCGTCACGCCCGAAACTGAGCCATAGACCGTCCCGTCCGGAGCGTAGCCTTCGATGACCTTGCCCACGATGGAGAGAATCTTGCCGCTGAAGACGTTCGGACGGTTCTTGATGAAGTTGAAGAGCCAGACCTTGGTCATCTTGCCGTAAATCGTCTTGAGATATTTTTCCGTAATCGGAATCCATTTCGGTTCCGCCGTGGAGCCGGAAGTCGTCGCGTAGAGAACCGGCTTTCCCGGAAAGAGGACATTCGCCTCGCCGTGCTTGTGCCTCTCGACATAAGGACGGAAGTCCTCATATTCATTGGGTTTCACGTTCTTCTGCCACAAGGCGAAAAGCTCGTCATCGGTCTTCGCCGCAAGAATCTCTGCGAAATGATGTTCCTTTCCATAAACCGTGTCTTTCGCGTAGTGGAGGATCTCCCTCAGCGTGTGCGCGCCCGTCTTTCTCGGATTCCTGCTCGCGCTCTTGAGCTTGAGGTATTGGATTCCTCCCGCCGTACCGAGAAGAAAATTAGCCACCAGTTTGTCTTTTGTACTCATTTATGTTCGTGTTTTTAGTATGTTCGTGTTTATCTGTACGATCCTGTCTGCATCACCATGGCGGGTGTGAGACCGAATCCTGCAAAAATAATAAGAATCTGCGACTACCTGACGACGGACTCAAGCCATTTGGCGTCCACTCGGACAAATCCTTCGCCCGGACGAACAGAAGGATTGCGCTCAATGATGCCCTCGCAGTCCTCATAGACGTTCCAACCTATCTTCAGGCCGACCATCTGTCCCTTTGCGGCGTAGCTGAGTATAATCTGACGTCCGTCGCCCTCTCCCTCGACCTTGTAGAAATGGAATGCCGCGGCACTGATTTCGTCATTCCTTTGCTTGTCCTCAAGCTTGCTCTCCTTTCCTGCGGTTGCCGTCATCTCCCTCTTGGTCACCCATTTGCAGAGTTCGATGACCACATCGTCAAGTCCGGCGTCGAAGATGAGCACCTTCTCCATCAACTCTCCCATATTACGTACGAGTCTGAGGGTGTATCCTCCCATGGCCTTTGTATGGTTGGTGATTGCCTGCATCTGGGTCTCCGAGATTTTCCCATCCGGCACGAGCCAGAGCATCAGTTTCTTCTGAGGATCGTGGTAGAGCGTCTCATAGCGAGCCAGATTTACCGTCCCACAGTGTGGGCATTCCCACAAGAAAAGCGACCCATCCTTCACCTTTTCCTTAAGCTCTGGGTTATCCGCGACGTTTATGCTCTTGTAAATTGTTATTTCTGTCGTCTGCCCGCACTTGGAGCATACCCCGTTTGCCTTTGCCGTAAGTGACATATTCTTTTATATCAATTATTTACTGTTAATTATTCTTCTCGACTCCTGTTTCCCGTTTTTCCAATAATTATTCTTCTTCGGTCCAGATGTAGACCTTGTCGGAGCGGCGGAGACGGGTGGCAGGCTGGCAAGTTGCGGTGCCTGCCTGGGTCGCGCTTTCGCCAGTTTCCGTTGCCGCGACTGCGTTTCCATCGCCCTCCTGAGCCGATCCGTCAACATCGCGCAGCCGATCCGTGTCTTCGGAGAAGTCAATAGGGACGGAGCAGTATGTACCTTTTGAGGCGGACTCAACGCTCTTTAGGTCCACGCGTATTTCCTTGACAACGGTCTCTACCACTCCCGTTGTCGGACCCATTATGAGAATGCGGTCGCCGACCTTTAGCGTTGCGGACTCGATGAGAATTTCAGCCACCGAAAGCTTTGCAAACCAGTTGGTCACCTTGCCGGTGTAGACTTTCTTGCGGGTTGAGCGGCTGCCGTAGACTTCGCTCCACTCTCCGAGGCGCGCTCCCTGATAGTAGCCGTCCCAGAACCCCCGGTTGAACACTTCAGAGAGTTCTGCCTTGAGCGCAGATGCGAGTTCCGGGGTGTAGTTGCCTCCTATGACAGCATCCGCAGCGCGTCGGTAGCAGGACGCCACTTTCTTGACATACTCAGCGCTGCGTGCCCGTCCCTCAATCTTGAACACCGTCACTCCAGCGTCAATTATCTTGTCCATGAACTCTATGGTACACAGGTCTTTCGGAGACATTATGTACTTATTGTCTACAAGTAGCTGATTGCCGGTTTCGAGATCCGTCACTTCATAACCCCTCCTGCAAATCTGGTAGCAGGCGCCACGGTTTGCCGAGGCTCCGTAGGCGTGTAGGCTCAGGTAGCATTTTCCGGAAATGGCCATGCAGAGGGCACCATGGGCGAACATTTCGATTTCAACGAGTCGTCCTGAAGGTCCGCAGATGTGCTCGCGGACGATTGTCTCGTGTATCTCCTTGACCTGGTGGAGGTTCAGCTCCCGAGCAAGGACGATGACGTCCGCAAACTGGGCGTAGAAACGCAGCGACTCCACGTTTGAGATGCTCAACTGCGTGGAAATGTGCACCTCGATGCCAATCCTGCGGCAGTAGGCGATGGCGGCCATGTCGGAGGCGATGACTGCCGTGATGCCGGCTGCCTTTGCGGCGTCGAGCGTCTCGCGCATTGGCTGGAGATCCTCCTGGTAAAGAACGATGTTCAGTGTAAGATAGGATTTCACCCCGTTGTCATGGCAGATGCGGCAGACTTCCGCAAGGTCTCCGGCCGAGAAGTTATTTGCCGAATGCGAGCGCATGTTGAGGTTGCCCACTCCGAAATAGACGGAGTCCGCCCCGCCCTGAATTGCCGCATATAGGCACTCGAAGTTGCCCGCCGGCGCCATTATCTCCAATGCACGTTTCTGCTTTTCCATAAATCCGGATTGATTGATCCTAGTCCTGACGGGTGATGCAGGCGCCGAGGGCGTTGAGGCGGAGGTCGATGTCTTCGTAGCCGCGGTCAATCTGCTCGATGTTGGAGATGACGCTGGTTCCTTTGGCGGACATGGCTGCAATCAGCAAAGCTATGCCGGCACGGATGTCGGGGGAGAGCATGTTGCCGGCCTTCAGTCCGATGCGGTGGTCGTGGCCTATGACCACGGCGCGATGAGGGTCGCAGAGGATAATCT
>DJSA01000003.1:13896-15935 GCA_002438905.1 Bacteroidales bacterium UBA6346
GCTCTCGAACATCTTCTGGTGAATGAGCACGCTTCCCTTGCACTGGGTAGCCACAACGAGCATCACCGAGAGAAGATCCGGGGTAAGGCCCGGCCACGGGGCGTCGGCAACCGTAAGAATGGAGCCGTCAAGGAATGATTCGATTTCGTAGCATTCCTGCTCCGGCACGAAAATGTCATCGCCCCTCTGTTCCAGTTTTATTCCGAGGCGGCGAAAGCACTCCGGGATTATGCCGAGGTTTTCGTAGGACACGTTCTTTATTGTAATCGAGCTGCGGTTCATCGCTGCCATTCCGATGAACGACCCTACCTCTATCATGTCGGGGAGTATCCTATGTTCCGCTCCGTGAAGTTCGCTGACTCCGTTGATTGTCAGTAGGTTGGAGCCTATCCCGCTGATGTCCGCGCCCATGGCGATGAGCATCTTCGAGAGCTGCTGTACATACGGTTCGCAGGCGGCGTTGTAAATGGTTGTCTTGCCTTCGGCGAGCGTCGCTGCCATGAGAATGTTAGCTGTTCCTGTGACCGAAGCCTCATCGAGGAGCATGTATGTGCCTTTCAGAAAGTGCCCTCCGGTGCCGCATGAACCTCTGTTGTCTGAACTTCCGTTGACTGGGTCTTCGCTGACTGAGTCATCGTGTTCGCCGGCACCCTTGCAAGAGAGGTAGAAGGCACGGAGCTTTGAGTCATAGGTGAGTTCCGCCCCGAGGTTAATCATGCCCTGGATATGAGTGTCGACCCGCCGCCGTCCGATTTTGTCGCCTCCCGGTTTCGGGAAATAGGCGTGTCCGAACCTTGCTAAAAGCGGCCCCACGACCATTATAGAACCTCTCAGACGTGCGCATTTCCTTACGAATTCCTCGCTGCTGATATATTTCTCGTCAAGCTTGTCCGCCTTGAAGGTGTAGACGCCCTTTTCATGCCTGATGACCTCCACTCCCATATCCTGTAGCAGCAAAATCAGGTTTTTCACATCCAATATTTCCGGCACATTGCTGATTTTCACTTCATTTCTCGTGAGCAGCACTGCACTGATTACTTCAAGCGCCTCGTTTTTCGCACCCTGCGGCATGATGGTTCCGCTGAGTTTGTGGCCTCCTTCTATAACAAACGAACTCATATCTCTTAAATTTTGTTTGTCTTTTTGGGCTATATTCTTTTTTTTCATCGGTCACATACGGCCCGGTATGCTCCCTCTTCGAAAAAGAATCTATCCTCAAAAATTCTTCACAAATCTATCAATATTTTATCTATATTTATTTTTTTCATCGGTCACATACGCCCAGTATGCTCCCTCTTCGAAAAAGAATCTATCCTCAAAAATCCTTCACAAATCTATCAATATTTTATCTATATTTATTTTTTCATCGGTCACATACGGCCCGGTATGCTCCCTCTTCAAAAATAAATCTGTCCAACGTGTGCAAATTTAACGAAATTTCTTATATATGACGTTCAGCCCGTCTCGAAGGGGGAGTATCACGTTCTCGACCCGTGGGTCGGCAGCGACCATCTCGTTGAAGGCGAGTATTCCCTGTGTCTGCCTATCCTGTGAAACAGTCTCCGCGCATACCTTGCCGTCCCAAAGGACATTGTCAGCGAGAATCCAGCCGCCTGGGCGGACAAGCGGAAACACCAACTCATAGTAGTCGCAGTACTCGCGCTTGTTCGCGTCTATGAACACCATGTCATACTGTTCGAATGACGGAGCTTTTTCTGAATTTATGTCCTGTTTCTCATCATTTATGCCCTCAGCGACATTCAATCCGTCCTTTGCTGATATATCTCCTCCGTGAGATGTTTCAAGCCGCGCGTTAAATTCCCTCAGCGTTTCCTTGCAGTCACCGATGTGGAGCGAAATCCTGTCGCTCACGCCTGCCCGCTCAAATCCCTCGCGAATCAGATCCTCAAGTTCGTCGTTGAGTTCCAGCGTGTCAAGGTGACCATTCTCGGGCAGCGCAGAGGCAAGGCATATAGAGGAGTAGCCGGTGAACGTCCCGAGCTCAAGCACACGCCTCGCCCCGCTCATCTTCACGAGCA
>DJSA01000073.1:0-130 GCA_002438905.1 Bacteroidales bacterium UBA6346
CGCAGCAGACGCCAAAAAGAAATCCTTGGACTTTTGAAGTTTATTTTTGGATGGATGCAAGGAAGAGAAGCGCGGAGGAAGGGAGTTACCTGCTGGTAATGACCGCCTGACGATGCGAAGTCTGACGCAG
>DJSA01000073.1:242-2680 GCA_002438905.1 Bacteroidales bacterium UBA6346
GAATCCGTCTATCTCCACAAAAAACGTCACAAATCATTACCGGTTTGTGGCGTTTTTTCTTTATCGTCTCTGTCTCTATCGTCTCACAGCGTCTGCCCACCGATGAACTCCCTCATAATCGAAGTTGGAGGGATCATTGCAATCTCTTCCGGGCTCAGAGCCACCATGTAGCTGAGGAACTTGAGCAGTCGTACAGCCTCGCTGTATGCCTCCGATTTCGGGCTGATGCGGCGCAGGAGCGGCTCTGCATAGTACTTCAGCATCGGGAGTTCGAACACGAGCGCAGAGTTGAACATGATGTCGGCGTTCTCTTGGAACGGAAAGATGTTGCGGTTTTCGCCGCGGCGCACACTCGGCCAACGCAGAATAGTTTCCTCAGGAGATATCCCCCTGACGCGGTTGTCACGTACCATACGTCTTAGGATCCTGTTGTCAGTGGTTGAGATGTTGTTGTTCTCGTCAAGCGAGAGCGAGGTCAGGGCAGATGCGTAGACTCTGAAAATCCTCGACTGGTCCACGCCCGGCACCATTTCCGGGTTCAACGCGTGTATGCCCTCCATTATGAGTATGTCCTCTTTTTCAAGCCTCATCTTGTTGCCCTCGAAACTGCGCGAACCGGTCTTGAAGTTGAACTTCGGGATCTCTACTTCTTTCCCAGCAAGCAGATCGTTCAGCTGCGCATTCAGAAAGTCGAGGTCCATCGCGTGCAGAGACTCGAAGTCATAGTTGCCGTTCTCGTCCTTCGGCGTGTGCTCGCGGTCAACAAAATAGTTGTCGAGTTCGATAACCTTAGGGTTAAGCCCCAGGATCTTGCACTGTTGCGCGAGTCGGAGCGAGGATGAGGTCTTGCCTGATGACGACGGACCAGCTATGAACACAATCTTCACATTTTCATGCCTTTGCCAGATTGCGTCAGCGATTGCGGCATACTTGCGCTCGTGCCGAGCCTCGGCGAGGTTGATGATTTCACGGGCGTGTCCTTCAAGTATCGTCTTATTCAGCGAACCCACGCTGCTGACTCCGAGCACCCGGCTCCATTTCTCGTGGTCTTCGAGGGCAGCGGCGAGCTTGGACTGCTTCTTCATCGGCATAATCTTGTCCTTTTGCCCGAGACCAGGGTACTGGAGGCAGATCCCCTTGCCGAATGGCCGCAGCTCGAATGTCTTGAGATAGCCCGTAGACGGGAGCATGGGCCCGTAGAAGGAGTCTGCTGTGTCTTCGATGAAATAGACGCTGTAGGTGTAGCGACCCAGTGTCTTGAAGAGTTCAATCTTTTCTGGCTGGCCGTTCTTCAGGAAAAGTTTCTCAGCCTCGTCTTCGGTGAGTATCGCCTTGCGTATGGAAAGATCCTTTCCGATAATTTCCTTCATCCTTGACTTGATCCGTCGTATCTCCTCACCGGAAGGCACGTGGACCTCGTACTTCCCACCGTCCGGGTTTTCATGCAGCTCGCAGTAAAGCCCGCTCGGAAGCGCATACTTAATGTTGAGGAACTTGCCTGGGAACTCGTCCCTCACGGCTTTCTGGAGCACAAAGCAGAGCGAACGCGCGTATGTGCGTATGCCGTTAGGATCCCCGTAGCCTATGAACCTGATCTGGTGCGGGCGGCATATCTCGAATCCCAGTCCCTTCAGGGAATTATCGACCAAAGCCGCGAGAATCCGTTTATCCTCGGTTCCCTCCGTTTCCTTGGGCATTGTCTTCTTTGCGATTTCGAGTAGCGTTGTGCCGAATTCAACTTCCTGGTATGTGTCTGTATTTTCGCAATAGATCCGTATCTTTTCCATATTTTCCAAACTCTTTCGAAGCCCGCCCGTGGGCTATTCCGTTTAAACGGCGTCAAATATACGGAAATTTTTTTGCCTGTGCCTGCGGATATTTTACTACATTTGTGCCGGATTTCATCAGAAGAAAATGAAATTCGGCATATTTGCATTAAATCATAAATATATACACCACAATCCGACAAATCTGAAAGATATGGAACGTAGCAGGACACGTGTTGAAAGCGACCTCATCGGAAGCAGGGAAATTCCAGACGAAAAACTCTATGGCGTGCAGACGCTCAGGGGGATAGAAAATTTCCGGATAAGCAAATTCAAACTTTCGGACTATCCTCTTTTTATCAATGGTCTGGCAATCACGAAGATGGGAGCAGCTATGGCCAATCATCAGCTCGGCCTTCTCTCCGATGAACAGGCAGGAGCAATAATGGCTGCATGCCGCGAAATCATTGACGGGCGGCACCACGGGGACTTTCCTGTGGATATGATTCAGGGCGGTGCAGGCACGACGACCAACATGAACGCAAACGAGGTCATCGCCAACCGTGCTCTCGAACTCATGGGACACCGGAGAGGGGAGTATCAATATTGCTCGCCCAATGACCACGTGAATCGCTCACAGTCGACAAACGATGCCTATCCAACGGCAATTCA
>DJSA01000140.1 GCA_002438905.1 Bacteroidales bacterium UBA6346
CTCGTCTTCGACCTCTGCCACATCCGGATGTATGACTACTGGGACAGCTTCAAGACGGCCTTCGACCGGTACCTCGAGACCGTAAAATAGCATATTGTAAACTAAAACATAAAAACTACACACTAACAAACACATTTTATTATGAAAAAGATTCTATTGTCGCTGGTGGCCATTGCCCTCGCGCTGGTCAGCTGCAAGAAGGAGGAGCAGGTTACTCCTGAAATCAAGGCGGACAAGACCGAGTACCAGATTCCGCTTGCCGGAACCGAGGAGGCCGAGTTCTTCGTCGAGTTCACGACCAACGTCGACTGGACTGCCAAGCTCAAGGAAACTTACGACTGGTGCACAATCGTCGGTTCAAAAGGAACTGCCGGAGAAGGCAAGGTCAAGGTCATTGCAGAGGAAAACAAGACGAATGACGAGCGTGTTGCCGTAGTCGTTGTGACTGCCGGCGTCGCACAGCAGGAGTTCAAGCTCATTCAGGCTCAGGTCAACAAGATTGCCCTCGTTTCCGAGTCGGCCGAGATTGACAGCAAGGGCGGCGAGGTCGAGCTCAAGGTCATGACCAACATTCCTTACGAGGTTACGATTCCGGAAGATTTCACTTGGGTAAAGAAAGCCGCGACAAAGGCTTATGGCGAGCAGGTTACGAAGCTTTCCGTGGCAGCCTTCGATGAGCTTGATGGTGAGCGCACAGCCGCGCTTTCAGTCAAGGCCGAAGGTTTCGACGCTCTCACTTTCACGATTACCCAGAAAGGACCTCAGACGAAGCTTTGGGGCATTGACCTCAGAACTGTCCTTAATCATGTTGCCACTTATACTAAGACATACATGACATGGAATTCCGAAAAGGGAGACTATTCTACGGAAAGCAAGATAACTATGAATACAGTTGCTTCGATTGCACTTTATGATGGTAATCTTGTCGTTTGTGCAGGCGATGGAAGCAAGCCGATTATTCTTGACAAGAAAACCGGAGAAAAGAAAGGTGAGCTTAATACTGGCGATGTTGAACCGATTACAATTACCAATGATGAGGCCGGAAATCTTGTTTTCTGCAACAGGGTTAACAACTGGTGGAGCAGTTATGTTGATTTCTCAATCTGGTATATGAAACCTGGTGATAAAACACCGACCCTCTTGGCTTCGACTAAGGCGCAGGGATATGAAAATGGACCGAGCTATATAGGATACTCACTTTCTGTAAGAGGTGATGTGACAAAGAATGCTGCAATAGTTTCCCCTTGGGAAGGTGTTGGCGGAGGCGGCGAGAACATGGTTCTTGCTTGGGAAGTCAAGGATGGAAAAGCCGGAAACTATGTTAAGCAGACTCTTACCGGATTCTACGGATTAGCCGGGTGGTATAATGGCACTCCTGGTTATTGGTCTGGTGCGCCTAATAACTCCCCTGCCTATGCTCTTATGGGAACAAACCTTTCCGACGGTGCCATTATGGCGTTGTACGACGAAAATATTCCATATTATGTTGCAGCAGACTGCTCATGCACAAAACTTATGGAAAAGGCTCCTATAAGCAGCAACAATGCTTTCAATACGATGGAAATCCGTACGATTAATGGTAAGCAATATGCAGTAATTGCCGGTGACACTTTCTTTACATATTCGAAGCCTGAGATTTATGTGATAGACATGGCTACAAAGGAGATCGTGTTCACGCCGTCAACAACCTTGTACTCTGAAGACCTTGCAGGCGGCAATGTTGGTTGCGATATAACATTTGAAGCAGCTGAAGGAGGCATGAACCTCTATTATATAGCGAACAACTCGTCAGCCATCGAGGCATTCTGGTGCCCGCTCAAATAACTCCGCAAGGGAAATCCCCAAGTGAGCGCCAAGGCTCACTGAACGCAGCGGCGGGAGGTCATCCGACCTACCGCCGCTTGCTTATATACAGAACACCGCGCCCTCAAGTTATAGTACAAAATCAACCTTTCTTGCAAAATTTATCAAAATGTTCGGAAAAATCAGACAATCGATGATTTTTCCGAACATTTTGATACGATTGGCAATATTGCGGGCTCGGGCGTCAGCTGCGCCAGAAGACACGGAGGCGGGTGCACAGCCAGGTGGCGAGCATCATCAGAAGGGTGAGCGTGACTCCCTGCATCAAGCCCCAGAAAGGAGAACCGGCGGCGAGATTGCCGATCAGCGGCATGACTCCGGTCAGGGAGAGAACCGGACCTATCACAAGCCCAGTCACCGTGTAGGCAACCATCGGGTTTTGTCCGACAGCGGAGAGAAAATGGCAGCGGAGACCCGCGTTGAGTTCACTGCTGAGAAGGGCTGAGACTACGAGAATTCCCATTCCGGTGGTGGTGAAGAGGTAGGAGAGGTTGCAGTAGTCCTTTGTGATTCCCCCGTCGATCGGGTCGAACAGCACCCCCATAATCAGAAGGCCGAAGCCGATGTAGCCGACTATTGCCCAAACAGATTTCGTGACTTTCCACGTGACAGCGATGAACGCTCCCGCGAGAGCGACAGATATAAGGAAGTCCGCAAGAACGTTTCGCGTGTAGAGTCCCCATAGTTGGACGACCACGGCTGCTGCGGCGATTAGCGATGCCGGAAGCCAGACTTTCTCTTCCATTGCCTCATTCCGCTCTGGAGCCTTTGTGAATCTGAGTATTATGTCCCCGACAACCGAGCCGGCAAGCACTGGGATGAGGTACTGGAGGTATGACCATTGGAACGCCCATCCAATTACCTGCGGAACGTCTGGGATGAACGCGATGGCCTGTGGCGCGTATGACGCAACTGCCTTCACCGCTGCAACCATTGCGAGGCACAGCCACCGCAGGGCGATGCTGTCGCGTGTGAGCAGCCAGATGGAGCCGCCGAAAAGCGACACGACAGCAAGAATCATGATTATAACATCGTTCCCGCTCGTGATTTCCACCCCGAAGACGAAGTTCTGCACCAGCGCGCAGACAGCAATCAGCACGACTCCCGAGAGGTTTACGGCCGCCTTTAGCCATTCCTTTGAGGAATTGACCCTCACCAGTGCAAGGCAGAGCGAGCCCCAAATGAGCATCCGGAATAGCGACTGAGCCCACATTGGCTGCGCGCTTGCTCCCAACCTGTAAGAATTTCCGAGGATGACGGCGAAAAGCGTGAGGATGAGCCATCTTTTGAAGAGACCCACGCATATAGCCCCGTGTCCAACTCCTTTGGAAATCTTCTTCCTCAGCGAAAACGGCAGGGCGGCTCCCATTGAAAGCAGGAAAAACGGGAACACGAGGTCCACCCAAGTCAGTCCGGGGTTGTTCGGGTTGAATTCGTAGGTCGGAGGCGGAGTCTGTGCGTGAAACATCCATCCGGGCAGGTCCGAAAAAAAACCGACGTTGGCACTGAGCACCATTCCGATGATCGCGATGCAGCGGAGTATGTCAATCGCGACTATTCTTCCAGATTCATTGATGGTCTTTGCGGCATTCATATCTTTATTCTTTGTGGCTAGATAACATCCGGACCTAATCGTTGACTTGACGGCAGGTAAGGTCGGCGTCCGGATGTGAAAGACAAAAATAAGTAATATATTTCGTATATTCTTAAAATTTTGTAACTTTCGGGAAATATTATATGATAAATTTTAAAAACTCTTGTATGAAAAGGATATTACTGACGATTTTTACCCTTCTCTTGGTCATCACATCATACGCAAAGCCGCTGAAGGGGAGAGTCCGCTGCGAGGGTAAGGGCGTGGCCGGCGTTGTCGTTTCCAACGGGTTCTCGACGGTGCTGACTGATTCTCGGGGACATTTCAAATTGGAACAGAACCCTCAGGCACGATTCGTTTTCATATCCACGCCATCTGGCTATCTGTCTTCCGTACGCGGCGGAGAAGGCTGCTTCTGGCAGAATATCGAGCAGGGGAAGAAGACTTACGACTTCAAGCTTATGAAAAACCGCCGGGATGACGGCCGTCACAATGTGATTGTCATAGCCGATCCGCAGATCAGCGATGCGGATGAATTTCCCGCGCTCAGACAAAATGCGGAATCTTTGAAAGAATGCTATGACAGAGTATCCCGGGACAGTTACACTTTCGGGATATGCCTTGGTGACATCGTCGGCTGGGATCATTCCCTCTATCCGGAATACAACGGCATAATGGACAGCACCGGCATCGCCTTCCGCACAGTTATCGGCAATCACGACATGACCAACTACGGGCGCTCTTTCGAGAGCTCGACGCAGGATTACGAGAAGACATACGGGCCTACATACTATTCGTTCAACGTCGGAAGCGTGCATTATGTTGTCCTGAATGACAACTTTTATGTAGGGAAGGACTGGTATTACATAGGCTATCTTCCTGAGGATCAGCTGCGCTGGATGGAGCAGGATCTTTCCTTCGTGAAGCCGGGCACGAAGGTCGTCGTTTCCATGCACATCCCGACAACCCTACGCGAGTGGGACCGGACAGGCTATAACTTCGATTTTAACCATATCGCCGATGTGCTCTGTAACAAGAAGGCTGTCTATGACCTGCTTGCTCCATACGATGCTGTGATTCTTTCCGGCCACACCCACACCGAAAACAACGAAATCATAAGTGAGCGTCTTGTCGAACAGAACATTGCCTCTCTCGGAGGCGCCTGGTGGTGCGGACCGATATGCGCGGACGGCAGCCCCGCTGGCTTCAAGTTGCTCAGTTTCGACGGCGCTGACGTGAAGTGGTGCTACTACGGTTGCGGTACGCCGGAGGACTATCGGATGAAGGTCTATCTAGATGCTCCGCAGTATCCGGGAGAAGTCGTCGTGAATGTCTGGGATTATGACCCGATGTGGAAGGTCGAGTATTTCGAGGACGGCGTGAAGACTTGTGACATGGAGCGCTTCGAGGGCAAGGATCCGCTCGCCTGCGAATTGTACAAAGACCCTTCTTCACTAAAGCAGGGCTGGGTCTGCGCGGTTCTCACACAGAACCTTTTCCGTGCGACGCCGTCTCCTGATGCCGGGAGGCTTGAGGTGCGTGTGACCGACCGTTTCGGGGATGTTTATTCCTGCAAGTTTGATAATGTGGCAAGGAAACCTATGAAAATCCCTGTGGCGCGTGACTAGACCCTCGCTGGCTACCTCGTGCGGCTGGCCATCGTCTCAGAGCAGTCCCAGCAGCCGACTGCGCGAGAGCATGCAGGCTCCGATCGGGCCGCCTTTCTTTCCAAGCTTGGAGAACTTTAAGTTCGTGTCCCTACTGACAATAATCAGCGAGTGACGGTTGATGGCGCTCTTTATCGGAAGCATAAGGTAGTCCTTCGCGATGGCGAGCCGTCCTCCGATGACCACGAGTTCCGGGTTGAAGATGTTTATGAGCCCAGCGATGGCCTGTCCGAGCACCGCACCGATTTCCTCCACGCACTCGATTGCCAGAACATCCTCTTCCATCAGAGCCTCAAGGATATCTTCAATATCTATGTCGTCCGGATTCGGAAACTTGGAAGAAAGCAGCGACATTTTCCCTTCCTTCATCTTCTCCACGAAAATGCGGTGGAGTGCTGAGCCTGACGCACCAGTTTCGAGACAACCGATTTTTCCGCATTGGCAAATCTGTCCGTTGTTCAGCATCGGAAAATGCCCTATCTCTCCGGAGAACCCCGACTTGCCGTAGGACAACTTGCCATCGATAATCATTCCCATACCCAATCCCCAGCTCAGGTTGATGAACAGCATGTTCTTCTCGTTGTTCGCCTCTCCGCAGATGTATTCCCCATAGGCCATCGCCCGAGAGTCGTTCTCAAGGAAAACCGGCGCACCAAGCTCTTTCTCAAGCACTTGCGACAGAGGTTTATCCTCCCCGAGGAAGTAGGAAAAACTGTAGCCAGTCTCGTGGTTCACGCGGCCCGTCAGGTTGATTCCATAGGCCAGCACTTTCTTCCGTTCGATTCCGAGACCATCCGTGTTCTTTTTCAGAAGTTCGGCAAGACCGCGCAGGGACTCTTCCGTGCCTTCGAGGACAAAGGGAACGTCCTCCTTGTAGTCCACGAGTGTGCCTTTGAAGTTTGTGACGGCAATGCTGACGTGGTGTCTTCTGATGTCGGCTCCAACGAAATAGCCCGCCGACTGGCTAAGCCCGTAGATGCTCGGCCGTCGTCCGCCAGAAGTGCCAGTCTTGCCGAGGTCCTCGATAAAACCATCATCAATCAGTTCACCGATAAGCCTTGTCACCGTCGGGATGCTGGCGTTGAGTTCCTTGCTGAGTTCAGCAATGCTGAAATCGCCGTCGTTGATGCAGAGCCCCAGAATCTGCTGTTTCATGATTCCGCTCTTGCCCTCTATGTTGTTGAGAAATGAGTTCATGTCCTTTTTTAGGTCTGTGTCTTGTGTGTTGTGTCTTGTTCAGTAATCGGTTTTTTCTGTCAAGTCAATGGATCTTTATGGCGAGTGCCTATCTGATGATCTTTTCTTCCATCTCCCATCCCGTGATTGTGGCGATGTAGGGGATTATCTGGCTTGCTATCTTCTTGTGGCCGTTGTAGTTCGGATGCTGGCTTGCGCCTAGGTCGGTCGTTTCGTTGTGGATTCCGCTCTGAAATCCTATCGCCCACAGGTTTTCAAGTCCGCTTCTGCGGCAGGCTTCGCTGACATAGGCATAGATGCTGGGGTCTTACTTTGCCGCCAGGCAGAGAATAGGAACATTGTTGCCGTAGCGTTTGCGGATTTTGTCAAGTAGCTTGCAGTAACTTTCACAGAAAACAGCCGTCGATGGCTGCTTTCCGGTGGAGAAATCATTGGCCCCCAAGTAGATGACGACAAGATCTGGGATGATGGCGGCCGTTGGACACGGTGTGTTGTCAGTAACCTCATCGAATAGCATGTCGTATTTCTCCGGCATCGTTGTTCCCGGCACCCCCTTGCCCCAGTCGTCGTAGTTTCTCGCGGCTCCGCGCCCCGAATGACTGACAAGGTTGAAGTCCGCATTGAAATATCTTGATGCGATGGCCGCATAGGTCAGGTTGCAGTTTTCTGTCTCCGGCCTGAACGGCTCATCTCCTGAAGATGCTTCGGTTCCGTATCCGCATGTGTAGGAATCTCCTATGAATTCAATGTATCGATCCCTGCACGGGCTTGCCTGCAGGACCTCTCCGTCAGTTTCAAACAAGTGGAATGTCGTCATTCCCTGCTCGCCCTCGGTGCGCTTTTGCAGCGTGAGTTCATGGATTCCTCTGCCGAGTTTTTCTGCAAGCACTATGGTGGTGTCTTTGCCAGCGGTCCTGATTACGAGGTCCGGAGCGCATTCTGTCCCCTTGTCGAACCAGACGTTATAGTAGTTCGCCTTGGTGTCCGAACATCTCAGCGCGACGTACGGGCCGCGAAACTTCATCCTGCACTGCGCACCGGACCAGTCAAAAGAGACATCGCCATCTTTTTTCTGCACCCTTCCTATATATGTTATTCTTGAGTCGGACGCATTAGTCACCGTTTTTGACTTTCTTTCCGCTGCGATGGTTCCGACAGTGAGCAGCAGGCATAATGCCGAGGCCGTTATATTTGCTATTGTCATAATTTTACAAAATTTTCACAAAAATAATCATTTTCTTGAGATTATGTGATATGTTAAGATAGTGGGAATATGTTTATAAATATTTTTAATAAATAGCGGGTATTTAATGAAATTTTGTATCTTTGTGTCGTGGATATTAGATAATTCAAGTTTCGCAAGTGCGAAACTTTGGGAGATAACAATAAAACAAACACAATATGGAAAACGTTGATTTCAGGAAGATGGCCGCGCGCTACGAAAGGGAACTTAGGGAAAATTGTCTCCCGTTCTGGCTGGAGCATTCTCAAGACAAGGAGTTCGGAGGCTATTTCAGCTGCCTTGACAGAGACGGAAGTGTTTATGACACAGATAAATTCGTGTGGCTTCAGGGTAGGGAGGTCTGGATGTTCGCGATGCTTTACAACAATGTTGAAAAGAATCCGGAGTGGCTCGACTGCGCCGTTCATGGTGCAGAATTTCTCAAAAAGCATGGGCATGACGGCAATTGGGACTTCTACTTCTCTCTCAACCGCGAGGGACAGCCGTTGGTTCAGCCCTACAACATATTTTCCAACACTTTCGCCTGCATGGCCTTCGCGCAGCTTGCAAAGGCTACTGGCAGCGACGAGTATGCGCAGATTGCGCGTAGGCTCTTCTCGCGAATTCTTGAGCGCCGTTCCAATCCCAAGGGGCAGTGGTGCAAGGCCTATCCGGGGACGCGTCCGATGAAGGACTTTGCTCTTCCGATGATTATCTGCAATATGGCCCTTGAAGTTGAGGACATACTTGAGGACAAGGACTTCCTCGAACAGACCATCGACACCTGTCTCCACGAGATTCTCGATGTGTTCTATCAGCCGAACTTAGGCTGCATGCTTGAGAATGTCTCCTCCATTGACGGCCGGCCGATCGACTGCTTCGAGGGACGGGAAATCAATCCGGGTCACGACCTTGAGGCCCTATGGTTCATGATGAACCTCGGCATCCGCCGAAATGACAAGGCGCTGATTGACAAGTGTGTGGAAATCTCGCTTCGGGTCATAGAACGTGGCTGGGACAAGCAGTATGGCGGAATCTTCTACTTCCTCGACGCTAAAGGTGCCCCGCAACAGAAACTTGAATGGGACCAGAAGCTCTGGTGGGTCCACATTGAGTCCGCAATCGCGATGCTCAAGGGCTACCGTCTTACTAGCAATGAGAAATGCCTCGACTGGTTTCTTAAATTGGATGATTATCTTTGGAAAAACTTTAAGGACAAGGAATATCCGGAGTGGTTCGGCTATCTGAACCGCCGCGGTGAGGTGCTTCTTCCTCTGAAGGGCGGAAAGTGGAAGGGTTGTTTCCATGTGCCGAGAGGGCTTTATCAGTTGTGGAAACTTGCTGAAGAGTGCGGACGGGGCGAATAAAAAGCGGTCTGCTTAGTTGCGTGTGAATTTCAAATCCCCTTTCTTTCAATTTTTAGAGTGATATTAAGAAAATAGTTATATGACTGATAGACGAGGTTTTTTGAAAACTATGGCGGTGGCAGCTTCAGCAGCGGCCGTCTCTTCGGTTCTTCCGACATCGTGCGGACGAACCGATGAAAATGACATGTGCGCCGGGGCTTCGGGTTCCGGGCTCATAGTTCCTAAGGCTCAGGGACTCCGTATTACCGGCACGTTCCTCGATGAAATTTCCCACGACATTCCCCATCAGAACTGGGGCGAGAAGGAATGGGATCGGGATTTTCAGTACATGAAGTCCATAGGCATAGATACGGTTATATGCATCCGCTCAGGCTACCGCAAGTTCATCACCTACCCGTCTCCATACCTTCTGAAGAAGGGCTGCTACATGCCCTCGATGGATCTGATTGACATGTTCCTGCGTCTTGCTCAGAAATATGGGATGAAGTTCTGGTTCGGGCTTTATGACTCCGGAAAGTATTGGGACACAGGAGATATGTCTTCGGAAATCGAGATGAATAAATATGTCATTGACGAAGTGTGGAAGATGTACGGCGAGAAATATGACAGTTTCGGGGGCTGGTATATCAGCACTGAAATAAGTCGCAAGACCAAGGGCGCGATTGATGCGTTCCATGCGATGGGAAAGCAGTGCAAGGATGTTTCCAGCGGGCTCCCGACATTCATCTCCCCGTGGATTGACGGCAAGAAGGCCGTTATGGGCACAAATCTCAAGACCCGTGAGGACGCTGTTTCTGTGGAGGCTCACGAGAGGGAATGGAACGAGATTTTCGACGGAATCCACGATGTGGTCGATGCCGTTGCATTTCAGGACGGACACATTGACTATGACGAGCTTGACGCCTTCTTCTCCGTGAACAAGAAGCTTGCGGACAAGTATGGAATGCAGTGCTGGACCAATGCCGAAACCTTCGACCGCGACATGCCGATTCAGTTCCTTCCGATCAAATTCGACAAGCTCCGGATGAAGTTGGAGGCGGCCGCCCGCTGCGGCTACGACAAGGCCATAACCTTCGAGTTCTCGCACTTTATGTCACCGCAGTCCGCCTATCTCCAGGCCGGGCATTTGTTTGATAGGTATAGAGAGTATTTCGAAATATGAAAAAAGAAAATGTAGGATATGTTGTATTCCTTTCGGTTGTCGCTGCGATCGGGGGAATACTTTTCGGATATGACACCGCGGTGATTTCTGGCACGACGTCGAAGGTCGCGGAGCAGTTCGGACTCGATGCGATGCAGCTCGGATGGTATGTTGGCTGTGCGCTCATAGGTTCGATTGTTGGAGTCGCCTCCGCTGGTGTGCTCAGTGACCATTTCGGCCGCAAAAAGGCCATGCTTTTCTCCGCATTCATGTTCAGTCTCTCGGCAATCGGCTGTGCGGTCTGTAACGGGTTCACCGGACTTGTGGTTTACAGGATAATCGGTGGTGTGGGAATAGGCGTTGTGTCCATCGTGTCCCCGATCTACATCTCTGAGGTTGCCATGGCTCAAAGGCGCGGAACCCTCGTCTCTCTCTACCAGCTTGCCATCACTATGGGCTTCCTCTTCGCCTATCTCATCAATTTCCTGATTCTCGGGATTGCCGAAGATGCTGCCTCCGATCCATCGCAACGTTTTTCTTCGGAGTTCATGAACAGGATTTTCGTTGACGAGTACTGGCGCGGCATGCTTGGTTCGGAGACCATACCTGCCTTGCTGTTCTTTTTCATCATATTCCTCATTCCAGAGAGCCCGAGGTGGCTCATAGTCCGTGGCAGGGGAGCGGAGGCTACGTCAGTTCTCAGGCGCATCTATGTGACCGAGGCCGAGGCCGAGCGCCAGAAGGCAGTCACGGAGAATTCAGTAAGCAGCGAGACCAAGTCCGAGTGGAAGGCGCTGCTCTCGCCGGGCATAATGAAGGCAGTTCTGATAGGCTCCGCAATTGCGATTCTCGGGCAGTTCATGGGTGTGAACGCGGTGCTCTATTATGGCCCGGAAATATTCAAGGAGGCCGGTCTTGCTTCCGGTGACGCGCTCTTCTCACAGGTCCTTGTCGGCGTGGTGAACATGGTCACGACCATCATCGCGCTGCTGATTATCGACAAGGTGGGTCGCAAGAAACTAGTCTACTGGGGCGTGTCCGGAATGATTCTCTCTCTGCTGATGATCGGGTTCTATTTCATATTCCCCGAGCAACTCGGCAGCATCTTCATGCTCGTGTTCTTCCTATTCTATGTGTTCTGTTGCGCGATTTCCATAAGCGCCGTCGTGTTTGTGCTTCTCTCCGAGATGTATCCGAACAATGTCCGCGGCATAGCGATGTCCATCGCGGGTCTTGCACTCTGGGTCGGCACCTACCTCATAGGTCAGCTCACACCATGGCTTCTTGCCAATGTGCCTCCGTTTGCCCCCGCAGGCACTTTCTTCCTTTTCGCCCTCATGTGCGTCCCATATCTTCTCATCATGTGGAAACTCGTCCCGGAAACGACAGGCAAGTCCCTTGAGGAAATCGAACACTGGTGGACCGGCAAGTGAGCAACGGACCACTTCCCCTTCGAGGGGAC
>DJSA01000081.1:0-5450 GCA_002438905.1 Bacteroidales bacterium UBA6346
TCATTGATAATTCTGCTCTCAATTGGCTTTGACGAGGGTAAAAAACATTAATATCGATACCATTATGGATTACCTGAACTGGATACTTTGAGAAAAATGATTTTTTAGTAAGCCGAGCTAACCATTCTGACACACAAACTATCGTCATATTTTTTACGGAAGTAAAACATTTTTTCTTCAAACTATAATTGAAAAAACTATTATGCATTATTTCAAGTTTGCGCCTATTGTAGCCGCTCGGGCAATGTGAACAATGCGTTATCCATTTTTCACAACCAATAAAGTCAAAATGAGTACAATGCCCTGTAAATGCCCAGCAATCATGGAAAGTCCACACTATGGGGATATCTACCTTTTTAAGATAGGTGAACAATACTGGATAGTTTATATATGCTTCATGTATAACATGCAAGTGGATGATATCGGGTTTTATATCATCGATCTTGTGTACAATGCGCTTTGTCGCCCAATAACTGCCCAAACCATCGAAATCGAACATGTGGCTAATCAATACATGCCATAAGACTTGAAGTTTATTATTTATAGGCATTGAAAACGATGTCGTCTTATTAAAATGTCGCCCAGCAATGACATAACTTTCCCAACCTTTAGACTTGACCAATTCTCCTATTTGCTCTACAATTTTTCCTGTAGAACCTACATTTTGACTAACATTTATCTGAAGTAATTTCATACATTAAAAGCCTCTTTAAAAACTTTCAGTTGATAATTTGGATTCCAGTCATTGTCTATAACATTAAAACATGCTTTTCTAATATTTTCGCGATCATATTGATTATTATTAAACCATTCTGATATGCGTTTTGCAAGATCTATGGGGTCATTCTCTTTAAAGAAACATCCAGTCTCACCGTCTTTTATGGTTTCAAATTCAGGCATTTGCAATTGGAGATTATCATGAGTGAGAACTGGAGTTCCAAACATCATACAATGCAATGCTGTTAAACCTACATTACCAGGTGAAATGCACAAATCAGAATTATATATTAACTGTGCATTTTGCATTTCATCATAGCATGCTCCATAGAACCAAACAGATTTTTGTAGACTCAATTCGTTACATTTTTTTATTAAAGCGTCTTTTTCATCACCATCACCAATAAAGACCATATTATATTCTTCACCACATCCTCTTAAAAGGCCTAAAGCCTCTATGGCCTCTCCTAATTTCTTGACTTTAGTCAAACGCCCTATAAAAATTAGAATAGGCTTATCATTCCCAAAATGGTCTAGAAACACGCTTGTTTTTTTTAACTGCTCTCTTATTTTTAGTTGTTCACTATAGTTCAAAGAATTATGCAACACAAACATTTTATTATTTGGATAGAGCCTTAACTCCACCATATTATCCCGGGCAAACTGACCATACAAAAATATTCCATCACACAAGCGATAAAATATCTTTCTTACAATTAGCTGTTTTTTACTTTCATAACCATATATACCATGTGTCCATATGAAAACTTTTTTCTTTGGAAACAATTTGGCTATAAATAGAAACAACCAATGTGTAAGATCATTTGTTGCTCCCGTTAGAATATAATAATCAAATTTTCTGAATATGTACGGGATAATACCAATCTGAAAAACGATATCACCAATATGACTCACATGTGTAACTTTTGCCTGTTTTAATACAGATATGTCAAAAGTCTTAACGTTTAGGTTTTCATCTCCAAAAACAAAACTACATTCAAACTCTTTGTCTAATATATTATAAATGCACTTTCGATAATGTGCAGGTATATTGTATATATTACAAACCCTTGGAACCATTGAGTTCACTTTAAATATCAATATTATCGGCCCGCAGATCTATGCCTACTTCACAATCCCTTTCTCCAGATACTCCGCAAGATTCATCCGTCTGACCTCCGAAGCGGCATCGTCAGCAGCCACTTTCTTCATGTCGCTTGCGACCATAAGCTCCACCAATTGTTCAAAAGAAGTGCTCTGCGGATTCCAGCCAAGCTCAGCCCGAGCCTTCGTCGGGTCTCCCCAAAGATTCACGACATCTGTCGGGCGATAGAAGTCCTCGGACACAGCAACAACAATCTTACCGACAAGGCCGGCATCAACTGACTCTGAAACAGAAGTCACTATGCCTTTTTCGTTTATGCCTTCACCCTCCCAGCGAAGTTCTATGCCGGCGTGGTGAAATGCGAGAGTCGCAAACTCGCGGACTGTATGCTGAACGCCTGTAGCGATTACGAAGTCTTCCGGAGTGCAGTGCTGTAGAATGAGCCACATGCACTCGACATAGTCCTTTGCATATCCCCAGTCGCGGAGGGAGTCAAGATTGCCAAGATAGAGACAGTTCTGCTTCCCCTGTGCGATGCGTGCTGCGGCAAGGGTTATCTTTCGGGTGACGAACGTCTCGCCACGGCGCTCAGACTCATGGTTAAAAAGAATACCGGAGCAACAGAACATATCATAAGCCTCACGGTACTCCTTTACAATCCAATAACCATAAAGTTTTGCTACAGCATAAGGCGAATATGGATGGAATGGGGTGTTCTCGTTCTGAGGAACTTCCTCGACTTTCCCGTAAAGTTCTGAAGTCGAGGCCTGGTAGATGCGGCAGGCCTTTTCAAGATGATTTGTCCGAACTGCTTCCAATATGCGGAGGACACCGACAGCATCGACATCTGCCGTAAATTCCGGTGCGTCAAAAGACACCTGCACATGAGACTGCGCTGCGAGGTTATAGATTTCAGTAGGCTGAACCTTGCCGACGAGCTTGACCAGAGACATAGAATCTGTCATGTCCGCGTAGTGCAGATGAAAGTTCGGAAGCCCCTCAAGATGCGCAATGCGTTCACGGAAATCTACCGATGACCGTCTGATTATGCCATGAACCTCGTAGCCCTTTGCAAGAAGAAACTCTGACAGATAACTGCCGTCTTGTCCGGTCACGCCTGTGATGAGCGCAATATTCTTTTCCATAATGTTGTTATTTCGGGTTGATTATTTTGTAACGCTATGCTTCAAGGGTATGCCGGTACCAGTCAAAGAGTTTCTGCACACCTTCCGCGATGTCAATCTTATGAGTCCATCCAAGGCGGTGGAGTTTGCTGACGTCTGTCAGCTTGCGCATTGTTCCGTCTGGTTTTGTGGAATCAAATTCAATGACGCCGGTAAAGCCGACCGCCTTTGCTACAAGTTCAGACAATTCTCGAATGGTAAGTTCCTTGCCGGTTCCGACATTGATGTGGCAATTTCTTATTTCGCCCAAAGACGGGATTGCTCCGCCTCGGCCCGTGGAATGGTTGCGGTCAACGATGCCGTCGGCCTTGTTTCCGTACTGCACCGACGAGTATTTCTCGATTCCGATGATGTCAGAGAAATCGACATTAAGAAGAATGTGCACCGATGCGTCCGCCATGTCTTCGCTCCACAAGAACTCGCGAAGGGGCTTCCCGGTTCCCCACAAAGAAACGCGGTTGTTTTGAATGCCATAGAAGGCGAGGACTTTGAGAATCTCTTCATCGGAGCTCGTCTCATTTATGACATGCCTCATGACACCCCCATTCTCTTTTATGTTTGCACCCACAGGACGAATCCGGAGGTCATTTCGTATCATGCCCCAGTTGCCGTCGCTGATAAGTTTAGCGAGATACACCTTTCTCATCATTGCCGGCATCACGTGGGAGTTCTCCAGATGGAAGTTGTCGTTCGGGCCATAAAGGTTTGTCGGCATCACGGCAATGTAGTTCGTTCCATACTGAAGATTGTAGGACTCGCACATTTTGAGACCCGCGATTTTTGCAATGGCATACTCCTCGTTGGTGTACTCAAGCTCGCTTGTAAGAAGGCAGTCTTCCCTCATAGGCTGCGGAGCATTCTTAGGATAGATGCAGGTGGAACCAAGGAACAGAAGCTTCTTCACTCCATGCGCATACGCTTCCGAAATGACATTACACTGGATTTTCATATTCATCATTATGAAGTCAGCCCGATAGAGACTGTTAGCCATGATGCCGCCGACAAATGCGGCGGCAAGAACAACGGCATCAGGGCTCTCTTCGTCAAAGAATTTCTTCACAGCACACTGATCCGTAAGATCCAGTTCCTTGTGCGTGCGTCCTACAAGATTGGTGTACCCACGACTCTGGAGGTTGTTCCAGATTGCCGATCCGACAAGTCCATGATGACCAGCAACATATATTTTTGCGGATTTCTCTAACATATATTGAACACTATTTTTATTCTCAGCTGAAATTTACGCTTGCCATTCCCAGTCAAATCTTTCGATGTCGTCTTCCATGAGCGGATTGCCTGTCTGGATTTCTATAAACGACAGTCGCGTAATGGCTTTCACCGTATGTTTATGACCCCTCGGAATTATTACCGTATCACCGGCCTCGATGCGCTTTTCATTGCCATCAAGGACAAACAAACCTTCGCCTTCAACAAACGTCCACGCCTCCGAGCGATGAAGATGACGCTGATACGAAATGCTCTTGCCTGGATTCAGAGTGACGCTTTTTGTCAACGAGTGATGTCCGTCTGCGTATGTGGATTCATCAAGTACACGATATGTTCCCCAGCGGCGTTCCTCATACATAGGACGCGGGGTAAGGTTGTCCACAGCGTTCTTGATATTCTCGGTGTAACGTTTCTGACATGCGATGATTCCATCAGGTGATGCTGCAATAACGACGTCCTTAAGTCCGTCTACATATATAGGATGATGGAGTTCATTGATAACGTGGGTGTTCTCGCAGTGAGAACCCATCACGGCATTGCCAATTATATGCTTATGAAGTTCATCTGCCAGGGTGTTCCATGTGCCAAGGTCTTTCCATTCGCCTGTATATGGCACCACGGCCACAGACTTGGCCTTTTCGGCGACTTCGTAGTCAAAGGAAATTTTCGGCAGCTCGGAGTATCTTTTGCGAGTACCTTCAAAAGAGTCCGAATCAATATATTTCCTAACTATATTCATCATATAGCCGAGCCGGAAAGCGAAAACTCCGCCATTCCACAAGGCGTGTTGCTTGAGAAGTGCTTCGGCCACTTCAACGGATGGCTTCTCTGTGAATCTGGCTACTGGCATGCAGCCTGCCGGAGCTGATTTGTCTGCCGGTGCTAGGGACGGAACCACGTATCCATATTTTGATGATGGATACGTCGGCGTTATTCCCATGAGGACCAAGTCCGCGGCATTCGATTTTACGCATTCTGCCATTCTCCGGATTGCCTCAAAATACCCAGTCTCAGTATATGGATCACACGGCATGATTACAACAATCTCATCATCAGGGCATTGCTTGACGTGCTTCAGATAACTTGCAGCAAGCGAGATAGCAGGAAATGTGTCTCTACGCTCAGGTTCGGTGACGATGGTTACTCTGTCTCCAAGCTGGTTCGTGATGATATCCAACTGGCTTGCATTTGTCGCGATCGTTATATCCTTGGCTATTTCT
>DJSA01000081.1:5460-5729 GCA_002438905.1 Bacteroidales bacterium UBA6346
CGAATCTGACGAACAACGCGCTGTACCATGGATTCCATCGTGCCGTCTTCCCTCTCAAGGAGTGGCAGGAACTGCTTGCTGCGTGCATTGTTTGACAGAGGCCACAAGCGCTTGCCCGAGCCTCCGGATAATAGTATTAGTTGCACTATTATTTATATTCCTATATATTTATTTATATCCCTATATATCACAAGACTCTATCTAGTGTGCCTTCTATTTGTTGATTCTGTTCCGAAGCACGCGTGTTCACCTCACCGCAGGCTATCGCC
>DJSA01000081.1:5816-6361 GCA_002438905.1 Bacteroidales bacterium UBA6346
AGATGGTTAAGCAAAAGGATAGGAAGCGCTCGTAGTCAGTAGTTCAGCCCGAAAGCCCAAAGCGGGATGACGTTGCCATGAGCGAACTCTATATCGTCCTTCACGACATAGGAGTCTGGGACATTTTCAATCTGGCGTTTCCCCTTACTCTTTCCACCTACTTCAAAAGTGTATTTCGGATGGTGTATCGTATATCTGCTTGAATTCGCTTGACCAGTCCTGGCATTGACCTCGTCTATAACCATGAGGTGACAAACAGCCTTTGACTTTGTTAGAAAGACAGCAATTTTTCACCCATTGAGTATAATTATTTACATATATGTGCACTTATGCAGTGCATTATAGTTTCTGCAATGGCCTCAGTCTCTTCTGAAAATATCCCTAGTATAAACCTTGTCCTTCACGTCATCCAGGCAGGAGTCGTAGCGGTTGGCGATGATGGCGGCGGAAAGTGCCTTGAACTTTGAGAGGTCATTGACGACTTCGCTGCCGAAGAACGTTGTCCCGTCTTCGAGGGTCGGCTCGTAGATGATGATTTCCGCGCC
>DJSA01000081.1:6480-6804 GCA_002438905.1 Bacteroidales bacterium UBA6346
GTCCCACTGCCCATTGCTGCCGTAGTAACCGGCCTTGGTCAGCACTTGGTCGGCTATGAAGTCCTTGCGGGTGCGGTTACTCTCGACGATTGCCTGGATGAGGTTCTCGGGCACATCTTGGTAGTTGGCGAGGAGCTGCTTCGTGTCTTTAGGAAGGCAGTAGCCACCATACCCGAATGAGGGGTTGTTGTAATGGGTTCCGATTCGCGGGTCAAGGCCGACTCCTTTGATGATGGCCTGAGTGTCAAGACCTTTCATCTCTGCGTAGGTGTCGAGTTCATTGAAGTAGCTGACACGGAGAGCAAGATAGGTGTTGGCGAAGAG
>DJSA01000081.1:6841-14408 GCA_002438905.1 Bacteroidales bacterium UBA6346
TTCACGGCTTCAGCCTCGGTGGTGCCCATAAAGAGCGTGTCTATATTCTCCTTGATAGCCCCCTCCTGAAGAAGTTCCGCGAACACATGCGCAGCGCGTTCCAAACGGGCGTTGCCTTCGGGACGCCCCACTATTATGCGGCTCGGGTAGAGGTTGTCGTAGAGAGCCCGGCTTTCGCGCAGAAACTCCGGCGAAAAGATGATGTTTTCAGTGTTGTATTTTCTGCGGACACTCTCCGTGTATCCCACTGGAATAGTGGATTTTATCACCATTATCGCATGAGGGTTCACTTCAAGGACAAGTTCGATGACAGCCTCAACTGCGGATGTGTCAAAAAAATTACGTTGGGCATCGTAATTTGTCGGAGCTGCAATGACAACGAACTCGGCATCGGAATAGGCGGCACGGCCATCGAGCGTCGCTGTCAGGTCCAGAGGCTTCTCTGCGAGGTATTTCTCTATATATTCGTCCTGAATGGGGCTGATGCGGTTGTTTATTTTCTCGACTTTCTCCGGGATTATGTCTACGGCCATGACATGGTTGTGCTGGCTCAGAAGGGTTGCTATTGACAACCCGACATAACCGGTTCCTGCTACTGCTATTTTCATAATGCTGTCATTTTATTGGTCAATCCAGAACTTCAATGAGGTCCGGAGTCACTTCCGTGGTCGCGTAAATCAAATCTGTAATGGAAACTACGAAGCGCCTACTGCGGTGTCCCTTAATCTTCACGAGCACCCCCTCCGCACCATCGAAGGGTCCGCCGATTATCCTCACCCTCGTGCCTTTAGCGAGGGCAATTTCTCCTGGGGCATAATACGTGATGTTCTCAGACATCGCGGAAGTCACGGCTATGAAATCCTCCATTTCCTTCTCCGGAATGGTTATGATTGTATTCCTATCCCCTTCACGCGTAATTTTGTACTGAAGACGGGGTATTTTCGGTTTCACTGTCTTGATGACAGAGGGCTCCGCATGGACAAAAACAAGATTACTAACCGCTGGAACCTGCACGCGGGACTTTCGTCCGCAACGTTCGACGACCTCATACTTCATCGGTATGAAGGATCTTATGCCAAATTCGTCAAGCCGCTTCTGGACTCTAAGTTCGTTCCTGTATGGAGCACCCATCGCGAACCATTGCGCTGTTCCGCCTTCAACAGGAGATTCCATTGTGAATTCTAATTTTGTAAAGGATTATTTTTTTGTAAAGGATTATTCCCTTGGCTCCCAAGATTTCCGACAACTCTCTAACAAAGAGCGACATAGGAAAGCTCGGGTAATTATATCATAGCGCCCGTCCCCCCTGAATAGGGTTCCTCCGAGAGCAAAATGTATGCAAAAGTAGGCAATAATTCTTAAATACGCAAATACTCAAGAATTCAAAACGTGAAACACGACTTCAGAGACCATAAACTTGAGTTCGTCAATAAAGTCCCGCGCTTCATACTCACCGCGCTCAATCTGACGGAGCTTGCGCTCCCAGATGCCTGTGAGTTCGGCCGACTTGAGGAGGTCCTCGTGGATGGTGGAGATGAGTTCGCGGCCGGTGTCTGTCGGGAGAAGATTCTTTCGCTCACGGCGGATGTAGCCGCGCTTGAAGAGTGTCTCGATGATGGCGGCACGGGTCGATGGGCGGCCTATGCCGTTCTCCTTGAGGGCGTCGCGAAGCTCCTCGTTGTCAACGAACTTGCCGGCGGTCTCCATCGCGCGGAGAAGGGTCGCCTCGGTGTAGGGCTTGGGCGGCGTGGTCCAAGTTTCTTTCAGCGTGGGCGTGTGCGGACCGGACTCCCCTTTCGTGAAATTCGGCATAACTTTGAGTTCGGCGCCATCGGAGGAAGCTTCGCCATCGACTTGTGCGACTCCGGCGGAAATCTGTCCCCCGTCCGGCTGCTGCGCGCTTGACTGCTGTCTCTGCTCCACCACCCTCCAGCCGGGGCTCAGAATCTGCTTGCCGGAGGCCTTGAACTCAATGTCGGCGACCTTTCCGAGGACAGTCGTCGTCGAAATCTCGCAGTCGGGATAGAACTCCGCGATGAAACGCCGTGCCACGAGATCATAGACCATCATTTCCTGCTGAGTGAGGTTCGTTGCCGGGACGCCGGTCGGGATTATCGCGTGGTGGTCGGTGACCTTGGAATTGTCGAAAACGCGATTCGTCTTCGGAAGTTTCTTTCCCTTAAGAGGTTCAGTAAATTCGCGGTATGCGACGAGTCCTTCGAGGGTCTTGGGAACTTTCGGATATATGTCATCGCTGAGGAAGGTCGTGTCGACGCGAGGATATGTCGTCACCTTCTTCTCGTAGAGCGACTGAATGAGCCGGAGTGTTTCATCAGCGCTGAATCCGAAGCGCTTGTTGCACTCGACCTGAAGCGAGGTGAGGTCGAAGAGACGGGGCGCGAATTCTTTGCCTTTCTTCTTGGCGATGTCTGTGACCGTAAAGTCGTTGCCGCTGATTACCTCAAGCAGTTTCTCGCCTTCTTCCCTCACCTTGAACTTACCTTTTGTGGAGCTGAAAACGGTGTCCCTATAGGTGGTCCTAAGTTCCCAGTAAGGCTCGGGCTTAAAATTCTCGATCTCGCTCTGCCTATTTACAATAAGAGCTAAGGTAGGAGTCTGTACCCTCCCTATTGACAGCACCTTACGGTCGCGGGTGTATCCCCCTCCATACTTCAGACTATAGAGCCTTGTGGCGTTCATCCCCAGCAGCCAGTCACCAATGGCCCGGCAGAGTCCGGCTTCGTAGAGCTTCTGGAATTTTGATGAGTCTTCAAGATGGTTGAACCCTTCGCGTATCGCCTCTTCGGTGAGGGACGAAATCCACAGACGCTTGACCGGGCACTTCGCCCGCGCCTTCTGCATGACCCACCGCTGAATCAGCTCTCCCTCCTGCCCAGCATCGCCGCAGTTCACAATCATGTCGGCGTTCTGCATCAGCTGCTCTATCACTTGAAACTGCGCCTTATAAGTTTCGTTGTCTATGAGCTTTATGCCGAAGCGCGGCGGCATCATAGGCAGAGTCGAGAGCGCCCATACGCGCCATCTCGGGTCGTAGTCATGAGGCTCCTTGAGCGTGCACAGGTGGCCGAAAGTCCACGTCACCTGATAGCCGTTGCCCTCGATGTAGCCGTTCTTTTTCAGCCTGGCGCCAAGGACATCGGCGATTTCCCTCGCCACGCTCGGCTTTTCAGCAATACAAACTGTCATAAACGGCTTTCAATAAACTCAAAAATCCTTTCCTTACCTGTAAAATCCGGGATTTGCAGGGAGCTGTATTCGCGGACTATTTCGGGCGGATTGGTGGTCGTGAGACCTATTACGAGGGCGCCGGAGGCCTTGGCGGACTTGAGCCCGTTGACGGAGTCTTCGAAAACGACGGAATGGGCGGCATCGGTGCCGAAACGTGCCATTCCCTTGAGGAAGCAGTCTGGGTCGGGTTTTGAGGCAGCGAAGTCCTCGCTGGTGAGGATGGCGTCGAAAAGTTCTGGGATTTCAGGTCTTTTGGCGTAAACCGCAGACATCTTAGCCCTATTCGAACTAGTAACCACAGCTGTCTTGTATCCCCGTCCCCGTGCATCCGCCACAAAATCAACGAATCCGGGAATATATTCATAAGGCATATTCCACTCAAACTCATCGAGTTCAGCGGTTATCAAGGGCCACAAGCCCTTTCTGTCGCCAAAGTATTCTGCTAATATCCTCGTGAGCGTGACACCTTTCACGCCTCCTGCAAATCCCTTAACCCCCAAATATTTCGTCCCTATTCCTTCCCAGAATGTGGTATAGTACTTTTCCGTATCGACGACAACTCCGTCAAAATCGAATAGCAACGCTCTTGTTTCCATAGCCTTACACATATTTCAACTCCATGTATGTGGCACCCATCTGAGCGCCGAACACGCCTCCGATGAATCCGATGAGGTCTCCCTGGGAAATCTTGCCGTCCCGCGTGAGCAGGTCAATAGACTTGGCTGAGAACTCTTCCTTGTCGTTCACTTTTGAGAAGGGGTAGGCCTTGATTCCGAACACAAGAGCCAATTCTCTCATAGTGTAGCTGTTATAGCACATAGCGTAAACCGGAACTTTAGGACGAAAAGTGGAAAGATAGCGCCCGACGCGACCCGTGTAGGTGTCGAACACAAGCGCTTTAACCGGCAGCTCCTGAGTAGCGGCCACAAGGGCTCTAGCAATCACGACGGCAACCGGCTTGACAGCGTTCCGCAAATTCAGATCCAGGTTCACGTCAATGGTCTTTTCCGTCTGCAGGGCAATCTTCGTCATCGTCTTGACGGCTTCGACAGGATATTTCCCATACGCGCTCTCCCCGCTCAGCATGATGGCATCGGCGCTCTGGAAAATGGCATTCGCGACGTCGGTTACCTCGGCACGAGTCGGACGCGGATTCTCTATCATGCTCTGCAGCATCTGCGTCGCAATGATAACCGGCTTCTTTCTGTCCCTGCACGCCTTAACTATATCCCTCTGTATCAAAGGGATGCGTTCCGCAGGAATCTCGACGCCAAGGTCTCCGCGGGCGACCATGACACCATAGCTGTAAGTCAGGATTTCATCCAGGTTGTCGATGCCCTGCTGGTTCTCGATTTTGGCGATGATTTTCAGATGGCTGTTCCGAGCATCGAGTATTTCCTGGATCTCGTGAAGGTCACGGGCACTGCGGACAAACGAGTGAGCGATGAAATCGATGTCAGCTCCGATTGCCCATTCTATGAACCTGCGGTCCTTTTCGGTCACTGCCGGAAGGTTTATGTGGACGGCCGGAACATTGACGCTTTTGTGCCCCTTTATTATGCCTTCATTCATCACCTCACAGATGAGCTTCCCATCTTCTTTCCTGACAACGGACAGATCCACCGAACCATCGTCGATGAGAATATCCGAACCCACCGGCACGTCTTCTGCCATGTGAGGATAGGTTGTGTAGAGGACTCCCCTGCGGCAAGGCCGCGTCGGATCGTCCACGATTTCAATCGTTTCGCCGGTACGCGCTATGAATCCAACGGAATCGGCCATCTGGGTGAGTCTGACTTCCGGACCTTTCGTGTCTATGAGTATCGCTATCCTGTCAGAAACTTTCCTGACATTATCCACGACAGTTTGTGCCCCCTCAAGGGACGCGTGCGCAGAATTTATACGTACGACGTTCATTCCGTTTTCGTAAAGCTGCCGGATAAAGTCCACGTCACACCGGTTGTCGGCGACGGTGCATATAATCTTTGTCTTTTTGTCTATCATTTCCCTCATCGAATCTGTTTTCGCTGCAAAATTAACTAAATTCATCCATTTTCGATGAACAGATATTGGCGGATGTTGCCTGCAAAATTAAAAACCGGCGTAATTTGACGATATATTGCTAAATTCGCGGAATATTTCGTATACGACACACATATTCATGAACAAATTTTTTACTGACGACATTATATGCGCCCCGGCGACGGTTCCGGGAACGGGGGCAATTTCAATCGTAAGGGTGAGCGGCAATGGATGTATTGAGCTGGTGGACAGGATACTATCCCTAAAAAAAGGCAAGTTATCTGAAGCCTTGGGCTACACATTGCATTATGGTACGGTATTTTACACTCCTGAAGACGAGAACCCAGCAAGGCGTGGCGATGCCGGCGTATTGTCGGCAGCCGGTATGAATGCAGTGAGCGTGGATTGCCGCGAAAAGGAGGAGGAACGCCCAGCGGAAGTGTTGGACGATGTGATTGTCAGCGTTTTCCGGGCGCCGCATTCCTACACGGGAGAGGATGCGCTGGAGATTTCATGCCATGCATCGAAATTTATTGTGTCAGAATTGCTTCGCCTTCTTGTTGCCGCAGGCTGCCGACTTGCCGGCCCGGGAGAATTCACACAGAGGGCTTTTCTGAACGGGAAGATGGACCTTGCCCAAGCTGAGGCGGTAGCCGATGTCATAGCATCGTCTTCGGAAGCATCCCACAGAATCGCAATGTCCCAGATGAAGGGAGGATTCTCAAAGGAATTGGTGACCATGCGCTCCGAGATGCTTGAACTGGCGACCCTCATGGAACTTGAACTTGACTTCAGCGAGGAGGACGTCGAATTTGCGGACAGGACAAGGCTGACGGGACTTGTCGACAAGACAACGGAACACATCAGGCGACTGATGGATTCGTTCCGTCTTGGGAACGCCATACGCAACGGAGTCCCGACAGTCATTGTTGGGGCGACCAACGCCGGGAAGAGCACTCTCCTCAACGCCCTTCTCGGTGAGGAACGCGCCATTGTTTCGGACATCGATGGCACGACCCGCGACACCATAGAAGAAACCCTCAACATCGGTGGCATTCTCTTCCGCTTCATCGACACCGCCGGACTTCGCGAATCCACGGACGAAATCGAGCGCATCGGCATCGAACGTTCCTACCGCAAGCTCGCCGAAGCCATGGTCGTCATTGTGATGCTTGACGCGACAAAGACGGACGGCATGCTTTCCGCAGAATTTTCCGCTCTTCTTCCGCTGGTTGATTTCCGCCAGCAGAAATTGTTTGTCGTCCTAAACAAAATTGACGCGATTTCCCCTGACGACTGCTTTAACAAAAATGTTATTATCGAAAACACTTATGTTTCATACCTTGAGGGCTCGAATGATGATGACAGTACAGCAGAGACTCCAGAATTGAACCTCTTCCAGATTTCCGCCAAGTCAGGAAGAGGTCTTTCCGAGCTCAAAAGCGCACTCGCCGATTCGCAGAAGAGCCAAAATGGAGCATCTTCGGAGCAGACCCTTGTGACAAACCTGCGCCACTACCAGGCCCTCGCCTCCACCTCCGAAGCCCTCGCCCGCGTCCGCCTCGGCCTGGCCGACTCCGTCCCCACAGACCTGCTTGTCCAGGACCTGCGGGAAGGCATTGATGCCCTTGGAGAGATCGTCGGCGTCATCAGCAGCCAGGAGGTACTCAACACCGTGTTCAGCCGGTTCTGCGTGGGTAAATAAATATTCTGCGTCGGCAAATAATAAATATTCTATTTTAATCGCAATGTCATTGCGGATTCTTAAACTGGATGTATCTTTACGCCGAATTTGGGTTGCGCACACTTTTTGATGCACCGCAAACCCTAAAAAGCATCTGTATGAAACATCACGGAATATTCGGAGCGGTCATCTGCTCCATACTCGCAATGACAACATTATCCTGCGATAAGACAGAGAAAATTGAGCGGTTTCCCGAAGGCACCTCGATGCTCAAGATGATGAACGAGGACAATGGAAGTACCACCATCGGGAACTCAAACGTCTATATCAATTCCTCCGGGAACTTCAAGAGCGGCTCGCTTCCGATTCTCGACTGCGGAAAGAAAGACGGAATCGGAGATATCGGACTGCCGGACTTTACGAATATGGCTCTGGAGGTCGCCGTGACGTTGGGGCACGGATATGTCATCTGCGGCTCCGAATGCGTGGTGGACTTTCCTTCCAGGAAGAAGGCAATCCGTGAGGATGCGCTGATGTACAGGGTTTACGCAGACTCGTGGATAACGGACGACAAGGGCAATACCATCGGAGCCAATGTGTATTTCCTTCTCG
>DJSA01000059.1 GCA_002438905.1 Bacteroidales bacterium UBA6346
AGAAACTGAACATAACGTTCAGTCACGCTCTTGTGAAGTTGAAAGTCAATCTTGCTTTTGGGAATGAGTTCGATGACTCGTATTCGGTCAAGGATGTGATTTTGAACGGGACTTCCAGCAAGATCCGATGCGACCTTGCCAATAGGACAGTCACTGATCTTGATCAGTCATCCTCCAATGACATATCGATGTGCAATACGAAGGACGGTGTTTACGAGGCCATATTCTTTCCCGGGAAAGGCCAGAAAGGCGGAGCTCGGATGCTTACGGTCGTGATGTCCGACAACAAGGCGTACAATGTCACCATTGACAGTGACTTGGAGCTATATTCAGGATATGCCTATACTATGAATGTCAAGGTGGGGAAGGATAAGTTGGAGGCTGGCAGCGTCAATGTCTTTGAATGGCAGCCAGAGAAAGAGTTAGATGATGAGGATGGTTATATTGAAGAATATTCTGTCTGGGACGGAGAATCCACTGAACCTATCACAAAAGGATCCGGCTCTGAGTCTGACCCATACCTCATAGAGTCCGCCGCACAATTGGCTGGCCTTGCATATAATATCAACAATGATATTAATGATTATCGTGGCAATTACTTTAAGTTAATGAAAGACATAGACCTTGCAAGTAAGCCGTGGACACCTATCGGTAACAAATTAAATTTTCCTCATCTGCGTCTGGACGGAAACGGCAAGAGTATTATCAATCTGAAGGTGGATGAGAGCGATGGATATGCCGGTCTGTTCTATTGGCTTAGCGGTACGAGTTCCACGGAAAAATCGGTTGTCAGGAATCTTACAATAAGGAACGCTGATGTTAAAACCGGAGGTCGTGAAGCCGGGGTCATTGTCAGCTTCACTTCATTCACTGACATTATGGATTGCAGAATTGATGGTTCCGTGACAAGTGCATATTGTGCCGGAGGAATCGTAGGATCCGGTGACCCAAGCATAATCAACTGCCGCGCTGATGTCAATGTGACAGTCAATGCTCCTGCATCAACTTCGAAATCTTTTACAGTGGCAGCCGGAGGGCTGATAGGGGACATCTCTTTCAACAATGAGCGTAATAATTCTATTACCAACTGTACTGTCAGAGGCTCTGTTACTGTAAATAGTCTGGATTTGTCAGGGAGCGTGAACGATTTCCATGTCGGTGGCGTAGCGGGATTGGCATTTGCAAATGTCATGGACTGTACGTCCTATGCCGAGATTAATTCCACGTCTGAAAATGAGGTGCGTGTCGGTGGCCTTGTAGGCGCTGTCGGAGCCGGCAGCAAGATCACGAACTGCTCCGCCTATGGCACCGTCCACGGAAAGAAAAACAATTTTGTCGGCGGCGCATACGGCTATGCCGTAGGTAATCACGAGAGAGTCCATTTCGGTGGCAGGATAGAGGAGAACATCCCAGATGTCGGGACAGGAGCCGTAGGCATCTTCATCGGTCATGCCGACGGAGTTTTCCAGACAAAGAACTGCTCCTACAGCAAAGTCGAAGGCTCATTCCCTGTCATCGGCAAGGATGAAAGCAACGCCGCTCAGGACATCAAGATGAAATAGCTATTTCTCAAAAAGATCGTGCATCGTGACTTCGTTCTGAACTATGCCGCTGTATTCGTTGTGACGGAGACCGAAGGTGGTGACCATCACGAGGTGGAGAGTGCGCCTGGTTTTCAGCCGGGAGCGGAAGGATTCGATTTTGCCTTCCAACGTTTCACGGTATTTCCTGGAAATCGTGAACGGGCCGTCCCACCATTTCATCTCGCAGATGTTTATCACCTTGTCCGCCCTCTTGATAATCATGTCAATCTGGGCATCCTTTGAGCGCCAAGAGAAAGTTTCTGTGAGCATCCCGAATATTCCGAGTTTCTTCTCGATTTGGAGATGGTGTTGAATGCACAGCTGCTCGAACGCGATTCCTGCCCACGTGTTGTGCGTCGGTGTTGAGATCTGATAGGCCCAGAAGTCTTTGTCGGAAGTTCCGTATTTCCGGATGAATTTGTAATAAAATATGGTGTAGAAATCCGTCAGTTGGTATATCGCGTCATTCTCCTTTTTGCCGAACGCACGGTATTTCCGGATTATGTCGCAGCTGTCAAGGTCGGCCAGAATCGTGCTCAGCCCACCTCCGTCGGAAAGTCCGGTCAGCTCTATAATCTCATTCCGGGTCATTCCGTAATTCCTCCGGCTCAGTGCTTCGATGACCTTGAGATACGGCTCGCTGTTATCGAACAGAGACGCATAGAGATTCTGAAATTCTCCGTCGAGCTTTCCGTTTCTCCGGAAAAACATCCTGTCCACATTCTGCGCGAGGCTAAGCCCCTTGTCGAGAAGGCTCAGGTAATATGGGATTCCTCCCATAATCATATAACATTCAGCGATGTCCTTCTCTTCATAGCGGAAACCTGCCTCCTTGAGATAATCCCTGCATTCGGTGAGACTGAACGGACGGAGGTATATCTTCGATGTCACGCGATTGTGCAGGCCACCCTTATTCTTGAGGATATTCTTCGTTATCCATGATGTCGCGGAGCCGCATACGATAAGCAGCAAGTCTTCGCGGGTACAGCCCCAATCGTTCCAGAAATGCTCTATTGCAGTGACGAGTTCGCTTCGCGGCGTGTACATCCATGGCAGCTCGTCTATGAACACTACTTTTTTCCCTGTCTTGCCGGAGTTCTCAATCAGTGTCCTGAGGCTGCCGAAAGCTTCATTCCAGCTCTGGGGAATCGGACATAGCGGGGATCCTTGCCGCTTGAGTGCCTCACCGAAGTTGAGAAGCTGCGCATTCTTGTCCTTTTTGGCCAATCCTGTTACCTTGAATGTAAAGTTGTCCTTGAAGAAATGGTTAACCAGAAATGTCTTGCCGACGCGCCGCCTTCCATATACGACAACAAACTCGGGAGAATGTGCCTCATATAGTCTCCGAAGCTGTTCCATCTCGCTGTCTCGTCCTATTATCTTCATTGCAATAAAAGTTTAGCCACATTTTTCGTTTGCAAATTTAGTAAAAATATCGACTTTCCGCGTGTTTTAGCGAGATAAACGCTGCGGAAAGTCAATATTTTTTCGACTTTCCGCAGCGTTATGGAAGACAAACCGCGCGGAAAGCCACTTTTTTATCGACTTTCCGCGCGGTTTGTATGCGTTGCAGCGCCGAGTTACTTGAGTTTGGCGGCGAGCTTCTCAGCGAGAGTGAGGAAGGCTACGGACTCGGGACCGGTGCCGAGGGCTGCCGGGGTGCCGTTGTCGCCGTCTTCACGGATGCTCTGGACTAGCGGAATCTGGCCGAGAAGGTCGATGCCGTATTTCTTGGCCATCGCCTTGCCACCGTCCTTGCCGAAAATGTAGTACTTGTTCTGCGGGAGTTCCGCAGGGGTGAACCAGGCCATGTTCTCCACCAGTCCGAGAATCGGCTTGTTCACGTTCTCGTTGCGGAACATATTGACTCCTTTCTCAACGTCGGCGAGCGCAACGGCCTGAGGCGTGCTGACTATCACGGCCCCGCTCAGCGGAATGTCATGGACGAGGCTGATGTGGATGTCACCAGTTCCGGGCGGCATGTCGATGAGCAGAAAGTCCAGGTCGCCCCAGCGGACTTGCAAAATCATCTGCTTCAGAGCATTGCAGGCCATCGGCCCACGCCAGATGAGTGCCTGTTCGGGGCTTGCGAAATAGCCGATAGACATCCACTTAACACCGTATTTCTCGATCGGCATAATCACGTCCTTCGGCTCCTCACCCGGCTCACTTCCCGGAATCTGGAATGAACCCGGCACCTCGTTCTCTGTGCCGGTCATCTTAGGAACGGACGGCCCATAGACATCCGCATCCGCGAGCCCGACCTTGTAGCCTAACCGTGCAAGTGCCACTGCAAGGTTCACCGCAACTGTCGATTTCCCGACACCGCCCTTTCCTGACGCTATCCCGATGATATGCTTTACATTAGCAAGTTCCTCAAGGCCAAGGTCGAGCCCCGGCTTCTTCTTTGGTTTCGGCTCCTCCTTGATGACAGTGAGCACTTCCGCCTCGGAGCCAGCCGGGCAGTGGCGTATGATAGCCGCCTTGGTGCTGCCGATGAGATACTCAGCGAGCGGATCGCGGTGCTTGCTGAAGCCGAGCGTCACGCTCACGCGGACAGACTCGCCCTCAAGCGGCTCCACGGCGACCTTCTCCACCATCCCCAACTCCACAATACTCCTGTCGCCCTTCGCCGGATGTTGCACATCCTTCAGATATTCAAGTATTTCCTTTTCTGTAATCATAATATAACAGCTCAGATGGTAAAATTGCATAAAGGGTGCGATTGCAAGGCTTGTAGAAGGGATAAAACCGCAGCAACCTAATGGTTGTGAGGATTTTAGCACTCCTGCGTAACGCAGCAAGCGTACCCTTTAGGCGGTTTTTTACCTGATATCCATTTCGTCTATAAGATATCCCGCTCCACCGAACTTATCGACGATGAACAGCACATAACGAATATCCACATTGATGCACCGCTGTAGATTAGGCTCGAACATGATGTCCGAACTCATCGACTCCCAGTTGCCATCGAACGCCAGACCTATGAGTTCGCCCTTTGCATTCATAATCGGAGAGCCTGAGTTGCCTCCCGTGATGTCGTTGTTGCTCAGGAAGCAGGTGGCCATACGGCCGTCTTTCATTGCATACTGACCGAAATCCTTATCGTAGTAAAGTTCCTTCAGTTTTTCCGGAACCACGAATTCCCAGTTGTCCGGGTCTTCCTTCTCCATTACTCCAGCGAGGGTCGTATAGTATTCATACTCAATGGCATCGGCAGGAGAGTAGCCCATCACATTGCCGTAGGTCAGCCTCATCGTGAAGTTTGCGTCAGGGTAGGATGGCTGTCCCTTCTTCCATTCCAGCAGTCCTGCGGTGTAGGCTTTCTTTCCTTCTTTTGCCTTGGCGCGGAGCGCCTTGATCTCGTTGTTATTCTCGACATATTTCATCCCAAACGCCTGGTAAAGTTTGAATGCTGGGTCTTCACGAAGCTCAAGAATCCCTTTCTCGGATGTTTCAGCCTTTCTGAATGCCTCCACGGCTTTCTCCTCAGAAGTGAATGCGCTCTGCGAAAAGAGTGTGTCCACATATCCCTTAAGCCGTTCCTCGCTGAAATCGGAGATTATCCAGTTTTCCTTGTTTACATTCTGGTGATACAGGCGAAGGAGAGCTTCAGTGATTTTCCTGTCCGTTGGAAGAGAGTAGTCCTTGTAGAACTCGTCCATCTGATCCATTGCCGCCCCGAGCGCGAGGGTGCTGTCAGAAGTCTCTTTCATCGTCGAGAAATATGCTGCGAAAGACGATGCGGCAATGTTGCTGATTTCGCTGCGGTAGACTGTCTCGAAAAGCCAGGTGGAAAGCAGGCTCGCGTCTCTTGAACCGTTCACGGCGGAGGCAATCTCGTCAAGCGCAGTTCCGTATTTCTCTGTACGACCGGCATCTGCAGCAACCCACTCACGGAATCCGTCTTCCTCAAGCATCGTCCTGCCGATGACATCAAGTTTCTCAAATGCCAGTTTCATTCCCTGCCACTTCTTCCATCCATTGGATGAGCTGCTGTA
This sequence comes from Bacteroidales bacterium UBA6346, assembly GCA_002438905.1. Lineage (GTDB taxonomy): Bacteria > Bacteroidota > Bacteroidia > Bacteroidales > UBA932 > Cryptobacteroides. The sequence continues at coordinate 5,585 of DJSA01000059.1, forward strand.
CTTGCTCGCATACTGAATCTTAACCTTCGGATCCGCAAGCATATCCTCCATCATAATGTCCTGGCGCAGTGTCCTCGCCTCGATGCGGATGTCGTTCTCCGCAAGCATCTCTTTCAGTTCGTCGGACGTTGCAAAGCGGTTCGTGCGTCCAGGGTAGCCCATAATCATTGTGAAATCTCCTTCCTTCACGCCCTTGAGCGAGATTTTCAGGTGGTTCTTCGGTTTGAGCGGGACATTCTCGGCGCTATAGTCTGCCGGTTCGTTGTCGGCTCCGGCATAGACGCGGAACATAGAGAAGTCGCAGGTGTGACGAGGCCACATCCAGTTGTCGGTGTCTGCCCCGAACTTTCCGATTGATGAAGGCGGTGCTCCGACAAAACGTACGTCGCGATAGATCTTGTAGACAATGAGATAGAAGAGATTGTCGTTGTAGTATGGGACAACCGTTGAGGTGCAGTGCGCATGTTCGCTGTCTGATGCCTTCACGAGTTCTTCTTTCTTGTCAGCCAATGCCTTTGCAACGAGAACATCGACATTCGCGCTGTCTTTGTATGCCTCGCGTGCCTGCGCCTCCGCAGTCGAGAGTATGTCCGTCACGTCGGTCACAGACTCAAGAAACGTGACTGTCAGCCCGTCGCAAGGGAGTTCCTCGCTGCGGTTCATCGCCCAGAAGCCGTCCTGAAGGTAGTTATGCTCCACGCTGCTGAGCGCCTGAATGTGCGAATATCCGCAGTGGTGGTTAGTCACGAGCAGACCCTCGTCGGAAATGATCTCGCCCGTGCAGCCGCCACCGAACTGGACGATTGCATCCTTCAGCGACACCCCGTCAGCGTTGTAAATCTGTTTCGGCGCAAGCTTGCAGCCATGTTTCTTCATGTCCTTCGCATTCATCTTTTCGAGCAGCGGCAGCAGCCACATGCCCTCGTCCGCAGCAGCCGTAATCGCGGACCCAGTCATAACGGCCAATGCCGCAACGGCAGACATCAAAAACTTTTTCATATACATATTCTAAAAAACTTTAATAAAACGCTATGTCAAAGGGGATGAAGAAAAGGATGGGATGCAGA
>DJSA01000039.1 GCA_002438905.1 Bacteroidales bacterium UBA6346
GGAACTCTATCAATTATTTACGAAATTCATACGAGGATTTTCAACTCATAGAAGTGTCAAACTTCCGGGCGCACACCCTTTCCGACATCGGTCGGGAACACGCACATTCTGCAAAATTACGAAATAATTTTCATTCTGAAGCAGTTTATTTTTTTTCGTGTTTGTTAATTTACTACTTTTGTCGTTCATTTTGGAATACAGTATGTCGCCTATAGAGAAGATATGGTATGCCGTGGTGAACCCCAACGCGGGTTCTGGAAAAACTGTGGTGGAATGGCCCAAAGCGGAAACGATGCTGAAGGAGACCCGTATTGAGTACGAGTACCGAACCACATGGCAGTGCGGTGCGGCAGTGGAAATTACCATAAAAGCCTGTGAGGCAGGCTATCGTCGCTTCCTTGCTGTGGGAGGAGACGGGACCGTGCATGAAGTGCTTGAGGGTATAGTGCGCTTCATCGAGATGTCCTCTGTAGCAGCGGCTTTTGATGATGACTCGTTGCGCCCGCTGCTTTCCGACTTCACCATTGCCGTCATTCCTGTGGGTTCCGGTAACGACTGGATACGGACTCTTGGCGTCCCGAAGGATCCTGCCGGGATAGTGCGTCTTCTGAAGAAAGAGCATTTCGGGAAACAGGATGTATTCCGCATCTCGGGACGCGACAACGAGACCTCCACAGATGTGGTTTCCTACATGGCCAACGTCGGTGGTGTCGGCTTTGATGCGAAAATCTGCCATCAGGTCAATTTTGAAAAAAACTCCGGCAAGAGCGGCAAGATCCTTTATCTTAAGGTTCTTATTTCCAATGTACTGCACTGCAAGCCCTTTCGATGCCGCGTGATTGCTGACAGACGTAAGGTGTTTGAGGGCGACACCCTTTCCATCGCAATGGGAGTGGGGAAATATTCCGGAGGAGGCATGATGCAGGTTCCTGACGCGGTAATGGACGACGGCCTTCTCGATGTCACCATAATACCGGTTCTGCCGATCATGAAAATTCTTCGTGCTGTCCCTTCCCTTTTTTCAGGGAAACTCCTTTCCTCCAATACGGAACTGATATCCTCGCGCTGCTCAACTCTTCGCATAGAGCCTCTTGATGCCCCAGGCGCTCTGGTAGAAGTCGACGGCGAGGTGATAGGCAACACCCCGATTAATGTAGAACGCCTTCCCGGCCAGCTCAATGTTCTCATCGGGCGGGGAGATGGTAAATAATGCGAAAGCAGCGACATTGCAGGATCTGTCTGCTGCGACAGAGCACAAACGAGCGGTGGCCCTGACATTTTACAGTCAGGACCACCGTCAATATTCCAGATCTCAGCGCAAGCCTCTTAATTTTGTACCGGCCTGTCTCTCCGAAGTATATCACGACATTTTTCCGTGTATGTCTTCTTCAAACGGAATGTGCGGGAACATAGTTCGGTCTCAGCATCCCGACAAAACCTTGCGACATATTTTCCGGCATCAGCACGCCAGGCCGAAGCCACCTCGTCAAACGAAGCGAGGTCCCTCACGGCTATTCCCATCGTAAGAACCTCAGACTCCCCCGGTGCGAGAAGCCCGGTCTTTGCAAAAGCCTTGAGTTCTACCTTTGGCTTGTCCAGAACCGGAGACTCCGGTGCGGAGACAAAGACTTCAGCCACATCCTTTCCGGCAACATTACCGACATTTTTGACCCTCACGCTGAAAAACACGCTGTCCGCCTTAACTTTTACTGACGGCTCCGTCTGCTCGAACTCTGTGTAACTCAATCCATAGCCAAACGGAAAAGAGACTCTCTTGTCGTAGGTGGAGAACCAGCGGTAGCCGACATATATCCCCTCGTCATAATCGGTGTAGTCCAATGATGAGCGATTATACTTGCCGTTGCCATATGGGAAATTGAAGGACGATGGGTCGTCAAAATAGTTCTCGGGGAATGTAGCTGCCAGCCTTCCGGAAGGATTCGCCTTTCCGACAAGGACATCCGCAACGGAATTTCCGGCCTCCTGTCCGGGCTGCCACGCAAGCAGGATCGCATCCGGAAAGTGCTTCCATGAGGCAGTTTCGATCACACCACCTACATTCAGCACGACCGTGACCCTTTTCCCACGGGCGTGGAAACTGTCGCAGACATCGCGCAGAAGATTCATCTCGTTGTCAGTCAGATACCAGTCGCCCTGCTCAATCTGTCTGTCCTTGGACTCGCCGGAAGTCCGCGCAATCACCACGACTGCTGCATCATTCTCCGCTGCAGCCCTCCACACGGCGGAGGAAGACGTCTGAGGTTCCGGAAGAGCGCGAATGTTCCAGATACTTTTCACGAAACCCTCTCTACGCCAACGTCTATAACAGGATTTGGCATAACTGCCGTAATATCTTACGAGTTCCCCGTCAAGCGACAGACCCGCATTTTTCAACCCAGCGTCAAGCGACACCATATACGGTTTGTGCACATACCCGGAACCGTTTCCACCGGCAATCATTTCATACGCGGGCGCCCCGAAAAGCGCAATCTTGCCGACACCGTCAAAAGGCAGGGCATCATTGTCATTCTTGAGCAGAACCATGCACTCGGCAGCCGCCTTTCGGACAAGTTCAGCATGTGACTTCAGATCCGGAGCCGAGCTGAACTCATATTTTCGGAATGCGGGGGTCTTCATCACATAGCGCAGCATTCTCAGAACACACGCGTCCAGAGCCTCTTCCGACAATTCCCCTGAACGTACCGCAGCAATGATTCCATTAACCTGTTCTCTATTTCCTGGTTCCAAGAGGTCATTCCCTGCTGCAACCTGCGCAGCGGTGTTCCTTGTCCAGGTCCAGTCAGTCATCACAATGCCGTCAAAGCCCCACTCTCCTCGCAGAAGATCAGTGAGAAGTTCCTTGTCCTCCTGGGTGAAACGACCATTAAGCTTGTTGTATGACGACATCACTGTCCATGGTTGTGCCTCCCGTACAATAGTCTCGAACCCCCTCAGATAAATTTCACGCAAGGCACGCACACTGACACGGGAATCGTTCTCCAGACGCTTGGTCTCCTGATTGTTTGCCGCAAAATGCTTGACCGACGTGCCCACACCCTGTGACTGGATGCCGCGCACGAACGCCGAGGCAATCTTTCCTGAGACAACAGGGTCTTCGGAATAGTACTCGAAATTGCGTCCGCAAAGCGAATTTCTCTGTATGTTGACTCCCGGGGCAAGCAGGACATCAGCTCCATATTCAAGAACCTCATTTCCCATCGCCTCACCGACGCTGCGGACAAGAGCAACATCCCAAGAAGAGGCCAAAGCAGTCTCCACCGGGAATGCCGTACAGTAGTATGTGCGTGAGTCACCCTCCCTCACGGGATCTATGCGAAGTCCGGCCGGACCATCAGCGAGCACGGTCGCCGGAATCCCCAGACGCTCGATGGAAGAAGTCGTCCCGGCCGCTCCTTTCAGAACATTGCTGGAAGAACTCGTAGCCTCGTGACCCGGCTCATAATGATTTTGCGAACCTACAAGAAGCGCGGCCTTTTCCTCAAGCGTCATGCTTCTCAATACATCCTCCGGAGAAGTGTCTCCGAGGCGAGCCTGCGCTGCCCCCGCCAACGGAAGCGCAATCAGGCAGATAATAGTTATCAGTTTCTTCATTTTGAATTATCTCAATAAAGTGGTGTCCTTTCGGGTTCAGGCTGAATCTCCAGCCTCTGTCAAAATTGACCCGTTGTCAGTGAGTTCCTAAAGTGGCAGAATCTTTCCGTCTTCGATGAAGAGAGGCTTGATGCAGACCTGTGTCTTTCCCTGTTTTTTGCGGAAGAACACAATCCGAAGCTTTCCCTTCAGGTCTCGGAATATATGCGCGTGTCCTCCCTCGTTGGTGAAGACAGGAGGGTTGTCAAGTTCCCACGGCCCGTCAATTTTTCCGGACGGAGATATGGCCTGAAGTATGCCGTAACCTCCGGCGGTCACGCTGGACCATATCATTATCAGATTCCCGCTTTCATCGTCTTTCCATACGAAAGGGGCGTCAGTGAGATATTGCTTTCTTCCGCTCATCTTATGTGTTCCGAACCCAACGGCTCCCTTAGCCTCGCTTGCCGAGAAAAGCCTGAACGGTCTTCCGAAGGTTCCGGAGAGATCCTTTTTCATCCTTGCCGCGTACATGACGCCGTCTCCGTCTTCAGTGTCGAAGAATTCGTGGGACCATAGCAGGTAAGGGTTTCCATTGTCATCAACGTAGAGGGATCCGTCAATGCAATACTGGTTCTCCGGTGTGTAGCATAGGCGATTCGGTGGCAGTACCGGGGAATATGGATCGGTGGGATGGCTTCCCCCTTTCCAGATTGTGACCCCGCGTATGCCGTTTTCCGGAGCAATCGTGAAGAAACACCACCATGAGCCCCTATAGAAATAAAAATCCGGTGCCCAGAAGTCCTTTTTCCCGAGCCATCCCTCGGGGATGTTGAAGATGTCTCCGCTCGGAACCAATTTCCACCTTTCAAGGTTTAGGCTTTTATAGACGCTGATCCCGAACACTCCGTTGACTATACTGGGACACATCAGCCAGTAGCACCCGTTGTCGTGATCCGTAACTATGAACGGGTCTCTGATTGCCATTTTGAGCGGAGAAAGATTATATCCACCATCGTCGGAAGACGGCCGGCCGCCTTGTCCGGATGCCTGGAATGCCGACATCAGCAGCAGAACGGCCAATACAATGAATTTTCTCATGACCGGCAGGTTACTTCGTTACTATATAGGCTCTGAACGGCAGCACTCTCACCTCCTCATTTCCCGCAGTTACAGACTTCCATCTGTTGTCGCTCTGGAGAATGAGGACTCCGCGCTCTCCGGCTTCCGTATTGCCCAACCCTCGCACGGTTCCCACGAACTTTCCTCCGCGGCCCGAGATCTCCTTGTCGGACGGGGGAGTCACCTCGATGGTGACGTTTTCCGCGTCAAGGCTGACGTCAGTGCCGGCATCTGTCACGAGCGGAGTGTATGCTGCGGCTCTCGCGACTTCGCTGAACACAGGTGTATTCCCGTCCTTGATTTCCTTGAACTCGTACAGTTTCAGGCCTTCCTTTGCCTGAATAGGGTATGGAAGGTATACGGTGTAGGATGCGTCCGACTTTGTCAGAGTCCTTGAGTATATGACGGAAGCGGCCTTGAACCCCTTGGGCGTGAAGAATGGTCTTCCATCGTCCAGCACGAGACACTGGCATCTGAACTGCGTCCCGTCCGCCGAACTGCTTATGACGTTGTTGCCGGAGACCATGTCTTTCCCATTCGGGAGGAAAACAAGCGTTGCGTCCGGTATTCCACGGAACATCCCTGACTTCCTGTCGACAGAAGGCACTGTCAGTCCCGCCGCATCGGACAGGTCTATGTACATGAGATTTTCGTTGCCGGCAAACGCTCCGTCGGAAACTGACGCAATCTTGTAATTCCCGTCGAGTGTCTTCTCCGGGATTGTGATTGCGGTCTCGCCTGAAAATGCGGGAGTGATGCCGTCGCCTATGGACACAGCGGTCTCATCACCATCCTTCATCATCAGAAACGTGATTTCCGGTCCGTCGGCCGTCAGCCTGTCCGTTGTGGTCCGCACGGAATAGCACTGCAACTCGCCGAGAGCCACACGCGGATATTTTCCGACATTAAAGTTTGTCTTGTTTCTGTATTTCGTGAGAAAGTTGTGCGTGAAGCTCAATCTTATGTATCTGTGGCTGCCCAGCAGGTCAAGTCCGGCGGACTTGTCCGTAGAGGCCTTTATCGATGCTTCATCCCAATCGATTACAGCGACCTTCTCATAGCCTTCGTCGGCATTGTCGGACGCGTAGACTTCGATTTCCGCAGGGCAAATCTGCCAGCCATAGGTGTTAGTGTTGTCGTCCGCATAACAGTGCTGCATCTCGAGGATGACATAGCGTTGTGCCGCTCCGAGGTCTATCTGAAGGTAGTGCGGCGCATTGTCATTTGCCGGGACAGCCGGATCGGGGTCCTTCCCGTATGATGTGAGCCACCAATTCATGAAGTCCTTGCCGTTTTTTCCAATGCTTCCGTCTAAAAGCCCCGCATAATGATCTCCATCAACACCTCCTTCATTCGATGTGAAATCTCCAGAAAACTGAGATGTTTCAAGAATCAGTTTGTCACCTTTCAACCAGTCCGCTCCAGACATTGTGGAAGGCCACATTCCCAAGGCGGCAAGCGAGACAGTCATGTATATTATAAAAGATCGTTTCATATCCTTGAATTTGTTGTATAATTATCTTGAAGCCTCGGTTGCCGGGCTCTTGTCAATGCTGAACGTCTTCTCCTCGGCGGCATATTCTTTTCCCTCAAGCCATGAAAACAGAGATGCCGGAAAGTCTGCCCATGTGCTCATGTCTCCGCTTTCGTGAAGGTATCTCACAAACTTCACATTGCTTTGTTCCATTGCCGTGCAGATTCCGGATATGAACTGATTGTCTTGCTCCCCGGCAAGGTATGCCTTGGGAGAATTTTCGTTGATGCGGTGTATGATATCCGTCATCCCTGTCTCTTCCGCTTCGGGATCCAGCAGGACCTGGAACCCGATCATGTCAGTATTGCCTGTTGCCATCATTGCAGCGGCAGCGGCACCTTTGCCTGTTCCCATAACTCCGACTGCAGATGCCCCGCCCCATTCATCCTTTCTGTCTTCCATTATCTGAAGAAGTTCCTTTCCTGTCTCTTCCGGCCTTATGACCGCTCCGGCATCAGGCAAGGCGTTATGCAGCACGGCTACGGTCGTGCCCTTGTCTTTGAATGCCGTCTCTGCTGTGCTGACAGCGTCAGAGTCTTTCTCGGTGAATATTATGACAGACCTCCCGTTTCCCGGGGAAGCGTAAAGTATCTCCGCGTATGTTTCCATCGTGTTCCAATGAACTCTTGACGTTCCGTTTTTCTCCACGATGGCCGGCACGGCTACATACAGAACGGCATCGCTTTTAATCTGAGTGTCGTTTGCAGCGAGCTTCAGGGGCAGCAGGAACGGCCATCCTTTATATTCGGAGCCTACCTTCTCCTGGTCTATGATGATGCTCACGCACGTCTGTCCGGTTCCTTGAGCCAGTGTCCCGGCCTTGAGAGTGAAGCATCCCTCCGGAAGCAGGGAAAAATCCGTATTGTTGCGTCTGTTGTAGTCGCTTACCAGATCCGCCGCCTTGAGCGGAACCCAGGCCTTGAGACTGAGCGTGTAGGGACATGATGAGACTTCGCCTCCGTCGTTTTTGTAGATTACCGGAATCTCCATCGTCTTTTCAGCCGCAACGATTCTCTCCGCGTCTGCCGCAAAGACTATCTCCGCGTCCGCAATCCTGTCGGGCAGCGCTCCTCCGGTGTCATCCTTGCAGCCTGCCACGGCCAGCATTGCCGCCAAAGCCACAAAATATAAATTCTTTTTCATCGGTTTCTAATTTTTGTACTATTTCATCCTCAGCATCTTCCTCGCCGTCGAGCCCTCTATGCCATTGGACTTCAGCACTTCGGGGAAGTTTCTGTAGTTCTTGCGGAACTCTGTGACAAGTTCCCTGAAGTTCTCGGGATGATATTCAATAGCTTCTGCAAGTGACCCCATAGGCCCGAGCGTCTCGTTGAGGATGACTTCGGAATACAGGTTCTTGAGCATAGTGATGTTTTTGTCGGTTCGCCTCATCTCACGAAGGAGACCGTCGGTGATGACGATGTCTTCGGCAGGGTAGGTGATGACTACCTCGCGCTCTTGGGCGCAGGATTTTTCCGGGAGAGGAATTATGACGGCCAGGTCATAGCCCTTGTACTCGAACGCGGTCTCGACCCCGTCAACTGTGACTTTCTCTGGGCAGGTCGAGGACGGCAACTTGACCGTGAACCGCCTTGTCTCCGGCATTCCGTCGTATTTCCCTTCACGCTTGCCTATGCTGACCTTCAGTATATTTCCTGAACGTTCCGACCTGAGCTGTGTCCTGGCAAATCCTTCCGCGTATCCTTTGTCGTTGCCGCCGTCTTCGTAGAGGCTGAACGTGCCGCCGTTTCCTCCGGGGAATACAACCACCGTGATGGGTTCATCGTTGCGGCTGAGGTCGCGCGCCTCCCCGTACATCGGGATTATGCTTCCGGCCTTGACATAGAGAGGATATTCGTCGATGTGAAAGTCCCGCTCCACAGTCTGTCCTCCCTTAAGGAGCGTTCCGCTGGACGCCTCATACCAGTCGTTGCCTTCCGGAAGCCAGACGCTGACGTTTGACACCCCGTTCTGCATCGGGGACGTGATCGGGCACACGAGCATGTTGTCACCGAACATATACTCGTTCTTGAAATCGTAGGCATTCTTCTCTTCCGGCCAATAATAGTAGAGCGGACGGCAGATTGCAAGCCCTTCGTCGTATGTGGTCCTGGCCATCGTGTAGATATAAGGGACGAGACGATAGCGGTCCACGATAATGTTGCGGAGAATGTCGAAGTTTTCGCTGCTGTAGAGCCAAGGTTCCTTGAACAGAGAGGTTGATTTGCTTGTGTGTACTCGCAGGAACGGGCTGAGGACACCGAACTGCATCCACCTTACGTAGAGTTCAGGGTCTATGTGATCTGCCATCATGTGGCCACCGATGTCGTGGCTCCAGTATCCGTAGAGCACATTGGCGGCCGTCGTGTTGAAATATGGCTGAAAGTCCAACGATTCCCAGGAGATTACGGTATCCCCGGAGAATCCCATCGGGTAGCGGTGACTTCCGAGACCTCCCCACCTTCCATATAGGAACGGACGCACGTTCCTGTTGATCTCCATGTCGCGGAACACGCTGTAATTGAGCCAAAATGTCATGTTCGGGAAATTTCTCTTGTCACCGGCCGTCTGCCAGTCGAGCCACCAGAAATCGTTTCCCAATTTCTCAATCGGACGGAGCTGCGTGTTGAGCCAGCCTGTCATGAAGGTCTTGTCATACGGATTCCATCTTATCGGCTTTTTGGTCGCGGGATCGACTCCGCACCACTTAGCCATGTCAGCATAATGATCCTCGTAAGATTCAACTGAGCCCGGATGCACGTTGAGCGTGACCTTCAGACTCTCGTTGTGCATTTTGTCGAAGAATTTAGCGGGATCCGGAAACAGCCTTTTGTTGAATGACATTCCGGTCCAGTTTCCGGCACCCTTGTCCCTTATATGCCAGTCAATGTCAACGACGAGCACTGAAAGAGGCACATCGAACATGCGGAACTTCCTGACAAGCTCGCTTAACTCGTGGTCGGAATATGACCAGTAGCGGCTCCACCAGAACCCTAAGGAATAGCGCGGTGGCATGGGGGACTTTCCGGCAAGCAGCGTGAAATCGCGCAGAGCCGTCTTATAGTCATCTCCATAGGCCATGAAATACCAGTCTTGTGAACGTCTCGTGTCATCTCTGTCGTGCAACCACGCGAACTCATCCTCATCAAAAATCGCCTGATGAGAGTCACTGATCAGTGTCCAGCCGTCACGTGCTAGGAGTCCTTTCTCAAGTCTGAGGGTGTCTCCTTTGGGCGAGTCGTGAACGTATGACGCTTTCTGCACTATTCCATCGAAGCCGTCAAGGGTTCTGAACGTACCCTTGAGATTCTCTTTCTGTTCCTGACCGGGAACCCAGCTGAACGGTTTCTTCGCTCCCTTAGGGGAAGTGATTGTAAGGTTTTCCGGACTGAACGCACCGGTGCCCTTGAGATATTTTATCACCATCCGGTCCGTCGTGACCATGAGCGCTTTCCTGCCGTCCTTCACCTTGAAATCGGCTTCCGGATAATCCCTTGAGACCGCAAGCATTGTCTTCTCGTCCGTGAACTTTCCTTCCGGACTATATTCGAGCCTGACCAGACCACCGGTTATGACCGTGATTCTTACCTTGTTATCCTTGTACGCCACATTGTCACCGGCCTCCGCTGCCCATGGCAAGAGCAGCAGAGCCGACGACAAAAGGGCAAAGCAGTATGTCCTGATATGCATCCTTTCTTGTTTTAGTCTATGTTTATTTTTCCGGATAGAGCTGGAACTCTCCAATCTGGATTATAGGGAACTCTCCGTATGCATAGTTTGTATAGTCATTCCTGTACTTCGTGCGGAAATTCTCCATGAAGTTGAATTTGAGATACCTGTACTTCTTGCCAAGGTCGAGAGCCTTGACGAGCGTGTCGGTCTTTTTCACGTCATCCTGCTTCCAGTTAACCACGATGATGTCCACGTCCCATGGGCCGTCCGGGCTGTTCGCTCCATCAACGCTTATTTCCACCGGGCAATATTTCCATCCGAGCACTGTGTTGTCGTTCTTGCGCTGCTTGATGTAGAGCACGACTGATTCGTAGTCCTTCAGCATGTCCACCATCAGATAGTGCGGGGTTTCGTCGGGATTCGGAAGCTTCCTGTCCTTCGGTCCGGTTGCCGTGAACCAGCACTGTGAGCCCTCCCGATCCGCAGCACCATCGTTCTTGCCATCGATAAGTCCAGCGTACCTGTCGGCCTTGGTGCCTCCGTAGAGGGTAGAGGTGAAATCCGAACTGAACTGGGACGTTGACTTGATGATTGGTTTTGAAGCGTCATAGGATGCCGCGTTCTGTGCACTGGCCTGAAGACCTGCGAAAAGGACGAACAATGCCGTCAGAATGATTGATTTTCTCATGATACAGATTTTTTAAAGTGTTATTGTGAAATATGATAAAGTCGTCATGTCGACTTGTTTTTATACATTACTGCTTTTCTGGATATACTCCTGCCATTGCCGGACTTTCCCAAATGTCCTCGGCCGTCACCTTCTGCACGCAGTTGCCGCGCTTCATGGCTATACATGCCGCGGCTCCGGCTGCCTGCCCCAATTCCATGAATATAGGCTCCATGCGGATGGAACCATAAGCTATGTGCGATGCCGAAAGGCAGACCGGAACTAACAGGTTCGCGCATTCTTCCTCCTTTGGAGTTATGGCGCGGTAGGAAATGTTGTACGGCTTGCCGAGCCCAATCTGGACGTCTCCCTCGTTCTTGACCTCCCCGTCGATGACATAACGGCCACAGTGGTGTGAGTCCATCTGGTATTCGCCCCTTGCGATATAGTCCTCCTCGACCACCTTGTTCTGACAGTGCTTCTGGGTCATGACGACTTGCCCGATCATGCGCCTCGCTTCCCTGACATAGAGCTGCGGAGTGAAATTGCCGCTCTCCTGATATTCGTCTTTCGGATATCCCCAAGGCTTGATGTCCTTACGCAGCTTTTCCGGAACCCTGGGGTCATTTCCAATAAAATAGAGAAATCCTTTCGTGTAGTCAACGTGTTCCTGAAATATCTTTTCACGCTCTTCGTAACTTGCCTCGGGGTAGTTCCAGTTGGCTCCAATCATGTCAGTCGAGAAAGGGCCCATGTTGTTGGCATCGCATTTTCCGCCCGGCATGGTCGCCCAAAGGAAGACTCCGTGCAGGAACGCCCTGTCCGGACTCACCTCGAACAAGCGGAGCAGAAGTTCGTAGCGTGCCGGATCGTAGTTGTCAGGTTTTGTGATAGGAATCCTGTTGTCTTCGCGGTTTGTCAGTGTAAGACGGAAATTGTATGCCTGCACGCACTTGTCCCCCTTGCCCGTCTTTCCCGGAGTTCCTGGCAATATGCCCCACAGAAGTCCGCTCGTCGGATCGCCCTTGACCTTGTAAGGATCGACACCGTCAGGAAACTGATGCGTTGAATGAACCTGCACACCATTGAAAGATTCTCCATACAGAGAACGGCTCTCGCGGCCTACTGTGTAGGAGACCCCACTTCTTGCCATCAGGTCGCCCTCGTAGCTGCAGTCGATATAGACGCGTGCGGCCACGATGATGTCATTGCCGGCTCCGTTGGAGCTTTCGAGCGTGATTGACTTGATTTTATTCCCGTTCTTTTGGGCCTCCTTAATTCTATACCGGTACAGGAGGTCAATTCCGGACTCGTCGATGTACTGCTGGAAGACCTTAAGGGCGACTTTCGGCTCGAATGCGAGCATGAATCCGTCCTTGTTGTACTCTTTGGCAATCCTCTTGTAGAAGTCGAGTGTAAGGCCTCCGATGACATCTGTGTTCCCAAGATCTGTGCGGCCAAGGCCTCCGGCAGTCATGCCGCCGATGCGCGATGAAGGCTCTATGAGCAGGACCTTCTTTCCCTGCTGCTTGGCTGTGTATGCCGCCATGATTCCTCCCGGGGTGGCTCCATAGACGCATAGATCCACCTTATATTTCGCCTTTACGTCTTTATCCGCGCCGGTTTCTCCGCTCTGGTTCACCCTCTGGCTTTTCTCCGTGTGCGGCCATCCGTAAACGTCATTGCATCCGCAGATTGCACCGACCAGAAAGATGGCGGCTGACAGAATGCTGATTTTTTGTACTAATCTCATAAATGTTAATGTGTTAAAATATGTAATAAACAGTTTCTAATATCCAGGGTTCTGCATTATGTCCGGATTCACAAGTATGTCTGATGCCGGAATCGGCCAGAGGTAGTTTTTGTGCCGGTCAAACGTGCACTGGTAGTAGACGGTGATGTAACCCTGCTGCTCCATATACCCGATGTGCGGAATGCCGTCATCGTCGATATAGTTGAAGTTGCGGCTTTTGTCAAAGACGCCTCCGATAGGGAAGTTGCCATCGTCCCAATTCTTCAGCAGTTCGCGGAAGCCTTCGGACAATTTGACGTTAGACTCCTCAACCGAGCCGTTCCATTCCGTGGAGCTCGACCAACTGCGGGAAAGATAGTACTCGGGCATGTTGAACGCTGTTTCCGCAATCTTCCACCGGAGCAGATCCCTGTAGCGCACGCCCTCGAAAGGGAACTCCATCCGGCGCTCCATTTTTATTATTTTCCTCAGTTTTTCCTGTGAGGTCTCCGTGACTCTCGGATAACTGAGCCCGCTTCCCCTGTAGGCGCGCTCGCGTACCTTGTTTATGGTCTTGTCAAGCATGTCCTGACTACATGTCCCGAGCTCATTTTCAGCCTCAAGCAAGGTGAGGAGGATCTCGGCATAGCGCAGGTAAGGGAAAAGGTTGTCGGACTTGTAGTATTTGTCTGCGGCTCCGGCCCAGTCGTCGTTTACGTATTTCCTCATTGCCAGTCCGTTGTAGGAAGCGTGCTCATGCGTCGCCTTTGAATCCGGATTGTCCACCATCTTCTTTTCCTTCAGAGAGTAGATTTTCGTGGCATACGGGTTTGGAGTGTACTCGTATCCGAGCAGGGAGTACGCCTTGTATTTGTTGCCGAAAGTCCCGTCGCTCTTGCTGCGCTCGTAGTCCTCATAGTCGGGAGCCCACTTTGTCTTGAACGGCTGTATGACCATCCCGAGCCGCGGATCGCGGTTAGAGAACGGGTCTTTCGGATTATAAAGCGGGGACTCGTCAATCGGCTTTCCGTCCGTGCAGAGATAGGAGCATAGGAGCTGATAGGATGGAGATTCGGAAATGAACCCGTTCATCTTTCTTCTCGTGAACTCCAAGACACGGCCTATAAGACCGGGAGCCGAGAATTCGCTTCCCTTGAAATAGAACAGCAGTTCCTTTGAGCTCCGCGCTGTTGCGAAGAGAGCCGCATAACTGTCATGCAGCTGATAGACTCCGCTGTCCATGACCTTCTTTGCGGCATCTGCGGCAATCTTCCAGTCTCCGTGGAAAAGCGCAAAGCGGGCCTTGAAGCCGAGCGCTGCTCCGGAGGTCGGACGCTGCTGCTCCGGATATGACTCGGGCAGCTTCACTGCGGCCGAGTCGAGGCATCTGTAGGCATATTTCAGAACCTCTTCCTTAGGGGATCTCTTGGACTTGTAGGCATCCTGTAGGGATATGCCGACAGTGTCGAGCACACAGTCACCGTAGTAGGTCGCAAGTTCGGCATACGCAAAGCCTTGCATGAAAAGAGCCTCGCCTTCATATTGCCTTTTCTTTTCTTCCGTTGAAATCTGTGCGCGTCCCTCCTGTATGGACCTGAGAATCTTGCGGGAGCGCGTTATCGCCTTGTATTCGCTGAGCCAGCGTTCGCTTGCCCAGTCGCTCTGCGCTGTTCCTGTCCCTGCCTTGATTTCCTGGATTCCGTTCCGGCTTGTCATGTCATCGTCCCAGCGCTCGTCGTCGATGGGGAAGAATGCAACCCTCCAAAGGTCGTTGACAGACATCTCAATCTCCGTCTCGCTGCTGTACCAGTCGTTGTCAGTGGCCTGGCTCAACGGCTTCAGATCGAGTTTTACACAGCCGGCGAGCGACATCGCTGCCACCAGCCACAGCATAAGACTTTTCAGTATTTGTCTTTTCATCAGATAAATCCGTTTTAAAAATGTTTTCGCTCTTGTCAGAATGCCAGGTTCAGGCCGAAGATGTACGACGTGAGTAAGAAGTCTCCGCCTCTGTAGTTGGGGTCAATTCCTTCCGGGTATCCCGAGATTGCAGGAAGGTCATTGGCGCTGAAATAGAATCTCAGTTTGGAGATGAGAATCTTCTTCGTGAGGTTTCGCGGCAGAGTGTATCCGAGCGTTATGTTCTTGACGCGGAAATATGCCCCGTTGAACAGCCACCAGTCGCTTGGGGCGTTCACGTTCGACTTGTTCGCCGTAGTCAGCATTGGAAACCTCTTGCCGGAGTTTTCCTCATCCGAGAGCGACGGACTCCAACGGTTGCCGACCATGTAGGAAGGCAGGCTGTAGTAGCCGTAGTCGTAGGCGTTTCTCCACGAATCGTAGAAATAGACATTCCTATGTCCGACTCCGCTGAAAGACATGTTGAAGTCAATGCCCTTGTAATTCGCCCAGAGAGACCCGCCGAACTGGTATTCAGGAAGCGAGTTCCCGCATAGCACGCGGTCCTTGTCCGGAGTAATCTGACCGTCTCCGTCCTGATCGACGTATGCGAGGCATCCCGGCTTGTCATTTGATGTGAGCAGCGGAATCCTGTTGCCGTCGCGGTCGTACATCCCGCTTTCGTTGTTTATGATTCCTGTGCTGCGGTAGAGATAGTATTCCTGATAGTAGGAGCCTTCCTTCGTCACGGTGTTGGCGGTGAGGTTCATCTTGTCGGCCATGTATCCCATGCGGGAGCGGTAGTCCGAGAGATTGAAGTTTGCCCCGTAGTTGAAGCCCCGGAAGTTGTCCTGCCACGATATGTTCAGATCCCAGCCGGCGGTGTGCATGTCGGCAGCGTTGTTCTTAGGGGAGTTGTATCCGAAATAGGAGGGGAATCCGACTTCTATGAGCATACCGGTCGTCTTCTTGTAGTAGCCGTCGGCCGTTACCTTCAAGCGCTTGCCGAACATAGAGAGGTCGATGCCTCCGCCGTATGTCGTTGTGGTCTCCCATGTTATGTCATCAAAGGCGTAATCCATCTGATATGCGGTCTTCACCTTGTCCACCTGACCTGTCCTTATGTTAGGAAGGTAGTTGTTCCCGAATGTGATGAGCGACAGGTAGGGAAATTCCGAATTGATGCGCTCGTTGCCGAGCATTCCCACCGACGCGCGGAGTTTCAGATAATTGATGACTTTCTTCACGTTGGATTTCTGAAACCAGGGCTCATTGGACATCACCCAACCGGCGCTGGCCGATGGGAAGGTTCCCCAGCGGTGCTTCTTCGAGAACCGGGAGGAGCCGTCTGTGCGGACATTGACCTGAAGAAGATAGCGTTTGTCGTAGGAATACATGACCCTTCCGAAGAACGACATGTAGGCATTGTGCCCTGCCGAACCGTTGGAGTACTGTGACGCCTCGGACGCGAAGTCGAGGTATGGGAACATTTCGAGAGGGTAGTTCTCGCGGCGCGCGCTCACGTATTCCCAGAAGTTCGTATAGTCCTCGTAGCCGAGCATGAAGCCCATGTCGTGCTTTTTCAGCGGAAGCTTGTAGTTCAAGTAGAGCTGCTTCGTGATGTTATAGGAATCGTTGCGTGTCTCGGTGAGCCTGGTCGGAGCGGAATTGCGCCCCGTAATATAACTTCCGTCGAGCTTGCGCAGTTGGTATTTTGTCTTGAAGTCCTTGAACTTGCTGAAGTAAAAGTTTGGGGCTATGACTGCTGTGACCATGAAGTTTTTGAACGGGGTTATGTCGAGATTGAACTTTCCACCGAAAGTGTAGTTGTTCCTTGTCTTGTTGCCTCCGAGGTTCAGCGCGGCCACGGGGTTAGCTCCGTCCTTTCCATCGGCATACGCTCCGTCGGACCAATATGCGTTGTAGATTGGCGGAAGGGTGCTCACATCACTAGGCATTGAGTTGTACGTGCTTTGCGGTGTCAGCTTGTTTGTATAGACCATATACCATTCGACATTACCGTGAATCCAGTCCGTTATGCGAAAGTCGTTGTTGTTCCTCACGTTGAGCTTGCGGAAGTTCTTCTGGGCGTAGAGACCATCAGTGTCGTAGTAGCCGATGCTGAACTTTGTCTTCACCCTTTCGGCACCTCCGGACATGGAGAAGGAATGACGTGTGTGAATAGTGTGCGTCTTGAATGCCTGTCCCATCCAGTCCGTGTCCGGGTACTGATCCGGGTTGTCAAGATGGTTCGCATTGTAGCTTTCTATGTAACTGTTGTCGTAGGCTGAGTCCAATGTCTTGGCCCCATCGTTGTACTTGAGCTCATTCAGACCGGTCATCCATTCGACAGCGTCGGCGAATTTCGGGGTGTCTGTCGGCACGTCCACTCCAACCTCGAAGTTATAGGACATCTTGAATTCCTTGAATTTGGCCTGCTTCGTGGTGATGAGTATCACGCCGGCCGCTGCCCTTGCACCGTAGATTGAGGCCGCCGCCGCGTCCTTGAGCACCTGGAGGGTTTCCACGTCTTCGGGCGCTACGTCATCGATGCTTGATGCAGGAACGCCGTCAACGATGATCAGAGGGTCATTGGTGGACATCGTGGTGACACCGCGCACCCTGAAGCTCGCCGAGGATCCCGGGTCTCCGTTCGTGCGTGTAACCTCAAGTCCGGCAATCATTCCCTCAAGCTGAGCGGACAGCTGCGGGGTCGCCTGGGACGACAGTTGTGCACCATCGATCATGGATATGGAACCGGTGACGTCGGAAAGTCGTGCAGTACCGTAGCCGACCACTATTGACTGTTCCAGGGACAGCACTTCGGTTGTCATCCTGATTGTCATCGAGGGCCTGCCAGACACCACTTCCGCTGTGTAGGGCTTGAAGCCGACGTATGAGACCTGAATGTGTGAACCGGCCGGCACCTTAATCTTGAACACTCCGTTCGCGTCGGTGGTCGAATAGAGGTTCTTCACCTCCTGAACGGTCACGACAGCACCCATAAGAGGCACGTCCTCGTCATCCGTCACTGTTCCCCGGACATTGATGCTTTTCTGCTCCTGTGCATGTGCGGTTATCAGAAGTGTGAGGAACAGCGGCAAAAATGCCGCTATTCCTCTTAAAAAGTTGGTTAGCTTCATTAGCAATCCGTTTTCATTTATTACTGTGCGAGAGTTATTCCCGTGACCGTCACCTTCGCATTGCTTTCGCTCTTTTTGAGAGCGTCCCAGAGATTGTTATCGAGGTTTTCAGCGCTGATTGCAACGTCCTTTTCGTCTATTTTGACCGTGCCTCCGACGGTTGCGTTCTCGATGCTCACGTTCGCACCGTTTATGGCGAGGCCTACAGCAAGACCCCAGTAGAGAACTGGCTTAGCATCTTCGGTCTCCGAAGGAGTGAAAAGCATGAATGCAGGCTTCGAGGTGCTTGTTCCAGTAATTGCTACAGTGCAGATGGCTTGTCCGACAAATCCTCCTGCAGCAGCCTTCGAATTGCTTCCACCGATTTGTCCGCTGACGCGGGCATTCACAATCTTTGCATTGCAGGCACGTCCAGCGATGCCGCCGATTGCGGTTTCCTTCTTCTTATACCACCCTCCGTCAACGATGCCCTCGCTAGTGCATCCGGAAATGACGATGCTTTTACCTTCTTTCTCACCGCAGGCGACTCCTACTATGCCACCGACAAAGTTTCCTCTCATATTGTCGTCGTTTTTCACATCGAAGTAACGGCGCGTGCGCACAACAACTTCGCCCTTGTTGGTGCAATCCGTGATTGTGACAGCGGCTCCGGCAGTCCTCTGCATACCGATCCGGCATGCCCAACGGTTGGCGATACCAGTCTCGAGTATCTTGGCGCTGATTCCGAGTATGCCGCCTACGGCCGATGCGGAGGTGTTGTCAAAACTTTCCTTCATGTCAGCGGACGCCCTGGCTATTTTCCCGAAATTGCGGCAGCCGGTGAACTCTGTTCCGTTGACGCAGGCTATTCCGCAGATGCCTCCGTAGAATGACAGTCCGGTAATGGAGCCGCCCTCATTTTCACCGAGCTCTGCGTTAGTGTTATTGCCTGCTCCGGTCACTTTTATAAGTACTTTTTCATTTTCCGTTCCGTTGTCGCAATTGATGAACTTTCCGGCCTTGCACTTGTCGTCAATCGAAGGAACACCCCTTGTCTCGTCGAACGAGGCAATCGTGTGCCCGAAAGCGGCAATTCCGCCTCCACAGCAGGCATGTGCCTTTTTAGTAACCTCCATCCTGATTTCGACATTCGACTTGTTTATGCAATTTGAGATGGTTCCGCCGTTCTGTATCGCCACCATCCCGATGAACAAGTCATCGTCATACACGCTGAGTTTTACAGAGTAGCGAACTACAATATCGTCAATTGTTCCAAGATTCGTTGCCGCAATAACAGCGGTTCCGTATGTCGTCGGGTCATCGAAACTTGCGAATTCTCCTGCAGTGTGCAAATGGGCGACCTTGCCGTCTGCTCCAATGGTCTCGAAAAGAGGACAGGTGTTCTTGACCTGTGTGATGAGTCTACCCCCTCCGTCGAACTTCCCATTGAACACGCCTTTTGCCATGCTGAGGTTCTCAACTGTTATGTCTGTTGTCAGTGATACAAGCTTGCCGGAGAAGTCGTCCCCGTGGCTGATCCGGTATGCGAAACTCTCCCAGTCTTCAGCGGACTTGATGTATCTTCCGTCGAAGGTGTCTGCCACAGAAACAGTGAACTTTGCGACTGTTCCGGCAATAAACTCTATCGGCTTGTTCGGCTCGGCTATTGCAGTCATGTCGATTTTCTTCGTGTAAAGATTCTTGTCTGTGCCGACATTGACTGTGAGCGTCTTCATTCCAGTTGCAGGAGCGCAGGCGAACCAGACGTCATTCGAGGATGTCTTGACCATGACGCTTTTCGGTGCAGTCTCGTCCATCGTGAGCATTCCGTTGGCGTAGTTTCCATTTCCAGCGAGCTGGACGTCTGCCTCAAACTCCACGCTCTCAATTTTTTCGCCTTCAGGGATTCCCGTGACGGTGACAAGTCCGTATGCTGTGATATGGCTGAAATTCAAGGCGACTTCTGTCGGAAATGCTCCCTCAATGGTGCTCTCAGCGCGTATTACCTGTGCCTTTTCATCACATGAAGTCGCTGAAGAGACCTGCTCCACCGGAATGCTGATCCTTGTCTCGTTCGGCATGAGCGACACAGCGGCCGTTGACGGGCTCACTGCAATGAACGTGTGTGCCGAAACCTCTGTCTCAGGAACGAATGAAGCCTCGAAGCCTGCCGTCTTTCCGTCTTCGGACGGGGTGACTTTCGCCTCGGTCATGTCAGTCGTGTTGTAGCGAATGGCAACATTTGTGTTTGGTGTCCAGAGAACAGGATAGGCACTGCCGTCCTTTTCTCCGAATGTCGTGCGGGTCGCAGTCTCCGCACCGGCTGTGAATGACACCTTCAATGCCTCTTCTCCGTCATGGTTCCTAAGCTCAGCCTCGTTTTTGCTGCAGGCAGCAAGCGATATTGCCACAGCCGCAAAGAATGTGGTTTTTCTGATGATTTCTTTCATAGTGAGTTTCTGATTTAGAATGATCCATAGTACTTTTCCTCGGCCGAATCCACCGACATCGTCGCGTTCAGCTTACTGGCTGCAAATCCGTTCTCGGCGCATACTCCGAAAACGGAACACTCCGGTGCGGAATATTCCGCCACCTTGTCCTGTTTTCTCAAATTGTTCATGTTTTTTGTAGTGTTGGTTATGGTTAAAAATGTGAATTCCGACATATACTGACACACTCACTCTTGCGGAGAGTGGAGCA
>DJSA01000051.1 GCA_002438905.1 Bacteroidales bacterium UBA6346
TATAAATTTAACGAACTATTGAGTGTAAATAAACGCGATAATTTATCTTTTTTACGATGTTATTGCCGGAAAATAAATGTATCTTTGGACGAAACAATCAGTGGAACATGATATTTTTCAGACGTTTTTTTGCAAAGAAGAGGAAGTATATGCCTCTTTTCATGAAACAGGCCGAGTACATAAAAGCGGCATCATCGATTCTTGTCCGCATGGTACAGACTACAGACAAAGACGAGTGGCTTAACTGCGAAAATATGATCAAAACATATGAGGTGCAGGCAGATGCACTTTTGACGGAGATATACGAGGAATTGTATGGTCAACTGATCGTGCCTGTCAGCAGGATAGACCTTCAGACTATGGCGATGTCCGTGGATGACTTTATAGACAAGATAAATTCTTCTGCGAAGTCCATACTTCTTTATTTCCCGAAAAGGCTTGATTCGCAGATTGAGGATATGGCTACCTATATTATGTCAAGTGCCGATGCCCTCGGGGATATGATCCAGTGCCTGAGTGATTTCAAGAAGAACTTCGCTCAGATAATCAGCCAGTGTGACAGAATCACGGAGCTGGAACATGCGGCGGACGAAACTTACGAGGAATATGTAGGCTACATCTTCCAGAACGAGAGCGACCCGATTGAACTCATGAAATACAAGAACATAGCCGAGGCCCTTGAAGAAACTTCCGATACGGCTAAGCGAATTTCGGACAATATCCGTATGGTTCTTCTGAAATATATGGAAAAACACTGACGTACTCTTCCGAGGCGTCTTCAATGGAATTATGACAGTGGAAAGAAAAAGAATCTGCGCTCTTACGATGGTTCGCAACGACGATTTTTATCTTCGCCGTTGGGTGGAATACTATGGGCGCGAGCTTGGAAAGGAGAATCTGTACATCTATTTTGACGGGACGGATCAGAAGGTTCCCGACTTCTGTGAGGGCGCGAATGTGAAGTCCGTGGAGAAAATTCCGGGGCAGGTGGTCGTGGCGGAAAAAGGGCGTCTGGACTTGCTTTCGGAGACGGCGGCGGCACTGCTCAAGAAATATGATCTTGTGATTGGCACGGATGCCGACGAGTTCCTTGTCGTTGATCCGAAGTCTGGACTTTCTTTGGCCGATTATCTTTCGGAGCAGGCAATTGATGTCTGCCTGTCCGGTCTTGGAATCGACATGGGACAGTTTCTCGGGAAAGAGGGTGATCCCCGCACCCCAGAGGGCGACATTGACGACAACAGAACCTTCCTAGAGCAGCGTCATTACGGACTTCTCGGAACGCGCTACACCAAACCGTCTGTCATTGCCGCGCCTGTCCGCTGGGGCAGAGGCTTTCACCGCGTGAAGGGACACAACTTCCACATCGGCAAGGGACTGTTTCTTTTCCATTTCGGCTATTTCGACATGGCCCGCATTCAGGCTCGTTTTGCGGACAAGGATCGCGCTGCCGCTGGCTGGACCAAGCATCTAGCCAAGCGCTCCCGCACCATCAGGGTCGTTACGGAAAAACCGGCCCGCGACTTCGACAAATGGACTGCCGTGGCCCGTTGTATCCAGACTTTCGTCCGTCCTCCCTATGCTTGGAACAAGCCTGCAATGTTCAATCTCGACATCGTTGTCCGCATTCCCGACCGCTTCAGCAAAATCATTTGATTTTTTTAGGCAAATAGTCCTTTACACAAAAATCCCGCTCTGATTCAATTCAAAGCGGGATTTAATCTATAAGCAGTTGCCGAAAGGAAAAATTGCAGAAGCAGTGCGGATGCAAGGCGCGGGGTGAAGGTGAAACCGCAGCAACCTGATGGTTGTGAGGATTTCATCAAGCCCCGCAACGCAGCAGACGTGCTGCTTCTGCAATTTTTCCCTATGCACCGAAGTTATCGTATAGGATATTCTCCGGCGGAACTCCAAGCGAATCAAGCAATTTGTTCACGCAGTTGACCATCATAGGCGGACCGCACATGAAGTACTTGATGTCCTCAGGCGCATCGTGATTCTTGAGATAGGTCTCGTACATCACGTTGTGGACAAACCCTGCCACATACTTCACTCCAGCTGCGTCTGCCGCCGGATCCGGACGGTCGAGAGCAAGGTGGAAGTGGAAGTTCGGGAACTCCTTTTCGATCTGTGCGAAATCATCGAGATAGAAGGCCTCAACGAGGGCACGTGCACCATAGAAGAAGTGAACTTCCCTCTTTGTCTTGCGCGTCTTGAAGAGTTCCATGATATGGCTGCGGAGAGGTGCCATACCAGCGCCGCCGCCGACAAAGATGTATTCCTGTGAGTCCGGGTCGTTCTCCGGGAGAAGGAACTCTCCGTAAGGACCGCTGATGATTACCTTATCACCCGGCTTGCGAGTGAACACGTAAGAAGAGCCGATACCTGGGTTCACCGGAAGCAGTTTCGGTCCGAGCTCGCGTGGGACGCTCCTGTCGAAAGGAGGCGTAGCGATACGCACGTTGAGCTTTATTATGCCCTTCTCGCCTGGATAGGAGGCCATTGAGTATGCACGGACGGTAGGTGTCGGATTGGAGGCGTGGAGCTTGAAGAAGCCATACTTCTCCCAATCTGCCCTGTACTCATCGGAAACATCGATGTCCTTGAAGTCCAGCTCGTAGGCAGGAATGTCAATCTGGATGTATTCGCCGCTCTTGAACTCAAGATGCTCTCCTTCTGGAAGCTTCACTGTGAATTCCTTGATGAAGGTTGCCACGTTGTCGTTGCTGATCACCTCGCACTCAAGCTTCTTGACTGAAAGGGCTGAATCAGGAATGACGATTTTCATGTCTTCCTTGACCTTAACCTGGCAGCCGAGTCTCCAATGGTCGTTGATCTGCTTGCGGTTGAAGAATCCGACTTCGGTTGGAAGTATTGTTCCTCCACCCTCGGTCACACGGCATTTGCACTGTCCGCAGTTCCCCTTTCCGCCGCAGGCTGACGGGAGGAAAATCTTCTCGCCCGCAAGTGTGTGAAGCAGGTCCCCGCCGGGAGTGACATTGACTTCCTTCTTTCCATCGTTGATGTTGATCTTGACAGTGCCCTTTGGTGTCAGCCATGTCTTTATGATCAGGAGGAGAGCCACGAGGATGAGCGTCACGACGGTGAACACCGCCATGGCACCGATAATTGTATTTATCATTTCATTTCCCATATACCTTTCCTCCGATTAAAGTTGAATTCCCATAAATGTCATGAACGCCATACCCATCAGACCCACTGTGATGAATGTGATTCCGAGCCCTTTCAGAGGTGCAGGGACATTTGAGTATGACATTTTCTCGCGGATTGCCGCAAGAGTGACGATTGCGAGGAACCAGCCGAAACCGGAACCGAGCGCGTAGGTCGTCGCCTCTCCGAGGTTCGCGAAATCCTTCTCCTGCATGAAGAGGGAACCACCGAGAATCGCGCAGTTCACCGCGATGAGCGGCAGGAAAATTCCGAGCTGCGAGTAAAGGGCAGGGGCGAATTTCTCAACCACCATCTCGACTATCTGAACGATTGCCGCAATCACCGCGATGAACACGATGAAACTGAGGAAGCTCAGGTCAACGCCCGGGATGAGCGCGTCAGGTGCGAGCACATACTTGTTGAGAAGGTAGTTTATCGGAAGAGTGATAAGTTGCACGAAGATAACAGCGGCACCCAGTCCGGAAGCTGTCTTCACGTTCTTTGATACTGCCAGGTATGAACACATGCCGAGGAAGTATGCAAAAATCATATTGTCAACGAAGACTGACTTTACGAATAAGCTAATATATTCCATAGTAAACTGAGTTTGTCGTTATTTCTCCTGGAGATCCTTCTGAATCGAGCGCTGTACCCACACGATGCATCCGAGGAGGATGAGGGCCATAGGCGGAAGGATTACGAGACCATTGTTCATGTAACCGGCATTGTAGAATGCCTCCGGGATGACTCTGAATCCGAATAGCGTGCCGCTTCCGAGGAGTTCGCGGAAGAATGCCACAATGATAAGAATCATTCCGTAGCCGGCACCATTCGCGAGACCGTCAAGAAGTGATGGAATCGGCTTGTTGCCGAGTGCGAATGCTTCGATTCGACCCATCACGATGCAGTTTGTGATGATGAGGCCGACATAGACCGAAAGTGTCTTGCTTATGCTGTAGGCGTATGCCTTGAGCACCTGGTCGACCAGAATCACCATGAGCGACACAACCACGAGCTGGACGATGATTCGGATTCGGTTAGGAATCGACTTTCTCATCATCGACACGACGAAGCTTGAAAGGCCGGTCACTATGGTCACCGAAAGCGCCATCACAAGCGCGCCCTTTAATTGTACGGTCACTGCCAGAGAAGAGCAGATACCGAGCACCAGGACGGTGACAGGATTCCCCTTGAATATAGGGTTGAGTAATGTTTCCTTCAAATTAAAATCTTTCATAACCTATTCCTCCGCAGTTTCAGCCTCGGCAGCATCCTCTGTTGCCTCGTTATTGGTTTCAGCCTCGGCAGCAGCGGCATTTTTGGCCGCGATGCCATTGAGATAAGGAAGATAGTATTTCACCCAAGTGTTGATGGTCGTCCCTACAGCCTTTGAGGTGATTGACGCTCCGGAGATTGCATCCACTCCGTGAATGTCGCCGTGAGCACCGCCCTTTACGACGTCGAAATGACCGTCGTCAGTGAGTTTGTGTCCTTTGAACTGGCTGTAGAAAGGTTCCTCGGCGATCTTTGCACCCAAGCCCGGAGTCTCGCTCTTGTGGTCGAAGACGGCACCATCGAAGGTGCGGCCGTCCTCGTCGAATGCAAGATAACCCCAAATCGGTCCCCAAAGTCCGGCGCCATAGCATGGAATGACGGTGACAGTCTTGCCTGCAATGTCAAAGATATAGACCGGAAGCCTGAGTTCCTTTGCGGCGTCAGCGTTGCCGGCCTCAATCTTCTTGATGATGTCGTTCTGCTTCTTGAGATCGGAAGTGGAGGCAACCTGAATTGCCTTGAGGTCCTTCTTTCCGAGATTCATTGACTCTCCGACTTTGTTTCCCTTGCTGTCGATATAGTATGCGTCGACAACCTTGTCGCGGTATGTAGCGAGGACGTCCGTGTCTTCATTGATTGTGAAGTTGTCATCGGCCTGAGCTGCTGCAGTTAGCACCTTGGTGATGGTCTCCAGCTTCACGTTCTCGTTCTGCTTGTCCTTGAGGCCTTCTGCTGCGAAAGCGAGAATCGCCGCCACCACAACCACAAGAACGGTTGAATATATAACTGTATATACGTTGCTGTTAGTATTCATATTATATAGTTTCTAAGCGATTTTTACTTTCTTGTTCTGCCTCTTGATGGAGCACTCAATGACGCAGTAGTCGATGAGCGGAGCGAATGTGTTCATCAGAAGTATCGCGAGCATCATCCCTTCCGCATATCCCGGGTTCCAGAGCCTTACCGTGACCGCAAGCGCACCTACAAGGAAACCGTAAATCCACTTGCCGCACTCTGTCTGAGCGGATGTGACAGGGTCGGTCGCCATGAATACGGAGCCGAAGAGGAAGCCGCCCATGACGAGCTGATAGTAGCCCGGAAGGTCAGTCGCGCCGCAGGCATAACCGATGTAGCCAATTGCGAGGCCGCCGGCGATTGACGAAACCATGATTTTCCACGAAGCCACGCCAGTGAACACGAGGATGAGCGCTCCGAGGAGTATAGCTATTGCTGAAGTCTCTCCGACAGAACCCGGAATAGTTCCGAGGAACATGTTGAGGAATGTGTAGCCGTGTTCGGCAAGTCCTTCTGCAGATGCGTTTGCAAGCGGAGTCGCTCCTGAGAATCCGTCAACCAAACCGTTACCGGCGCACCATGCATTGTTGCCTGCTCCGAGGCCGCCGACCCACACTATGTCACCTGACATCTTGCTTGGGTAGGAGAAAAAGAGGAACGCGCGCGCGAGGAGCGCCGGGTTCCAGATGTTCATTCCTGTGCCTCCGAAGACTTCCTTGCCGAAGATGACCGCGAATGCGACTGCAAGCGCGAGCATCCAGAGCGGAACATCTACAGGGACGATGAGCGGAATGATCATTCCGGAAACGAGGTAGCCCTCGTTAACCTCATGTCCGCGAAGCTGTGCGGATGTGAACTCGATGCCCAGACCAACGATGTAGGATACCAAGTAGAGCGGAAGAATCTTCACGATTCCGTAGCCCACCATTGGCCAGAATCCCCAGTTGAGTCCGTATGCGAGGGAGTGCTGGTAGCCCGTGTTCCAGATTCCGAAGAGGAGCGCCGGAACAAGGGAGAGCACCGCTATTATCATCACTCTCTTGAGATCTACGCAGTCCCTGATGTGCGAGCCCTTGCGGGTCACGGTGTCCGGGACGAAAAGGAATGTCTCGAATGCGTCGAACGTCGAATGAAGGAATCCAAGCTTTCCACCTTTCTCAAAGGTAGGCTTGATTTTGTCTACATATTTTCTTAATGCGTTCATAATCTTTTCTTTAAGCCATTTCCTTCATCATGAGAGATATGCCGTCCTCAATGATTGACTGTATCTCGATTTTAGACGGGTCAACATATTCGCAGAGTGCGAAGTCCTCCGGAAGAACCTCGTATATTCCGAATTTCTCCATCTTTTCGATATCCTGTGCAAGGCATGCTTTCACGAGATAGACAGGGAAGAGGTGCATCGGGAGAACCTTTCCATACACGTCTGAAACAACGAATGCGCGGACTCCTCCGTGGAGGTTTGTGTCCATGTCGTATTTCTTATTTGGCGTGAGCCATGAGAAATACGTATGCGAAGCACTGAACAGATTGGTCCTGAATGGTTTCGCCCACCCGAACATCTCGTATTCATTGCCTTCCTTGAGTATCGTCACCTGATTATCGAAAAACCCGAGGAATCCGTTGATGCCGATCGATGTGCCGGAGAGGGCGTCACCGCTGATGAAGCGGAGATTTTCAGGCTCTTGGTAGAACCATGCGAACTCTTTCATGGACATTCCCGGAACACAGTTTACGTATGCAGGCTCAACGGCGCGCGGACCCGTAATCGCGATTTTTCTCCTCACGTCATATTTTCCCGTGCGGAAGAGCTTTCCGATTGCCGCGAGCAGCACCATGGACACGGTCCACACCGTCTCTCCCTTGCGTATAGGGCTGATGTGGTGGATCTGAACTCCCACGTTGCCCGCCGGATGCTTGCCGGTGAATGTGTGCGGGATGATGTTTTCGAGTTTGTGGAACGGTGTCCCGGCATAGTTTGCGCTGTCGAATGACATGTGCACGCCGCCGTCCGTCAGTTTGTTCAGGGCATTGACGCCTGCTTGGATGTCAGCGAACTCGTCCCGGAGGGCATACTCCATGTCCGCTGCAAGCGGGGCTGTGTTAAATGCTGAAACGAAGATGGCCTTCGGCTTGACTTCAGGATTGGCGATGATGCCGTATGGCCTTTGGATGATAGCCGGCCAGAGACCGCCTTCAAGAAGAGCGGACTTTATGGCCTCAGCATCGAGGTCTGCCGGACTCTTCACTCCAAAGTCAACATACTCCTGCGTCTGATCCGCCTTGATGCGGATTTCAAGCAACTTTCTCTTTTCACCGCGGACAATCTCGACGACCTCGCCGCTGACCGGAGATGCGAAGAGAATGTTCTGCGCCATCTTGTCTGCCATTACGGGCGTACCCGCGAGCACCTTATCGCCCTCCCTTACAAGGAGTTTCGGAACAAGCCCTCTGAAATCAGTCGGCTTGACGGCAATAATGTCCGGGGCAATCACCTTTCTGGTGTTGAGGGCCGCCGCTCCTTCGAGAGGAATGTTCAGACCCTTTTTCAAATAGATGTTGTTTGACATTATAAAACGTTTTTGAGTAATATTTTTTATTTTCAAAAAACCGCCGCGAAGATACGCATTTTTTTGCTAAATTCGCACTCCATTTTGATAGGAACCCTTTAAAAATTAATAGATAAACATAGGAATAGATGGAAAACAGTCTGAGTGCGGCCTTCGAGGGGTTGAATCCTGTTCAGAAACAGGCAGTTGAGTGTGTTGAAGGTCCGGTGCTGATAGTGGCCGGAGCGGGTTCCGGGAAAACAAAGGTCCTGACTTGCCGCATTGCCAATATCCTCAATCTCGGATGTGAGCCGCAGCAGATTCTGGCACTGACTTTCACCAACAAGGCCGCGAAGGAGATGAAGGAAAGAATCGCGCTCATGGTGGGCGCGCGCAAGGCCCGTCGTCTCTACATGGGCACGTTCCACTCTATTTTCATCCGTCTGCTCCGTGACTATGCTTCGGAGATAGGCTATAAGCCAGATTTTACGATATACGACACCGATGATTCCATTCGCCTGATCAAGACCTGCCTCAAGGAAATGCAGCTTGATGATAAAGTCTATAAGCCTAAGGACGTACAGTCGAGGATTTCATACGCGAAGAACAATCTCGTGACCGCCGCGAAATATCGCGAGAGCCCGAATGCCATAGAACAGGATCGCCGTCGCAAGATGCCAAGAATCAATGAGATATACACGTTGTATTCGCAAAAGTGCCGTCAGTCGGGGGTTATGGATTTCGACGATGTTCTCCTGAATATGAACATACTTTTGCGTGATTCGCCGAAATCGTATGAGGAAATTGCTGGCTTGTTCAAGTATATCCTCGTCGACGAGTATCAGGACACGAATATGGCGCAGTACATCATACTCCGGAAACTTTCTGCGTTTCACAAGAATATATGTGTCGTCGGCGATGATTCGCAGTCGATTTATGGATTTCGCGGGGCGAGGGTTGAGAATATCCTCAATTTCCAGAAGGATTATCCGGGCTGCAGAATCTTCCGTCTCGAACAGAACTACCGCTCGACGCAGACCATTGTGAATGCGGCCAACTCTCTGATAGCCAAGAACTCGGCGCGGATTCCAAAGACTTGTTATTCCAAAGGGGACGAGGGCGAGAAGATACATCTGATAAAGGCATACACCGAGACTGAGGAGGCTATGCTTATCGTGTCTTCGATTATGGCGACGCTGCGCCGCGAATCCTCGCAATATCAGGATTTTGCTATATTATATAGGACGAATGCGCAGTCACGTGCGCTTGAGGAGGCTCTCCGCAAGAGGAATGTGCCCTACAAGATATATTCTGGGAATTCATTCTACGAGAGGGCAGAGGTGAAGGATGCGATGGCCTATCTTAAACTTACGGTTAACATAAATGACGACGAAAGTTTCAAGCGCATCGTGAATAAGCCGGCCAGAGGCATAGGTGACACGTCTTTGGCTGCTCTTGCGGCTGCCGCGCACAATCACGGGACCACGCTGTTCAAGGCCGTATATGAGTCTGACCTTGATACTTACGGGCTTAAGGCTGCGGCAGTCACGAGACTTCGTGCGTTCTGTGATCAGATTGCGAAAAATTCTGTGCGTGCTGTGAATGAGGATGCCTGGACTGTGGCGGACGCCGTGTTGAAAGACAGCGGCCTTTGGGCGTTCTTCAAATCTGACGTGTCGGTTGAGGGCCAGTCGCGGTTCGCAAACATCGAGGAACTGCTGAACGGAATCAAACTTTTTATCGAAGAAAGGAACGCTGAGTATGCAGAGGATATGATTGCCGAGGAGAAGATTATGTCTCAGGACGATCTGAAAGAGGATGATTATCCGATGGTTACACTCAGTTCGTACCTTGAGAACATAACTTTGATAAGCGCTGCCGACGTGAGCGATGAGGAGACGGCGAACCGTGTAGGGCTTATGACGGTGCACACTTCAAAGGGGCTGGAGTTCCCGTATGTCTACATTGCGGGGATGGAGGAGAATCTCTTTCCTTCCGGCGGACTTCTTGCCTCTGAAAGCGATGTCGAGGAGGAGAGGCGCTTGTTTTATGTGGCCGTCACAAGGGCCAAGAAGGAAGTCTCGCTCTCGTTCGCGACGACTAGGATGCGCAACGGAAAGTCAGAGTCGAACGCGCCGAGCCGTTTCATAACAGAGATTGACAGACAATACATTGCAAATCCGATTGCCCCAGATGACGATTCCGATGACGACTTGGCTTCGACCGGCGGTTTGGGCGGGGGAAAATCCTTCTGGGGGCGTTCCGGAGGCTCTTCGTGGGGGACGTCTCGTGGCGGTTACGGCTCTTCCCGGGATTCTGGGACACGAAACGGTGGCTATGACTCAAGGGCTTCGCGCGGTTCTTCAAATGAGTATGGTCGTTCAGGAAAAGTTTACACGGAGGTCCGCAAACCTGTGCCTCCGAGAGTGTCTGACGCCGATCTCGTACCAACTCCGATTGCGGAACTCCGTGCCGGACAGAGAATCGAGCATAGCCGTTTCGGCTTCGGGACAATAAAAAGCCTTGAGGGAAAGGCGCCTGACTTGAAGGCCGTGATCGGTTTCGACGCTTATGGCGAAAAGATTCTGTTGCTCCGCTATGCGAAAATCCGCAAAGTGGAGTAATTGTACGAGAGATACAGTGTTGTTTTAGTCTTGCGCTTCTGTTGTTTTATTTGACGGAAGAGCATCTTTTTTTCTGAAAAAATCATTGTCTCAGATGTCTGAACGGGCGATTTAAAAATTTATTTTAACGGTGGCACTAAAAAACGAATGAAAATTTTTCTTTTTTTGACGTTGGCGCCGATAAACTTCGCATACATTTGCGACGTCCTCAATGTGGGGGACTTAAATTTTTTGAGATATGCGAAGTTTCAATTCTACTGTTGCCGGTTCGGGCGAAAATATGCCGCCGGTCATGAGACTGCCATCGCGCCCGTGGTCTCTTTGTGCTGTGCTACTTGTAAGTGTTTCCTGTTCTTTGTTTGCTGTTCCGGATGGTTCTGGCGGAGACGCATCTTCTGGCGGGATGTCGGAGTTGAGACTCAGTTTTGACTGGGAGTCTGTGACCGAGACCAAGGCGGTTTCGGAAAGCATCGACACAAATAGTTTTCTGCTCGACATACGCAATTCCAGCGGTGATGTCATATACAGCGGAAAATACGGCGATTCCCCGGAGAAGTTTGAGCTTCCTGCGGACAGCTACACCATCCGGGCGGTGTCTTCCGATTTCAGTGCACCTTTGTTTTCTTCTCCGCAATATGGGGACGAGCAATGTGTGGTGGTTCCTGCTGGCAAGGTGATAGGCGTGAAACTGAACTGTACTATGATGAATTGCGGCATAGGCCTGAAGATAGCTTCCGGATTCCTGACTCAATATCCCAAGTCGAGTCTTTTCGTGAAGTCGGATGACGGCCGCCTGCCCTATTCCTATACAGAGCGGCGGATTGCCTATTTCCGGCCGGGGAAAATCAGTTTGCAGATGGCAAGTGATTCAGAGACAAAGACTCTGATGACGAGAAACCTTTCCGCCGGAGACGTTCTGAAACTCTCTGTCAACGTTTCCTCCTCATCTTCCGGGGGTTCGACATCCGGTGGGCAGACGACAGTCTCGGGAGGAATCAGAATAGCTGTGGATACGACTAAGAACTGGATTTCCGCCTCATATACTATAGGCGGAGTGTCATCAGGTGGCGGTGTGTCGTCTGGGCCGGGGAATTCTGATGCCGATGCAATGACCATTGCGATGGCAAAGGAATGCATCGGGGAGACAGACGTATGGGTGGGCGGCTACATCGTGGGTGGCGACCTCACTTCCGCCAAGGCCGTGTTCACTCCGCCGTTCAAGTCGAAGAGCAACGTTCTGCTCGGACCTCGTTCTTCCGTGACGTCTCGCGAAAACTGCCTCTCCGTCCAACTTGCGGAGGGTGACGCCCGCGATGAACTGAACCTTGTCGATAATCCACAGATGCTCGGCAGACAGGTGCTTCTTTGCGGTGACATTGTGGAATCCTACTACGGCATGGTCGGAATCAAGAATATCAGCGACTTTGTAATCAGATAGGTTACTGCTGCCCAGCGTATTCGTCGACTGTGTATTTTGAGTGCTTGCGTGCTGTTTCCTTCCCGGCAACGATTATGACGATTTCTCCTTTGGGTTCGTGTTCCCTATACCATGCGGCAACTTCGGCGAGCGTGCCGCGCCGGTGTTCTTCATGAACCTTGGAGATTTCCCTCGCGATGGAGCAGGGACGGTCAGGACCGAAATACTCGGCGAACTGGTCGAGAGTCTTGACAAGACGATAGGGGGACTCGTAGAAAATCATTGTTCGCGGCTCCTCGGCGAGTTCCCTCATCTTGGTCTGGCGACCCTTTTTGACGGGCAGGAATCCTTCGAAGCAGAAATGGTCGCAGGGAAAGCCTGAACTTACAAGCGCCGGGACAAAAGCTGTCGCTCCGGGAAGCGTGAAAACCTCGATGCCCTCCTCAACGCAGGTACGGACGAGCAGAAACCCAGGGTCTGATATGCCAGGTGTGCCGGCATCGCTTATGAGGGCGACGTTCAGGCCGGCAAGAATCCTGTCCCTGATGATCGATGCGGTCTTATGCTCGTTGAACTTGTGGTGCGATTCGAGACGCCCGTGGATGTCATAATGCTTGAGCAGCACCGAACTCGTGCGTGTGTCCTCGGCAAGTATGAGGTCGGCTTCCTTCAGCACGCGGACTGCGCGGAAGGTCATGTCCTCAAGGTTTCCGACCGGAGTCGGCACTATATAGAGTGTTCCTGCCATTTTTCTGTGTTTTGTTTGTTTCCCGCCTGCCAAAAGAAATCTGTACTCGAAAATAAATCTAGAGCAGTTTCTGTTTCAAAAGATGAGTCTGAGGCAGTTTGTTCGGGCTTCTTACACTGAAAAGTTATTTCAGCTTCCTTCTCACCGCCATCATGAACCTGTAGACCACTTCCGATTCTGTATTCCATTCCGGATGCTGGTTCTTAAGGTATTTCACTCCATCTTCGAATGATTGCATGGAGTTCAACTTGCCGAGAGTATCCTTAAATGCAATCGGATCTTCATGGAAAAGAGTGTTTATGAAGAGAATACGGTCGTTGAGAGAAATGGCGCTTCTGATGTCGTTGACGCCTGAACCCGGCATGTCTGTTCTCCAGCTTTCCTTCTCGGCCATCTTGTCCATTACGGCATCCTTTGCCGGTGCGATTGCCTCGCCGAGGGGGAGAACTTCGAAGTCATCGTCTATTTTAATGTCAACGGTCTCAGACTTAATGTCAACGGTTTCAGACGCAGAGTCCTTTTTTGTCTCTGCTTCTGATGGCATTGCGGATGGTACGTCATCTTCAGGAAGGTCCTCTTCTTCGTCAAGCAGCGTAGGCTCCGCTTGTGGTTCAGGTTTCTCGATGCGCTGAGGCACATCATTTTCCGGCAGGTCAGGTAAATCATCGCTCATTTTCTCCGGTTCTTCCTCAGGAAGATTTTCTTCAATTGCAAGATCCCCTTCTATTTGCTCTGCAGTTTTCTGAGAATCAGAAACTTTTTGTTCCGCAATATATTCAGTGACCAGAGTCTCCAACTGAGCTATCTGCTCCTTCAGCGATTGCAACCGCCCCAGCATGTCGTCTAGAAACAACTCTTGTTTATTCTCCATAATCCGATATTTGACTATATTTGCACTGCAAATCGCAAAATTAGGCAATTTAATCAAATAATCACGGAAATGTTTCTTGAAAAAGCTAAAACCGCAGGCTCTATTGAGGTTATATGTGGCTCAATGTTCTCCGGCAAGACAGAGGAACTGATAAGGCGAATCCGACGGGCACAGTTCGCCAACCAGAAAATCGCAATGTTTAAGCCCTGTATAGATGCTCGCTATTCAGAGGAGGATGTCGTATCCCACGATAGCAAGCATGTCAGATCATTCCCGATTGATTCCCCGTCAAGGATGCTTGAGTTGGCGAAGGATGCGGAGGTTGTCGGTGTTGATGAGGCCCAGTTCTTCGATGGAAGTCTTGTTGAAGTCGCACAGACGCTCGCGGGTTTGGGAATACGAGTGATTATAGCAGGTCTTGACACGGACTTTCTCGGCAAGCCGTTCGGCCCGATGCCTGCCCTTATGGCTGTGGCCGAGGACGTTCAGAAAGTCCATGCCATTTGCGTGAAGTGCGGCAGCCCAGCTCAGTTCTCACACCGCCTTTCCAAAAGCAGCAGCCTGGTGGAACTCGGGGAGAAGGACATCTATGAGCCTCTTTGCCGCCATTGCTACAACAGGGCTGTTTCAGTGAAATAAATCATCTGTATGTTTCTAAAATAATATAAAACAATAAGTTACCAATAATTACAATTGATTATGAAGAAGATATTTTTTATTTTCCTTATCTCGGTTTTCCTTCCGCTCTCGAATGCCTCGGCACGTGAGAAGGTCAAGGATTCAGGCACTAACTACGTTCGCGAGGCTCTTCAGCCTGTGGTGGACAAGGGCATTCTCCCGGGGGCAATCAGCGTTCTCTATAGTAACGGCGTTCAGGAAACCTGCTGTCTTGGCTATGCGGACGTCGAGGCAAAGAGGCCTATCCGCACGGACAACGTGTTCATGCAGTGCTCCCAGACCAAGGGTTTTTGCGGAGTGACCATGGCGAAGCTCATCGAGGAGGGCAAGGTCAGTCTCGATGACCCAGTGTCGAAGTATCTGCCGGAATTTGGAACGCTCTGGGTTCAGGAAACGCTGAATGACAGCACCATAGTTCTGAAGAAAGCGCATAATGTCCTCACAATCAGGATGACGCTCAATCACACCGGAGGTTTTCCTTTCGAGTGCAGCGCGAAACGCCGTGACGTGCGCGGCGGCGGATGGTCCGGCGGCGGCCCGCTCAGACAGATAGCGTCCGTGGCGGCGGCAAGCCCGATAATGTTCGAGCCGGGCACGCAGGTCCTCTATTCCAACACGGGCATCGACATTGCTGCGGCTGTGATTGAGGTCGTGACTGGAATGAAATGGGAGCAGTATCTTAAGCAGACCGTGCTTGATCCGCTCGGAATGAAATCGACATGGTTTTGGCCTACGGACAAACAACTCAAGAACCAGATAGAGATGTATGATGTTTATAAGGATGCGCCCGCAAAGTATGTTGAGGAAAATTCTTGGCAGCAGCGTCCCTACAACGATTCCCATGTCTTTGCCTCTGCGGGCGCGGGTCTGTGGACCACGGCGGATGACCAACTGAAATTCTACAAGATGCTCATGAACCTCGGTGTCGGAGACAATGGTGTCCGCATCCTTAAGGAGGAGACGGTCAAGTCAATTCTAGCTGTGAGCACCCGTCCGGAGGGCATGGAAGGCTATTCGCTTGGGCTTACAGCTCCGGTAAAGGACGGTGAGAATGAATGGTTCGGCCACGGCGGTGCCTGGGGAACAAGTTGCTCGGTGAATTGGCACAAGAAGCAGCTCCGTCTTTGGGTTGTGCAGATCTCCGGCGGTCCTAAGGATTGGAATCAACTTCTCTGGAAGGCGCAGCAGGATTTCTTTAAGTCGCAGATTGACAATTCTGCAGCCGAGGCTTACACCGGAAGGACTAGATAATACCCCCTCCTTAAATTTCGACCGGTGGCCATGAGGCAGGAACGGGGGCGGTTACAACCACCTCCGTTTTCTTTACCGGGTGAATGAAGCTTACGCTGCGCGAGTGAAGGCAGATTCCTCCATCGGTGTTGGAGCGCGGAGCACCATACTTAAGGTCGCCCTTGATGACGCAGCCTATGTTCGCGAGTTGGCAGCGTATCTGGTGATGCCTGCCCGTAAGCAGCTGCACTTCAATGAGAAAATATCTTTGGGAGTGCCCAACGAGGCGGTAGCGTAAGCGTGCCAACTTGGCATCGGGCCGCGGCGCTTTTCCGAAATTCGGCTTTGAACCTTCTTCCGTGACTGGACCGATGCTGTCATGCCCCGGCACCTTACATATATATGACTTATTCTGTTTCTCGTTGCGGACCATCCAGTCCGTGAGCTCGCCCTCCGCGGGATGCGGCTCCGCGCACGATAGTGCCCAGTAGGTCTTATGGATGCTGCCTTCACGGAACATCGCTGTGAGCCTTTCGAGCGCCTTTGATGTCTTCGCGAGTATGACAATGCCGCTGACAGGTCTGTCGAGACGGTGTGGGACTCCGATGAAAACCTGCCCCGGTTTCGCGTCTCTCTGAGCTATGAACGCCTTGTAGGCCTCGCTTATCGGTTCATCGCCGGTTTTATCCCCCTGCACAATTTCCCCACTTTTCTTGTTGACAATGAGGATGTGATTGTCTTCATATAGTATCCTCGACTTTAGGTCTTCGTACTCGTCGTTGCTCAATGTCCTGTAAATCATATATATAACTTTTTTATGTCCTCGAAATGCCCATCTCTCCCAATCTGTGAATTTTCTTGATTCTAGAATATATTTCCTTCTTCTGTCATATCGGAACAGACGGCAAAATTACAAATTGTCATTCAATATCGTGAAAATATTCAGTAAAACTGACAAAATGTCACGGCAAAAGGGGCTTTAAGGCGGTGGCACAAGTTTCGTTTACTTCACTAGCGTTGTCCGAAAGGCACGAGCCCGACGGGCGGCGGAGATTTTAAGTTTGATAATAAAAATTAGGAGAAAATATTATGGGAAAAATTATTGGTATTGACCTCGGTACTACGAATTCATGCG
Organism: Bacteroidales bacterium UBA6346; assembly: GCA_002438905.1. Lineage (GTDB taxonomy): Bacteria > Bacteroidota > Bacteroidia > Bacteroidales > UBA932 > Cryptobacteroides. The sequence continues at coordinate 16,494 of DJSA01000051.1, forward strand.
TAGCCGTGATGGAAGGCAACGAGCCTACCGTAATCATCAACGAGGAAGGACAGAGAACCACGCCTTCTGTAGTTGCGTTCACCGACAATGGTGAAAGGAAGATTGGTAACCCTGCAAAGCGTCAGGCCATTACCAACCCGCACAAAACGATCTACTCAATCAAGAGGTTCATGGGTGAGACCTACGACCAAGTGGCAGCGGAGATTGCGCGTGTACCTTACAAGGTCGTGAGGGGCGAGAACAACACTCCTCGCGTGGACATTGATGGACGTCTTTACACTCCGCAGGAGATTTCAGCAATGATTCTTCAGAAAATGAAGAAAATTGCGGAGGATTATCTTCGTCAGGATGTCACGGAGGCTGTCATTACAGTTCCGGCATACTTCTCTGACTCACAGCGTCAGGCAACGAAGGAAGCCGGTAAGATTGCCGGGCTTGATGTAAAGCGTATCGTGAACGAGCCGACTGCGGCAGCGCTTGCATTCGGTCTTGACAAAATGCACAAGGATATGAAGATTGCCGTATTCGACCTCGGTGGCGGTACATTCGATATTTCTATCCTCGACCTTGGTGGCGGCATGTTCGAGGTTAAGTCAACCAACGGTGATACGCACCTCGGCGGTGATGACTTCGATCAGGTGATCATCGACTGGCTTGCACAGGAGTTTGCTGCAGAAAACGGCGGCATTGACCTCAAGGCAGACCCGATGGCTCTTCAGAGACTTAAGGAAGCAGCCGAGAAGGCAAAGATCGAACTTTCGAGCCAGACTTCGACTGAAATCAACCTTCCTTACATCATGCCGGTTGGCGGTATTCCAAAGCACTTGGTAAAGACTCTTACTCGTGCAAAGTTCGAGCAGCTTGCTGACAAATTGTTCGAAAGGACTTTGGAGCCGTGCCGCAAGGCTCTCGCAGACGCAGGTCTTAAGCCTTCCGACATTGACGAGGTACTCCTCGTGGGTGGTTCAACACGTATCCCTGCCGTTCAGGAACTTGTTAAGAAGTTCTTCGGAAAGGAGCCTAACAAGAGCGTCAACCCGGATGAGGTGGTCGCTATCGGTGCAGCCATCCAGGGAGGTATCCTTTCAGGTGAGGCATCATTGAAAGACGTTGTCCTCTTGGATGTGACCCCGCTTTCTCTCGGTATCGAGACCATGGGCGGCGTGATGACGAAGCTCATCGATGCTAACACCACCATTCCGACCCGCAAGTCAGAGGTGTTCTCTACGGCGGCCGACAACCAGCCTGCGGTTGATATCCACGTGCTCCAGGGCGAGCGTCCTCTCGCAAAGGACAACAAGCTCATCGGCAACTTCGTTCTTGACGGCATTACGCCGGCTCCGAGGGGTGTGCCTCAGATTGAGGTCACGTTCGATATCGATGCCAATGGTATCCTTAATGTAAGCGCACAGGATAAGGCTACAGGCAAGGA
>DJSA01000015.1 GCA_002438905.1 Bacteroidales bacterium UBA6346
GTAGGAATACGGACACTGCCACTATTCCCGTCCACATCAAAAACTTCTGCCACCATTTGAGGACATTGACTTCTTTCTCGATAACGGTTTCGACAACTTGAACTTTCTGGTCTTCTCGGTATCGCTCCTTGTAAGTCAGGAAGATTCCCATTGAATCCACAACAGCTTTCGCTGTGAGTCTGTTGTCTTTCAGCGCCAATGTCTGCTGGACTCTTGCGGATTCTTTGAGTGTGCGAATTTCATCCAGCCTTGCTCGGCCAGTTGAATCGCATTTAATCAGGGCTTGAACAATGGATGAGTCCGGCTGAACCTGAATGATCGTATCTCGGATGGTTTCGGTAACGGTGACAGTATGCTCGGTGCTTTCCATCTTGTTCGGATATAGTTTTGGGCAGCAAGACAATGCGACTAAAGTTGTTAGAAATATAATTCTAAATTTCATTGCACTGAGTTTTAATGATTTGTATTAACTTTGTAATCAGAAATAGATTCAATTATTTATGAAGAACAAGAAACTGCGGATTACCGAAAAGGACTTTCTTCTGGCCAACCGCAGGGCTTCAAGAGCAGAGGAAATCGAGAAGTATGGGAAACAGATCTCGATGAGGTCGATCACCCACAAGTCGAAAAAAGTCTATGACCGCAAGCGTCTGAAAAAGGCAGGCATCAACTACAACGATGACCTGCCTTTATTCATTTCTGTTGCTTGAGCTGTTCCCTCAGCTGCCTTACCTCATCTTTCAGCTGCGAGTTCTCCGCGCAGAGTCTATCGACGGAAGCCTTCAATTCCTCGTTCTCTTTGCGGACGGCCACAATCTCCGAGTTCACCGCCGTAATGTCCGCAAGCAGTTTCCTATTCTCCGAAGACAACAAATCAATGGACGATTGAAGGTCTTTCAGGAAGTCGTTCTTCCGCTTGCGTGAACCGACAATCCAGCCAACAACCGCCGTGAACAACGGGATTATGTAAGTCCCGATAAATGTCAATGTCTCCATACCTTAGCCCTCCGAAAAGTAAAGTTTCATTTCCGCAAGCCTGCGCTTCTGGAGTCCCGGCAGTACAACGCCTTTTGCATACACCCACCGCAGGAACTCGTCCATAATCGAATTGTCATCCGGATTCGCCTTGATTTTCTTCAAAAGCGTTGATTTACGGAAGTTCCCTCCTCCGATATTGAACACGAATGACACAAGGGCATCGAACTGGCATTGACGCAGATTCAGACACTCCGCATTTACAATGCCCTCCGCTACAATGATATCCTGTTTCAAGAACTCCTCCGCCTGTTCTTTCGTGATGACCATTCCCGGCACAACGCCAGAGGTATGGCCATATCCGACAGTCCAGACTCCGGCAGGACACCTGTAAGCCGTAAGCCGCAGTCCCTCGAACTGTCGTATCAATGAATATGCTTTCTCGCTTGCTTTCATAGCATTTACAATCAAATGGTAAAACAAAGCCCTGTCACCGGAGTCCGCCATTCCTGACGACAATCCAAGCGACGGGGCGATGATGAACAAACTCTAAATGATGGCTACAGCGAAATCTCACCGAGCATCTCACCGGACTTCTCGCCAGTCTTGACGTTGATGAAGAAATACTTCAGGAACACCTTAGGAGCCGCTGCTGTCACTTCACCGTGCACGGCTTTGTAGTCCGCCATAATGTCGATCTGCTCATCAACGATTGTCCTTGGTGCGCCGATGCTCACGGACTTGCTGTAAGCCCTGGTGACGCCCTTGCTCTGTGGAGCCGATGCCATAATGACAAGCCTGAGGTCGTCCTTTTCTGCCGGCGGATCAGGCAGCTGGAAATGGAAGTTAGCCGCGGTGAGCGACAGGTCAGCCTCGCAAGGCGCATCGACACCCGTAAGCACAGGTGGAGTGGATAGCGCTGCACCACCAGCCTTGACGATCCAGAAGTTCAGCCTCGAATACAGGTTCGCCCCGGAGATCTTGCTTGACGTGCCGAGAACTGACTTGCCCTTCTGCGTGTTCGCCAATGCGTTCCAAGCAAGGATCTGCGCATTGGTGAGACCCTTCCAGCCCTGTGAGAGCTGCTTGAAGATTGCCTTGACGGAAGACTGGGCAGCCGTCTTGAAACCGCCGCCGTAGCCACGGTTGCGGATGTACTTGCGTCCGCGGACCTTCGCCGCAGTCACGCCCTTCGCCGAGCCAGACATCTCCTCGAAGGCGATTGATGGAATGTACTTCATAATGAAATGGTATTAAAATGGTTGAACAATGGTATTGCTATTATTGGTTGATATCATATAAACCAGATTCCGAATCAGCGGTCTTTCCCTCGATGTCTGTCTTGTCGACTCCATTGCGGACAATGAATATGCTGATGAAATCCCCTTGGTTGGAACCCTCGCCGAACGCCAACCTTCCATCGCAGGAAAGTGTCTTTCCCTTGAGCCGGCAGACCGAAGTCGGAGTCCCGAACGTGTAGGAATATGCGCTTGCAGTCACCACCGGGAACGTGATGTCGATGTCCTCCGGCAATCCCTCCACCGAGCACTCGAAGGCATCCTTGTAGTCATCCCCTGCGAACTTGTCGAAGCAGATGTACAGGTAGCACCAATTGTCCGTAACGACGGCCTTCGTGTCTGTGGCTGACTGGCTGCCGCTCTCTCCATTAACGATTGACGGCCTCAGGACTGTGTTCAGAGGGCAGTCCATCCTCTGGCCAAGCGTGACATAGGCCGAAGCGAAATACAGTGTCAGCGGCCCGAATTCGTCAAACTCCGGCAGCTTCT
>DJSA01000002.1 GCA_002438905.1 Bacteroidales bacterium UBA6346
TCCTCCAGCCCCTCCCGCACAAGGGTCTGCAACTCCAGCAGATTCAAGAATTCCTTTTCCATATCACACTCGCGACACGCGCCCGGCGCATCATCGCAAATTTAGCGAATAAAAAGGAATAAAACCGCAAAACAGCACATTTTAAGAATTTCTTTCGCTATATTTGCGTTCAGCGAGTTCAAGCACAGCACACACGGAATAAACATAACACCTTAAAACAAGCCATGCCACCGAAAACACCCACTGCGGCTGACCAGTTCTCCGCACCCAATGAAAATCACGACAGCTGCACCTACGAAATATTCTGCGAAGCGGACAGCGAAGACGGGAAACATGATGTAAAGGAAGAAGCGGACTGCATCAGAATGAGGTTCCGGCAATTTCTCCATGTCGATATAATCCTGCACGAGGAGGGGCTTGGCACAAGTCAGAGATGCCCGGACATAGATGACGGCCTCCGCGTTGACGTGGCGACGCTCCGGGGGAAAGGGTCATTCTCCTGCGAGTTCGACTGTTTGGACATGGCGCAGATCGGGGCGGACGGGCTGCTTCATGTTCCGGCGATTATACCGGAAAGGCTGTTCGGTGAGGACTATATACTGACGGACGACGAGGAGGACACTCTGGTCATCTCGGTTTTCCGCAAGGGTAAATTCGTGGCGAACAGGCATATGCAGATTCTCGGCCCGTGGCCTCCGAGGCTCGCGGCTTCGGACGCGCAGACGGTCATCAGCCGAGGGGCTTCGCCGAAGGACTGCCTCTCGGTCATACGAAGTTTCGCCGGATGGGGGAACTTCAAGAAAAGGGCGGAAGAGGCCGTGGTCTGCAGCCGCATTGAAAGAGAACGGGAAAAGGCGGGACTAAAGCCCTACAGGACAGCGCTCCACAGCCTGATAGTCGGGCATTCGGGAACAGGAAAGACCACGGCAGCATGCATGATGGCCGCGCTCTACCGGAGTCTGGGACTTCTTGACGGGCCGAAGATTCTCTCGACAAATGTCTCCAAACTGTCCGCCTCAAGCATCAACGGAGAATATGACAACACGATTTCCACCGTCAAGGAAGCACAGGGCGGTGCCATGATTTTCGAAGACGCTCACGAACTCTACCACACGGAAGTAAAGAACTACGATGCCGAACAGCGCATTGTCCGGGCGCTTACGGACGCCCTTGAGGATTCCAAGTTCAACAAATGGATGCTGGTACTGACCGGCGAGCCGGAAGGAATCGACTCGCTGATGACCGCGAACCCCTCGCTTGCGAAGCATTTCACGAAACCCATATACATGGAGGATTTCACCACGGATGAATTATGCTCAATTGCGGAAACCGTCTGTTCCGCCCGAGGGCTCATCCTTCAGGAGGAAAGCCGCAGCAAGCTCAGAAGCGCCGTCTCTCACGGGCACGTCCATCAGAAATCGGGCAAAAGAAATGCCCGCTTCGTGGAAAGGATGTTTGACGAACAGATTGTGCCTGCAATGTGCAGGAGGCTCGGGAACACCCATGAAAGGGATGCACCGGCGCTGACGACAATCCTGCCGGAAGACATTCCTTCGATCCGCGCCGACACGGGAGAGGAGGCCATCGCCGAACTAGACAATCTCATAGGGCTCGAAAAGATCAAGACACGGGTCAAGGATTTCCTCTATGCCGTCAGGCTGGCAGGAAGAAGGATGGAGATGGGACTCCCGGCAACTATGCCGAGGCTGAACATGGTATTCCTCGGCAATCCCGGCACGGGAAAGACAACCGTCGCCGAAATCATCGGGCGGGTGTTCTCGTCATGGGGCATACTCTCGGAAGGAAGGGTCATCAGGACGGAGAAGAGCCAGATGGTCGGGCAGTACATCGGCGAGACCGAGTTCAAGATGAACAACCTCCTTGCACGGGCGAACGGCAACATACTTTTCATCGACGAGGCCTATCAGCTTGTCGAGGGCGGCGAGAGAGACTACGGGCGTATAGTCATGAACTCGCTGCTTACCGAACTCGGCAAGGACAACCCGAACCTCGTCGTCATTCTCGCCGGCTACACCGCGCCAATGAAGAAACTCATCGAAAGCAACGCCGGAATCGGAAGCCGATTTCCAAATGTAGTCAGCTTCGAGGATTATACGGCCGACGAACTGATGGAAATCGGAAAGAACATGATTCAGCGGCAGGGCTTTGCCATCACGGAGGGTGCGGCGGCGAGGATGCGCACAATCATAGAGGAGGAGTCGGAGAAGCCTTCCCCGCACTTCGGCAACGGGCGTTTCGTCTCCAACCTGCTCAGGAACGAAATCCTGGCCTCGCTCGGAACCCGCACGGCCTCGCTCGCGAACCCGACCGCCGCGCAGCTCAGCACCATACTTCCGGAAGACGTGGTGATTGACAGGGCGCACCGGGACATTGTCTTTGACAACGAGGCAATTGACGCGGCGCTCCTGAGACTCGACTCCCTCGTGGGAATGGAAAACGTGAAGACTGCGCTCCACAATTTCGTAAGTTCCGCCCGTTATCTCCATTCCATAGGCGAGCCTTATGTGGGGAAGGGACTGCTGTCCTGGAGATTCATCGGACACAGCGGTACGGGAAAAAGCACGGTCGCGGGAATCATGGCGGCCATTCTCCGGGGCATGAGGCTGATTTCCAACAGCAACATCACCGAAATCAAGGGTGAGCGCATATTCAACGCATCAGAGTCCGACTGTGACAGCGTTCTTGCAGACGCCGTCAAACGCTCATGCAACGGACTGATATTCATAGATATCGACAACCCTCAGTTCAACTGGACGAATCCCGTCTATGGACGCGGCGTGGAACAGGTGCGTCTGAAGATTCAGGAACTCACGGTGGAATCCGGCGGAGAGTGCGCCCTTGTACTTGCCGAGCTTGACGCCCCGAACAAGAGCATGGCCGAGCAGCTCTCCGACGCGGGAATCCACGAGTTCGACCACACGCTGATTTTCAAGGACTTCACCCCGGACGAACTCTACGGCATCCTGTGCGGCTGTCTGGCCCGTCACAGCGTCATCTTCAGTCCTGCCACCGAAAAGCACATGAGAGGCTACCTCCATTCACTGCCGTCCTCCGCCAAGGCCAGCGCCCGCACGATGAAGCTCATGTCCCGCACGATTTACCAGCAGGTCATACTCCGCGAGTCCGGCCTTGCCCGCCCGCCCAAGACCCATCAGGTCCAGCTTCAGGACATAGCGAC
>DJSA01000018.1 GCA_002438905.1 Bacteroidales bacterium UBA6346
TACTAACCGTTATACGAACCCACCGCGCGTGAATTTCAACGAAATTCCAAAGCCTTTTTACAAAGGGATTGCAAAGGTATGTAATATTTTTCAGAGAGCAAAATATTTTTACCTTTTATCTTTAACTTTTGAACTCATTTTCCCATTCCCACGAATATAGAAGCGCCTCGACCTGACGCAGGTAATGCCGCTTGTCATATTTTGGAGCATAGACGAATGCGTCAAGCGTCACTATCCACTTTCCGTCTGGGCTATAGAAGGAGTGCGAGACAAAAGGTCCTCCCATATAGTCGCCATAGACTTCCCAATATCCGCGCATCTCTGCAAAATTGCGTCCCTGATATTTCAGGTACTTGACGGACGGGGCCACAATCGGACTTGTAATCATGTAGGTATTGTCGAACATCCCCGGAACATAGTTTTTCAAAAACTCGTTTCTTTTGGACACAAGTGATTCTTCTGAGAACGGATCTTCTCCGGCGGGATACTTGTAAACGAAAACCCCCTGATTGGTGTATTGGGTCTCGTAGGCAATCCACACAAAGTCTTCCGCGGCCTTTCGTACCGCATAGCCCACAGGAAAATGAAGAAAGCCACCGAAGCGTTCCTCCAGAATGGGACGGATTCCCTTCTCTTCATATTGGATAGAATTGGCTATCACACGGTTACGTTCGGCTTGTTCTATCATGGTCACGATCTTTAGCTTATTATCTTCGAAAAGCTGAACGGCCGAAGCCTCATCAATTGCCTCAAGTTTTATAACGCACTGCGGGCGTGCCCACACATCGTTAAGAAAACGCACCCCCGGCTCGGAAACGTGGGGATTGATGTTGCATATCAGAATGTTGCGGTGAATTTGAAATATGTTGGTGAATGCCGTTGGAACGATATTCACCACGGAGTAAAGCGGCTCTCTTTGGGGAAGGAATGGACAATCGGAGGTCAGGGTATCGCGAATCGCCGTGCCAAGAGCTCCCTCCCACTCTCCTTGGCCGATCACGACCAGAACCTCTCCGGCCTTACCGCTAACATTAGGCAACAAGGCCTTCTTGCGCTCGCCGCAGGAAATACAGAGAATGGAGGCAATAACAAAAATGAGGAACAGTCTGAACTTTTTCATATCCATAAATATTTTGTGTTCTTTTGGGATCTGCATCTATTTTCTCATCAGTCACATAAGCTCTCGCCCGGGCCTATCGGAGCAGACGCATTATGTCGTTGCCGAAGGCGAGAATCATGAGTGCAAAGATAAGAATCATTCCGATAACCTGCATAGCAATCAGGAACTTGTCGCTTGGTTTCTTTCCTGTGAGCATTTCATATAGGATAAACACGATGTGTCCTCCGTCAAGTGCAGGAATCGGGAGAAGATTCATCACACCGAGCATCACTGAAAGCAGCGCCAAAATATTCAGAAAGGCGTACCAGTTCCACGCGGATGGGAACACCTGACCGATGGCGATGAAACTGCCTACGGATTTGTACGCCTCAGTGCTCGGAGTGAAAACGAGTTTCATGTCTTTGAGGTAGTCACCGATCGTTGTGAACGTGTAGAGGAACCCAGCTGGAATCGCCTCAAAAAATCCGTATTTTTTGGTCTGAATATTTGGCATTGCAGTGAAGACACCTATTCTCCCAAGAGAGTCAATCGCAATGTCAAGAGAGAGCGTGTCACCGCTGCGGATAACCTTTGCAGTCGCCTGACCACCTGCCAAGTTTTTCAGAAGCGCTCGGCTATCCTGAAGGTATGGTACTGATTCTCCATCTATTGCAACTACACGGTCGCCCCTTTCAAGTCCGCGTCCAAAGTTTGGAGAAGCCGGAGGAATGCTGTCAATGACAAACGGAAGCGCCAGATCAAACATTCCTGGGATGTTCAGCACATCACCTATGCGGCTCCGGTCCATATAAAGTTCTAAAGTGTCGCCTCCACGAAGAAGAGTGACTTTTCTGACATCATTCCTCGCAAGATCTGCCTGAAGGAGTCCGAAATTTTCCTCCGGAACATCATCATACGCGATTATGTGGTCACCTGTGCGGAAACCCATATCATAGGCAAGTTCATTGACATAGATGTCGCTGCCCTCGTTGCTGATGTAAGACTGGCCCCATCCGGCTAGGATACCTATATATATAATGACTGCAAGGATGAAATTGAAAAGCACGCCCCCGGCCATCACAAGCAGCCTCTGCCACGCGGGGTGGCTGCGCAGTTCCCACGGCTTAGGCGCGGACTTCAGGTGCTCCGTGTCCATGGACTCATCGACCATTCCTGCTATCTTGCAGTATCCTCCGAGCGGAAGCCAGCCAATGCCATATTCGGTTTCGGAATTTTTGGGCTTGAAGCGGAAGAGTGCCTTTCCTCCCACATCGAAGAAAAGATAGAATTTGTCCACACGAATCTTGAAAAGCTTCGCGAAAGTGAAGTGCCCGAGTTCATGGAAAAGAATGAGCACGGAAAGCGCAAGGATGACTTGCAGAGTTTTTATTATAATCTCCATATTTTCAATGCATTACTTTGAGGACCTATTGCAAATTCCCGCACTATGGCCTAAGGCGCCCTAAACCAATCAGCGTCCGAGCCAAAGTCACGGCGCAGTCATTTGTGGCGAATATGTCGTCAAGCGACGGCTCCTTCACAAAATCAACGCGATCCATGCATTCAGAGACGATATCCACTATGCCGTAGAAGCTGATTTCATTCCTGAGAAATGCGGCAACCGCCACTTCGTTGGCCGCGTTCATCGCACACGGAATGTTTCCGCCGCGCTCCAGTGACTTGAAGGCAAGTTCCAGAGCCGGAAAACGCTCAAGGTCAGGGGCATCGAATGTCAGAGAGCCGAGCCGTGCGAAGTCAATCTTCTTGTTGTCAAGCGGCAGACGGTGAGGATAGGCGAGCGCAAACTGAATAGGCTCACGCATGTCCGGACAGCCTAGTTGCGCGATCACCGCACCGTCAGCATACTCCACCATAGAATGAACTATCGACTCCGGATGCACCACGACATTTATCTTTTCCAGCCCCACGCCGAACAGCCATTTGGCTTCAATGACCTCGAAGCCCTTGTTCATCATCGTCGCGGAATCAATTGTTATCTTGCTGCCCATGCTCCAGTTCGGATGCCGAAGCGCGTCACAGGCCTTAGCCACGGCAATCTTCGACTTTTCCCACGTGCGGAAAGGACCGCCAGAGGCCGTCAGATGTATCTTCTCCAAAGGATTGCGGTTCGCCCCGAGCAGGCACTGGAAGATTGCGGAATGCTCCGAATCCACAGGGAGTATCGCAACGCGGTTCTTTTCTGCAAGCCTCATGACAATGGGACCAGCGGCTACGAGCGTTTCTTTGTTTGCAAGCGCGATGGTCTTGCCAGCCTCAATCGCCGCCACTGTGGAACGAAGCCCGCTAAACCCGACCATGGACGTAAGGACTATGTCAATGTTGTCCGACTTAACAAGCTCACAGACAGAGTCCATTCCTGCAAAAACCTTTATCATCCTCGGCTGCAGCGCATCGGCGACTTCGGTATATTTCGCCTCATTGCATATCACTACATTGTTCACGTCAAATTCAATTGCTTGACGAATAAGCAGATCGGAACTATTATTGGCTGTAAGTAGTTCTACTTCAAAGAGATCCTGATGTTGATGTATCACATCGAGAGCCTGACGCCCTATCGAGCCGGTTGAGCCGAGTATCGCCACCCTTCTTTTTCCCATAGCCTAAAAATTCACATATTTTGCCGGATCGACCGACTCCCCCTTATACCAGAGTTCGAACCTCAGATGATCTCCAACAGCGAGGTTCTCCGCACTGCCGACAAGTGCAATCGGAGTTCCGGCCGTCACCTTGTCCCCCGTATTCTTCAGAAGTTTCTCGGTGTGCTGGTAGATAGACACCACGTCGTCAGGGTGCTGAATCTGAATCGTATAGCCTGCGTCATTGTTCCAACCGGTGAATATTACCGTGCCATCGAGAGTTGCCATGACCACCGAATTGGCCGGAGCCGTAATGTCCACGTAAGGATGGACATACTTGTCATACGGCTTGCTCACAACACCTTTGAGCGGAGAGAAGAAATGTATGCCCTCTATCGGAAGTTCCCTCTTCTGTCCTGCCGAGAGGTCGAAACGCTCTTCCTCTACGATGGCCTCGCGGAAATCCGCATCGGAGCCGCTGTCCGGCTCATCCGAGGCTACGGCCATCGTGGTGTCCGTTCCGGAGAGAATACCTTGAATATCAACGGTTTCATCACCTTCGACCACCTTGCGCAGATTCTCCGAATATAACTCCCAACGACCAATCACTTGTTCGAGGGAATCAATCCGGATTGCATTGCTGATAGCATCTCTCTTCGAGTGCTCGTCAGGATAGCCGGGTATGAAGGTCTTAAGCGGAGTGTAGGCCACCAGACACCACATGAGCGCGCAGAGCAGCAGGAGAAAATTTCCCAATACCATAATAGACATCGGCCGTGTGAACTTGATAGATTTCAACGGCTTGTGGGTCATGTCCTCAACAAGGGTGAGCACATAGCGGTGAACTTTTTTATCTTTATTTTGTTGAGCCATGGTTTAATGTTAACTTTGCAGCCTATGGACAGACTTATAGGAATAGACTACGGACGCAAAAGAGTCGGAGTCGCGGTGAGCGACCCGCTCGGAATCTTCGCGTCTGCCCTGGACACGATACATTCTGCAAAGATAATAGAATATCTCAAAACTTATACTCAAAATGAGAATGTCGTGAAGTTTGTCGTCGGGTATCCTATGAACATGAACGGTCAGCCTTCGGAAGCCGCTGCAGACGTGGACGTGTTCCTGAAGACACTGCGCAAGGCATTTCCCGAAATTCCCGTGGAACTCGAGGACGAGCGTTTCACTTCGGTTCTCGCGCATAGGGCGATGATTGATGGAGGAATGAAGAAAAAGGATCGAAGGGACAAGGAGAGTGTCGACAAGATCAGCGCGGCAATAATACTGCAGAGCTACATGGACCGGACAAGATAATCCGGAATTTCGAATAAAATGATCAAAATTAAATATATATATGATTTTACCTATATATCTTTATGGACAGGAAGTGCTTCGCCGTGCGGACGACGAGGCCGATCTTGCAAAAAAGGATGAATTGACGAAACTCATCGATGACATGAAGGAGACTCTCAAGAATGCGGACGGGTGCGGGCTTGCAGCTCCTCAAGTCGGCGTTCCGTTGAGGGTTCTCATTGTTGATGGGACAGAACTGACCGACACATATCCTTATCTCAAGGATTTCAGACGCACAATGATAAATCCTAAGGTTCTCGAAGAGAGTAAGGAAACATGTTCATATTCAGAGGGTTGCCTCAGCATTCCCGGCATATACGCTGAAGTCGTGAGACCGGCATCGATAAAAGTGGAGTACTACGATGAGAATTTCGAGCGTCAAGTGGAAGTCTTCGACAAGTTCGGATGCCGTATGGTGCAGCACGAGATGGCTCACCTTGATGGCAAGTTATTTGTTGATGAGCTCTCCCCGATCAGAAAAAAGATAATTGCTAAAAAACTCCAAAACATTGCGTCACGCAAGGTCCAGACGAGATACAGATCAAAATAACCAATTAAATTTCAAGGAAATGGGAGCATTTCACGCATATGACATTAGGGGCATCTGGAATGTCGATTGGGACGAGGATGTCGCGTATAAGGTTGGCTTTTTCGTGCCGGAACTTCTCGAAACCGACAAGGTTCTTCTCGGTCGGGACTGCCGGCTCTCTTCAGAAACTATTCATGATGCCGTGATCCGAGGTGTGACTGATGCTGGTGCAGACATTTACGACATTGGTCTCAGTACAACCCCTATGGTGTATTTCGGGACGGCAAATTATGGATTCAAGGCATCTATACAAATTACCGCGTCTCACAATCCCGCAGAGTACAATGGCCTTAAAGTCTCTACGACGAATGCCGCTGCAGTCGGATTCGACGCCGGACTCGGAACCATCAAACAGTGGATTGACGAAGGAAAGCCATGCACACCGGCCACGGTCAAAGGGAAGGTTTATAAAAAGGATATACATAAGGACTATCTAGACTTTCTCCTGAAATATAGGGAGGATTGGTCTAACCTTAAGATTGCCATGGATCTCTCCAACGGAATGGCAAACCTTTATGCTAAAGAAATCTTCGGAAACCAGCCGTCCTACATTTTCGACACAATTGACGGACGCTTTCCGAATCATGAGCCTAATCCTCTGATTGCCAAGAATATTGTGGCTTTACAGGAACTTGTGCGCAAGACTGGAGCCGACATTGGGGTGATATATGATGGTGACGCGGACCGCGTGATGTTCGTAGATGAAAACGCGAGGTTTATCTCCCCGGATCTGATGATTGCGGTGCTCGGTCATTACTTCTTGGAAAAGAAAGGGCTCAGGGGCATAGTTCTGCAGGATATCCGAAGTTCAAAGGCCGTGGGGGAATATTTGACTCCGATGGGAGCCACGATGGCCACATGGAAGGTTGGACGCGCATTCGCAGCCAACAAACTTCGTGAACTTGATGGAATCTATGGCGGCGAGCTCGCGGGCCACTACTATTTCCGTGACTTCTTCTATTCCGATAGCGGACTTCTCGCATCGATGCTCATACTCGATGTGGTGGCGGCAATGAAAAGGAAGGGGATTTCCTTGAGTCAGCTGATTTCCCGTATCGCGAAATACAAGAATTCGGGGGAGATCAATTTCAAGATAGAAGACAAGAAAGACGCCATGGATGCTGTCCGTGACCATTTCCTCGCACAGGAAAAACCGACAGCCTACATGGACTTCGATGGCTACCGGGTCGAGTTTCCCCACTGGTGGTTCAACATACGCCCATCTAATACAGAGCCTTATCTGAGGTTCATCTGCGAGGCCGATTCCGATGAACTTTTGGAAGCCAAGATCGCGCAGGTGAAGGACATACTTGAAAACAAATTCGGAGGCGTGCAGGAATGAGGTCTTTGAAATGTCTCGCAGTCATGGTTTCTGCGCTGCTGCCTTTTATGGCAGCAGCGCAGAAACGTGTAAAGGTGGTGGATAAGAACATTCCATCTGCCAACCCGAGTTTCAGGTTTCCCACTACTGACAACAAGCTCGTGCCGAGGTTGCCTCGCCAAGCAGTCAAACCATTGGTTGTGACAGATGCAGATCCTGTAGACACGCTTGACACAATGTCGGATTTCGTGAAGGTCGTTCTGTACGGGAACGGCACTTGGAAGTATATAAAGACGAAGGACTTCTCGTACGACAATGAGATTTTCACTGCAAATTGGGATGACCATTCGGTTGACCCCTACAAGATTTCGTGGGACGCCCTTCCTTCCTACTCCGCTATATGGCTCGTTGACAGCCTGAGCCACTATGCCTGCCCATATCAGGGCAAAGTGAACCCGCGCGGAAAGTTTGGACCGAGACGTGGGCGCAGGCATCAGGGGATTGACCTCCCGCTGACCACGGGAACCCCGATTTACGCGGCGTTCAACGGCAGAGTGCGAATATCGTCCAAGATGCGCGGTTATGGCAATGTTGTCGTGATACGACACGAGAATGGACTTGAGACTTTCTATGGTCATCTCTCCAAAAGAAATGTGGAAGTCGGCGATTGGGTGAACGCAGGAGATGTTATCGGACTAGGAGGCAGCACGGGTCGATCAACGGGACCACACCTCCATTTCGAGACGCGTTATAAGGGCTATGCCTTTGATCCTCAGTGGCTAATAGACTTCGAAACCGGTGTGCTGCGTCATAGGATGTTCGTTCTTAAGAAGAAATACCTGAGTCAGTTCAGCAACTATGAGCAGAACTTCGATGATGAGCTCAAGAGCGCGGAGGAGGATGCAGCAGAAGAGGCTGCCCTCAAGGCTATGAGGTGGTACATAGTGAAATCCGGCGACACGCTAGGAAGGATTGCTCGGAACAACGGCACGACGGTCGGTGCGATTTGCCGGCTTAACGGAATCAAGTCTACGTCAACGCTGCGTATCGGGCAGAAATTGAGGGTTCGATAAGGTTCTTATGATTTTCGCGAAATAATTGCAAGGTCTGCGCAAGTTTGGCACGGGTCTTGCAAATGTTTTTCCTCGGTTATTAGTTTTAGTGTTATTAATTATGTGGTTAGTATGAGGTGTCCTCGCGGGAGCGACGACAGCTCATTTTTTATATACAC
>DJSA01000095.1:0-10915 GCA_002438905.1 Bacteroidales bacterium UBA6346
TGATGAGGAACAGAAAATTCCCCGCAGCCTCCATTTTGGAAAGATACATTGTCTTGTCCACATAATACTTGTCCTCTTCACGCACCTGCGCGAAATCGGAAATTCCGTAAGGTATGAGCTTGTACGATGTCATGTCTCTGAAAAATTACAAACAGTGACAAAAATACGAAAAATCGGCTATATCACAACTAATCTGAAACCCTCAGGACCCCCCTATTCACATCGATTTTTCGGGACAAATGAAAAATTTTTGTTCGTTTTCGGGAAAGGTTCTATATATTTGTGGACAATTTTGCACGAGGCTGACTTTAGAATGAAGGTTGATTCTGAAATATCAGAAATCACAATATGGCACAGGTTCAGGGAAGGGGACACCGAGGCGTTCTCCCTCCTCTATGGTCTGTACATCGATGAGATGTATCGCTACGGGATGAAAATCGTTTCCGATCGGGACATGCTGACGGATGCCATCCATGATGTTTTCGTGAAATTGTTCAGTGCCGTAAGGCTGCCATCGGACATCAGAAGCCCAAAGGCCTATCTCTTCAGGTCTCTCCGGGGGCAGATTTACGACAATCTCAGGCGTGGGGGGGGCAGATACCCTTCCATAGGTCTTGACAACATACCGTTCAACGTCGAGTGGAGGCTCTCGGATGACGCCGCGAGCGAATATGAGAACAGAGCCGAGACCGAGGAGAAATACAAGCGCGCGCTGTCTGTCATGACGGACAGGCAGAAAGAGGCGGTTTACCTTCATTATTCTTTGGGCTTCTCTTTCGAGGAGACCGCCGCTCTGATGGACATGAACGTCCAGTCTGTCAGGAATCTCATGTCCAGGGCTCTTGCAAAGGTCAGGAAAATGATGTCCCTGGCGGTTTTCCTGCATCTTTTTGTCTGAACTCCGATTTTGTCCGAATCGAAAAAAGTGCGGTGGTGTGAGTATAAAACACACGCTTCCGTGGTCTGTTATGCTGTTGTGTTGTCTCTGGGTGTTGCCTACACTTGGAACAGCATCCGGTAAAGGACAATAATGACTGCTAATAACTGATTGGGAATGAATGATAAAGATAATCTGACGGGCGAAATCTTCTCTGTAATGGAGCCCATCGAGGAACACATCAGCGAACCGGACAGAGTGAGACTGTGGATTTCGATTGACCGGGACTACAGAATTGTGGGAAGGCGGAATAGGCGCATGAGGATCTTCTTTCGGACTCTTGCGGCAGCAGCGGGGATTGCTGCGGCTGTCGTTGTCGGCGTGCTTGTGAACCGCGAGTTTGCTGCAGGCGATGTGCATGGTGTTTTTGGCCCTCAACTAGTGGCTGACTATTATCCTGAAAAATATAGTGAGATACAAATCGTCCTTCCTATCGACACCCTGAAGGTCACTGGGAATGCAGAAATAACCTATGATGAAAACTTGTTGTCAATAAGTTCCGACGGGGCGTTGCATTCGTATGAAATCGCCGCCGCGGACGAAATTCACAAATTGTCCGTGCCTTACGGAAAGACAGCCCTCCTGAGGCTGGCGGACGGTACGAGCCTGCATCTCAATGCTGGCTCTGCCATTGCATTCAAGGCTGGGATGCCCGGGAAGTCCAGGGTTCTCTATCTCAACGGGGAGGCCTACCTCGACGTGGCGCGGGACGAAGACCGTCCGTTCGAGGTAATTACGGACAGGATGAATGTTTCCGTGCTCGGGACCAGCTTTAACGTGGACGCATACCATGGCGAGGAGAGCCAAAGCGTGGTGCTCGTTTCCGGCCGAGTCAAGGTTGGTTCAGAGCGTCTGGACGGAGAATATGTGATGCGTCCCAACCAGAAGCTCAGCATTACCCAGTCAGAGACTGTGGAAGTGCGGACCGTGGATACGGAAGACTATGTGTGCTGGACAACCAAGCTCCTGAAGTTCAAGCGTTCGGACATTGCGGATGTGCTCAGGCGGCTGGAGCGTCACTACAATGTGGATTTCTTGTGTGATGAGACCGTCAATGGTCTGTCCATCACCGGCAATATGGACATATCGGGGGACTGTGAGAACGCTTTGGAAAACCTTTCAATTGTCTCAGGAATATCCTATCGGAAGGAAAAGGACGGAGTCTATGCCATAACAATGGAAAGGCGCTGAAAAATCGATATTATAACAAATAATTAATTTAACACTTCTAATAAATGAGCAGAATAAGGAAACTTGCTGATTTCATCCGCAGGGGCTGTCTTGTCCTGGGCATTGCGCTGTTTGGCTTGAGCGCTGCCGCTCAGACCAAAGGCATCACCATTTCGGTGAAGAATACTCCCGCCGTGGAGGTTCTCAAAATGCTTGAGCGTGATTACGGCTATGTCTTTCTCTACAACGAGGATGAAGTCAAGCTTGACAGGAGCGTGAGCGTCAGCGTGAAGAATGCCGGCATCGCGGAGGTTATGGACAAAGTCCTCTGGAAAGGACTGGACTACAAGGTAAGGGGCCGTCAGGTCATCATCACCAAAGAACCCGACCGGGCTCCACGGAGTACGGATGCGAGGAAGAAGGAGTCCAATCCTGAACGGAAGATCAAAATCTCTGGAATTGTAACCGATGCCAACGGCGAACCGCTCATCGGGGCCGGCGTCATGCTGAAGGGAACCGGAAAAGGTGCCGTGACCGATGTCGACGGGCGCTTTTCCATTGAAGCGGGCAGTTCTGACGTGCTTGAAGTGTCCTACATCAACTATGTCACCCAGGATATACCTATAGAGGGAAAATCTGATTTCAACATCATGCTGAAGGAAGACACAATGTCCATCCAAGAGACGGTCGTGGTGGGTTACGGCACGCAGAAAAAGGAGAGCGTCGTCGGATCCATAGCGCAGGCAAAGGGGGAACAGTTGATGCGGTCCGGCGTTCAGGGGAACGTGGGGCAGATGCTTTCGGGACTTATGCCCGGACTTTCGACCCAGACCGTGTCCGATATGCCGGGTAACGATGACCCGACCATCACCATCAGAGGACTTTCCTCCTGGAACGGCTCTTCGCCGCTGGTGCTCATCGATGGGGTGGAGCGTAAGATGTCGGACATCGATGCCGGACAGATTGAAAGCATATCCGTGCTGAAGGATGCCTCCGCTACGGCCGTGTTCGGAGTCAAGGGAGCGGAAGGCGTGATCCTCGTCACCACAAAGCGTGGAAAGGAAGGACGGGCAAGCGTCTCGTTCTCGGCCAACGCCACATTCAAGGTGATTGGTGATATGCCCGACCTTCAGGATGCTTACGACACCTATCGTTATCAGAATGAACTGGTTGAGAAGTCACTCCCGTACGACGAGGCAAGCTGGGGCTATTATTCCCCTGTCGGAGAGACCAACAAATACCGTTATCCGTCTTCGCGCACCGAGGCCGATCTCTATCCTAACATCAACTGGCCTGATGCCATCACCAAGGATTTCGCCATGACGCAGAGGTATGACCTTAACGTGACGGGCGGAACCAAGTTCGCCAAGTACTTTGCCGCCATCTCCTATTTGAAGGATGACGACCTGTTGAAGTCCGGAGATAATGACAATCTGCCGTTCAATCCACAGTTCGGATTCCAGCACTACAACATAAGGCTGAACGTGGACCTTAACTTCACGCCATCGACAATTGTCAGCGTCAATCTTGCAGGCTCTTTCAGGATGAGGGACGAGGTGCCTACACAATATGGTGAGATATGGAATGCCTTTTACAGCCTGTCACCGTCCATATTCCCGATACAATATGAGGACGGTGCTTATGGCAAACCTTATGGCGGTACGGAAAAAAACCCTGTTGCAGTGCTTTCCGGCGCGACTAATTTTCAGAAAAAGAATACTTTCCAGATGATGTCGGATGTCACCCTAAAGCAGAAACTTGACTTCATCACCAAAGGGCTCTCCGTGTCGGGAACATTCTCGTTTGATACTAGATTCCTCTCTGAAAGGAACTTCGGCTGGTCGAACGTGCTCTCCAAGGCAGTCGACAGAAACACGGGCTCGGTGATCTATGATCCTCCTACAGGCGACAACGATATGGACTATTATCCCGCACCGCCTTGGTTCGGTGGTGAGGAGCTGTCCGTGAACAGCACCGTACGCCGCATCTATTACAAGGCTCAGGTGGACTATGCCCGCAGTTTCGGCAAACATGACGTGACGGCGCTCGCCCTTATGAGCCGCGAGCAGATGGCGGACGGAAGCGAGTTCCCCCACTATCGTGAAGACTGGGTGGGAAGACTTACCTACGCATTTGACAACCGCTATTTTGTGGAGGCCAACGGCTCGTACAATGGGTCGGAGAAGTTCGCCGCAAAATACCGCTTCGGATTTTTCCCATCGTTGGGTCTTGGCTGGCAGATTTCGGAAGAGCCTTTCTTCAAGCCATTGAGGAAGGTTGTCGACAGATTTAAGTTCCGCTATTCCATCGGACAGGTCGGAAGCGACAATTTCGCGGCACAGCGCTGGGCCTACATGAGCACATGGGCTGTCGGCGACAACAACGCCAAGGGCGTGTTCGGAACTATCTACCAGGGCCCTTATGGCAACTCTCAGGGAGCAAGCTACCTTCAGTATAAGGAGTCTCAAGTGGGCAACCCGGATCTGCAGTGGGAAGTCTCCACGAAGCAGAACATCGGAATCGAGTTCGCCTTCTTCAACCAGTTGATTGCCGGTTCCTTTGATTTGTTCCAGGACAATAGGGACAAGGTCTTCTTGTCCGCGGACAAGCGTGCGAACAGCGTCCCGGCATATTTCGGGGCTGCCCCAGTGGCGGCGAATCTGGGCAAGGTGCGTAACCGGGGATTCGAACTTGATGTGACACTGCGTCGTTCGTTCGGTGAATGGACTCCATGGCTGCGCTATACCTTCGCGCATGCAAAGGAAGTGGTCATCTCCATGGACGATCCGGAACTCATACCGGCCTACCAGAAGAACGAGGGCTTCAGGATCGATCAGCCCAAGACTTATGTCGATCAGGACAAGTTCATCACAAGCTGGGATGACGTCTACGGACGGGTAGGTGGAGAAAACAACACGACAAGACTTCCTGGAAGCGCGGTAAGCATTGATTATAATGCCGATGGAGTCATCAATGAGAATGACAAGATACCTTACGGCTATCCTTCGCACCCCGAGAATACCTACAACATCTTCCTAGGTCTCGACTACAAGGGCTTCAGCGCTCAGGTTCAATTTCTTGGTGTTTATAATATCTCCCACAATTACTTCTCCAATGGTAGGACAGCCATGACAAAAAGCGCATTGGCGCCTTTCGCCAGTCCGATGTTGTGGGATTATTGGACTCCGGAAAATACGGATGCGGTTTATGCATTGGGCGGCGGCACCTCGACACGCGGGATGTGGTTTGACGGATCATACCTGCGTCTCAAAAGTGCGGAACTCTCCTACACGTTCACCGGCAAGATCCTTCGCAAACTGCGCGTGTCGTCCCTGAAACTCACTGCGGCAGGCCACAACCTGTTCTTCTGGTCCAAGATGCCCGAAGAGCGTGAGGAGTACAACTACACGAACGCCTATCCTCCTCTGAAAAGATTCAGCTTCGGTCTGAACGTCACATTCTGAAACATGAGATTTGATTGAGAAAGATATGATTAAGAGTATATATAAAACACTGATACTGATCTGTTTGTCAGTTTCCTGCCTGTCAGTGGCCTCATGCAGCGACTATCTGGACAAGTCCCCTGACGCAGGCCTGAGCGAGGAGGACATCTTCGGCTCATTCGAAAAGTTCCAGGGCTTCATCGAGAATGCCTACTACTGCATGCATGACCCTATAACCACAGGTCCTTTCAATTTTGCCGATGATGTGGTGTCGACGAAGGCATGGTACATCGACAACATCACCAATGATTATCGTACGTTCTACGACATCAACCAGACCTACTTCTATGCCTATAAAGGTTTGAGCGGCAACAATAGGTACAACATAGACCCATGGAAGGGCGGAGGCAGCAATGGTGAAATCAACCTCGGCTATTGGGAAGGCGGGTGGCTCGGAATCCGCAAGGCCAACCTTGCCCTGGAGCACCTTGACATGCTGAAAACCCCTTACGGGAACGTGAATATTGAAGAACAGCGCAAGCTTATAGAGGGGCAGGCCCTGATGCTTAGGGGGATACTGCATTTCAACATCATCCGCATCTGGGGCGGAATGCCTTACATCACGACGGCGCTCTCTCCTGACGAGGAACTGCGTTACCCGCGCCTTAGCTACCACGAGTCTTCCGACAAGATTGAAGAGGACTTGGTCCGTGCAGCGGAACTTCTGCCGGATGATTGGCAAGACACTCCTACGGGACAGATGACCTACGGAACCAACAAGGACCGCTTCACCAGGGGTGCTGCCTATGCGGCTTTGGGCAAGGCCATGCTCTATGCGGCAAGTCCGCTCATGAACGGCACGGTAACGGGATCCTACACCTACAACGAGGACTATCTCCACAAGGCTGTCAAATATCTCGGCAAGGTTCTGGCGAAGTCCGAGATTATGGGCGGCAGTGTTTATGGACTGGAAGATTGGAAAGACTACAGCGGGCTTTTCTATCGCCGCAATTCCGAGATACCATGCTCAGGGAAAGAAGGGGTTCTGAATGTCCCTCAGGTGCGGTCGCAACCCGTGATGATAGGCGATACTAATCAGCGCATGGGTTCATGGATTGATGTCTGCGGCGCCACGGAGAACTATGTGCAGAACTTCGGCATGAGCAACGGCGAGCCGTTCGACCCGTCTGTCTATGACAATCCCTCCGTTGACCCTTGGGCTGACCGGGATCCGCGTTTCTACACCAACATAGTGACAGACCGCTCTATATTGATGAAGCAGAACAACAATGAGACGGAAGCCGAACTTTATGTCGGAGGTCAGGACTATGGTGAGGAGAAAGGCACCATCACGGGCTACATGTGGAAGAAATATCGTGATGAGTACATCTATCCCAACAGTGGAGACTGGTACAATTGTATGCAGCGGCTCCCTGTGATCAGGCTTGCTGATGTTTATCTTATGTATGCCGAGGCCGCGAATGAGCTGTATGGTCCGGACGGAATTCCCGAAGAGTGCCGGGTCACTGCCGTGCAGGCCTTGAAGGCTGTGCGGGAGAGGGTGAAGAATGAGGACGGCACATCCCTTCCGACTCCGGATCATCTCGTTGCCTCGAAGGAGGAACTCAGGGAAACCATCCGCCGGGAAAGGGCAGTGGAGCTTTGTTATGAGAACCACAGGTGGTATGACACCCGCCGTTGGTATGTCGCGCACCTGCCCGAGTACAAGGACATAAAGATCCTTGCGTATGACAAGGATCACACCTACTACTCCGTGGAATCCTACCACACACCCCGCATATTCGAGCAGAGGCACTATTGGTTCCCTTTAAAGCGCGAACAATCCTACATATATGGGGGCTTCTATCAGAATCCCGGTTGGGAATAATCATTAACAGACCATTGAATAATGAACAGAACAGAATATAACCACAGGTTCCGCTGTACGGCAGCAAACGGCCTGAAAGGCGTTTTCGCCTCGGTGCTGCTGATGGGAAGCATCGTGTGCTCGGCCCAGGATGGGAATGTCGCGGCAGACGATGCCGACACGCTCAATCTGGTGTTCAAGACCGTCACCGAAAAACTGGCTCCCGGAAGTGTCTCTTCCATTGACATACCCCAGATAGTCAAGAAAGACAATTATTCCGGAGTCTCTACCCTCATCTCATCCTATGGGGCGGGTCTCTTGTCTGGATTGAACCTTTATGGTGTCGGTGATGTCCTCGTGCTGATAGACGGACAGCCACGCGACATAGACAATCTCCAGCCGGAGGAGATAGAGAGCGTCACCCTGCTGAAGGACGTCAACGCCACTGTCCTTTACGGATCGCAGGCCAAGAACGGCATTCTCTCGATTGTAACCAAAAGGGGCAAGGTCTCCGAGAAGGACATCCGTTTCGGAGTTGAGACCGGAGTGCAGGTGCCGATCCGGCTTCCGCAATATTTGGGCTCCCGCGAATATATGACCCTCTACAACGAGGCGTTCCTCAACGATTCCCCTGGCAGCCGGCCACCGTTCAGACCTTCTGAAATAGCGAAATATGACGGCAGCAATCCTTACCGCTATCCTGATGTGGACTACTACAGTTCGGACTTTCTGAAGCCGATGACCAATTCCACGAGGGTGCTGGGTGAGTTCACCAGCGGAAACGACGTGGCACGCTTCTATGCAAATGTAGGCTGGGAGAACCATGACAAGCTCTACAAGGTTGACGACTACAGCACCGCCTACAACCGTTTCAAGATACGGAGCAACATTGACTTCAATATCACCCCTTCCTTGAAGAGCTTTGTCGATGCTTTCTTCGTCTTTGACCTGGATCAGAATCCGCGTACCGATTACTTCACTCTGGCTTCGACTCTCCGTCCCAACGACTACACTCCGCTACTGTCTGTCGATCTTTTTGAAGATCCTTCCCTGTTGGAGGGCGTTGATATCATCGACGGAAAGGGAATAATGGGCGGGCACACTGTGTCCGGGAAAAACAGCTACGGCAAGAATATCTACGGCGAACTGAACCGCAGCGGCTACCAGCGGGATTACCGCAGGACAATGCAGTTCGACATCGGACTTGTCTATGACCTTTCAAAAATAACGAAAGGACTATCTGTGAGGGGTACAATGAACATCGACACCTACGGCGGATATTCCGAGGCCATCGAGAATACCTACGCCCTATATGAGCCTGTCTGGAGCGATGCCACAGGCAAGATATTCAAAATCAACCGAATAAACCAGGACACCAAGACCGGTGTCATGACCCTTAAGTCAGGTACGTTCAGCCGCGGGATAGGTGCGAACATATCCGCTGACTACAAGCGTACATTCGGAGGCAAGCACAGCGTCTCGGCGTCAGTGCTAGGATTCTACAGCTACCGTTCCGTAGAAAGCAGCGTCTATTCCGACAGGAACTCTCACATCGGATTCAATGCGGCGTACAGCTATGACAATAAGTTCTTGGTGGATTTCAGCGGCGCCCTGATACATTCCCTGAAATTGGCTCCGGGACACAAGAATGCCTTCTCTCCAACATTGGGCTTGAGTTGGATTCCCGTAGGATCGACCAGACAGAATGACTTCGGGTGGATTAATTTCCTCAAGCTCAAGGCTTCGGCTGGCATCTTGCACACTGACACCAACTTGGGTTATAATCTCTGGAAATACACCTATTGGGGATCCGGATTCTTCGGCACCGGCGATAATGACGGCTACAGCTTCGAGGCCCGTCAGGCAGTGGAAGGCAACTACAACCTGGGCATGGAGAAGATGAAAAAGCTCAATGTCGGTCTCGAGACCCGTCTCGCGGCAAATTCCCTGTCGCTGAACGCTAATTTCTTCTATGTCATTCACGACGACCTTGTGATGCAGAGGAAGAGTTACTATCCGCAGATGCTCGCATCGCGTATTCCTTACGAGAACTACGGCAGAAATGACTATACGGGTATGGATCTGTCAGTGGGGTATGTGAAGAACTTCGGAGAGGTGAAGTTCAGCTCCATGCTCAACCTGCTCTATGCAACATCAAAGGTTGTGCGCACGGACGAGGCTTACAAAAATGACTACCAGAACCGTACAGGCAAGGCTCTCGACACGTTCTGGGGCC
Source organism: Bacteroidales bacterium UBA6346 (assembly GCA_002438905.1). GTDB lineage: Bacteria > Bacteroidota > Bacteroidia > Bacteroidales > UBA932 > Cryptobacteroides. The sequence continues at coordinate 9,654 of DJSA01000095.1, forward strand.
TGCGCAGCCGGGGATTCTTCAGGACTGACGAGCAGGCGGAGGCGTCCAACCAGCTTTTCGGAAGCGTGAAGAAAGGAGACATCAGATATGCCGACAAGGACGGAGACGGATATGTCAATGACGACGACGTCATCGCTCTGGGAAATTACAATCCGCGCTGGGTCGGGACTCTGAACATGAGCGCGGAATGGAGGGGACTAACCTTGTTCGTTTCCGCTTCCACGCGCCTCAAGTACAACTGGGTGATGAGCGGCGACTATTTCCGTGTCAACGGTGACATGAAATACTCCGAGATCGTGCGGGGACGCTGGACCGAGGCGACTGCGGACACAGCGACCTATCCCCGTCTTTCCGCCCAGTCCAATGAAAACAACTTCCGTGATTCGGACTTCTGGATGCGTGACGGAAACTGCTTCTCGCTGGACCGCCTGCAGTTGAGCTATCTGCTGCCTTCATCGCTGTTCGCCGGCTCCATAGTGAAGGACATCCGTGTATATCTCAGGGGTGACAACCTCTGGTTCATCTCCGAAGATGCCAAGTACCGCCAGACGGGATACTGGAACACGCGCAACGTGGCTCTGGGCCTTAACATATCATTTTGATAAAGAACCAAGAATATGAAATTTTTCAATAATATATGTCTGATCGCCGCAGCGGCATTCACGCTGTGCTCCTGCAGCAACATGTTCACTCTGGAGGAGGACAACAATTATGACATCGGGGAAGTGAACGAAATTCCGGAAAGGGTCTTGGGCTTTCTTGACATAGCTTACACGGCTCTCCCGACTGACTATTCCTACACGGAGTGCGCCACGGACGATGCCGTGATGAACGAGTACAACAACGAGTATCACCGCATGGTAAACGGCGGATGGGGTCCTACCTTTGACCCTCTGTCCGTCTGGGAGAATTCATACAAGGCCATTGACGGCATCAACCGCTTTTTCGAGATCCTGCCGCAGACCACCATTTCCAAGGACCCTGAAGACGATGCGGCCTACCGCAACCGCTGGACGGGCGAGGCTTACGGAATGCGGGCCTATCATCATTTCGTTCTGCTGCGCCATTATGGCGGAGTGGGAGTATCCGGCAGAAAACTGGGAATACCCTACCTTGACAAAAGCCTGAGCCGCGACAGCGAGGAATGGAAGCAGCTGCGCCGTCCTTCCTATCAGTCCACGGTAGAGTCCATATCCAAGGATCTGGATGTAGCCATCAGGTTGCTCCCGGAAAAGTACGAGGGGGATGACAGGGTGACGGGA
>DJSA01000095.1:10977-12154 GCA_002438905.1 Bacteroidales bacterium UBA6346
AGCTTTACATGCATGCGGCCAGCCCTGCCTACAACGACGGCTACTACAACATGGAGTACTGCGACTCCGCAATGTTGTATTCCGCCAAACTGATTGCATTGAATGGAGGTCTCGACGGATTGGGACAGACCGACAACACTCTTTTCTGGACAAGCGACAACATTCCTCAGGACGTGCTGTGGCGCACTAACCAGACGGACGGGACAGAAATTGCCGATTCCCGTGAGGCCCGCAACTATCCTCCGTCGCGTTACGGCAAGGGACAGGTGAACCCCACACAGGATTTTGTGGATGCCTTCCCTGACAAGGACGGCTACCCTATAACGCAAAGTTCGGTATATAACTCCACCCAGCCTTATATAAATCGCGACCCCCGTCTTGCACGCACTGTCATCTACAACGGGGCATCGTTCGGCAACACTCCGAGCACTGCTTCGGACAACAAGATATACACGGCCAAAGAGGACACCAAGGACGGAATTGAAAACCCTGAGGCGACCCGCACCGGCTACTACCTGCGCAAGACCCTGCGCCCCGACTTCGTGATAAACGATCCGAACAAATGGCCTGTAGGGCAGAGGACCATCCGCCCGATCATACGCTTCACCGAGATTTATCTCATCTATGCGGAAGCGGCCACGGCCTCTTATGACGCTGACGGCACGTCCGAGTATGCGGACTACACGGCCCGCGACATCATCAAGGCCATCAGAAAGAGGGCCGGCCTAGGACGCTCCGACACTTATGCCTCCACTCTGCCGGCATCCGAGTTCATGGATCTGGTGAGGAACGAAAGGCGCATTGAACTTTCATTCGAGGGTTTCCGCTTCTATGACCTGCGCCGTTGGAAGTCAAAGATCAACGGACCGGTGTCCCGCGCCTTTTTCCAGCAGAAGAACGGCACCTCGGCTCCGCAGATTTCGCCCGTAGAGGGCGAGGACCGCATGTATGCCACCTTCACCTACTATGCGCCCCTTCCGGAAAAGGAACTGCTGAAATCCCCGAAATTGGAACAGAACCACTATAACAATTAAAAATAAGCCATTCAGATGAATAACAGTAGAACGAACAGATTCCTCCTCCTGTGCCTGTCGGCTGGTGTGGCCATGACCGCCTGCCAGAGCCGTTTGCCTGAATTCGAGGATTTTGAATATACGACAACGTACTTTGCCTTCCA
>DJSA01000061.1:0-4756 GCA_002438905.1 Bacteroidales bacterium UBA6346
TTCTCACCGGGGCGGAACTCCAGCTGCGGAAGCCTCCCGTACTGGCTTTCGGCGTATTCGCGCAGTTCCTCCTTCGTGCAGCCCCTGCGCATCATCCACACGGAGACTGCCACCGTCACCGCACCCCTTATCCCCTCTGGGTGGTCGTGCGTCACCGCCGCCGACCTCGCCGCCTCCCTCTCAACATCCTCCTTGCCGCCGAAGAGCCAGCCTATCGGGCTAACCCTCATTGCGGAGCCGTTGCCAAAGCTGCCGTAGGGCTGCGGATTGTCCGAATGCACCCAGCGTGCGAACGAGCCGCCGTAGCCGCCCATAGGGTGAGGATAACGGCGGCACCACCCGTGTATGCTCTCCCCGTAACTTCCGCCTTTCAGGATTGCATCCGCCACAGCCACGGTGCATATCGTGTCGTCCGTGAAAGAGCACTCGCCCGTAAACAGTCTGAACCTGTCGTTTCTTGCGTTGTTGAATTCAAAGCGGGAACCAGCTATGTCCCCAATGATTGCCCCTAACATGATGTTCGTTTTCTCTTGGTTGTGCAAAGTTCGGAATAAATCACCAAAAGGCAAAATTCCCGAATTTTTGGCTCCGTTTCTCGACCGCAGTCCGAGGCCGCAACGGGAACGCCCGTCTTTGGGTATTTAAACGTCCATTTTAGCCACTTTGATAATTCAGACAAGATTTTATCGTCCGCGCCACGAAAGCGGCTTAAACGGGCTAATTTTGCGTTTTCGGTTTTTCGCCCAGAAGAGCCCCGCGAGTTATCTTCGCCGGATTTCAACGAGGATGCGCGTCCGCACCCCAGTTGGGTAACTTACCGCTCCGGATTTTCCGGCGTGCGAGAGGCGCGTTTCTGCGGCTTTCTCGCGATGGGTTCTTTCCTGACCGAGCAGAGCCGGTTGTAGTACGGCCTCCCACGTCAATTCCGGCGTTCCAGAGCGTCTGCACCCTGCACCCTATCTGCGCCGGAGTGAAGACCTCGTAGATTGCCGCGAGGCTGTAGAAGTAGAAATCCGTCCTCGGGTCGCCCTCGATGGGCTGCTCCCGGAACGAGACCCAGTAGATGAACTCGTTACTCATCGCCCCTGCGCCTCCCATCGCCTGCGGTTGAACTCGATGTCCCCGTGCAACGGGAACTCCCAGTCGATGTCGTAGTCCAGCGTCTGGATGCCTCCGAGATTGCAGCCGACGGCGAGCCTTATCTTCTCCTCCGCCTGCGCCCTGCCGGAAGCGCATACGGCGAACTCGCCGCTGAACACGAGCCTCGCCCTGATTTTGTACTGTCTTCTTGCCATAACTTTTTCTCCTTTTTCCGCCCCATCCCCTTTCGGGTTCAGGGAGGGTCGGCTCCTGCCGACTTTCTTTGAGAACTCTGTAATGTTGTAAATTGCTTTCAAATTCTTTATCTTTGACAGACTGAACCATTATCAATGCAAGGATAGAAAGCGCTGGTACGGAGTTTCTGGAGCATCTGAAAGCCGATATTGATTACTTAAAATACAAAATCTTATGAAAAAGTTATTTCCTATAATCGTAGCACTTCTGGCTATATTGCCCAGTTGCTCAAAAGAGGAAAATAGTGTTACTATTACCAATTTGTCCGGCAAAAATTGGTATGAAACGCAAGTATGGTTCAGACAATCAGAAGAGGGAGAATTATCCGGCTATACAGAGGTTGGTATGGTTGAAGTGGGTTCTACCTGTGTAGTTGAAACGGAAGAGCCTATTTTTTACATCTATGCAAAGGATAATAGAGGTAGAATGATAATGTCAAGGAACATACATATTATGGGAAGCAGCGCAACTGTTAAAGAAAGCGATTTATACTAATGAATACCCCAAATATCTATACCCCAAACCGGCAATTATCAGAACTACAAAAAGAGTCGAGATCCGTGCGAATCCCGACTCTTTGTGCTCCCTTAGGGGCTCGAACCCTAGACCCCAACATTAAGAGTGTCGTGCTCTACCAACTGAGCTAAGGAAGCAATATTTCGTTGAACTATCTTTCAATTTTAGTGATTCGTTCGGGGCTCGAACCCGAGACCCCAACATTAAAAGTGTTGTGCTCTACCAACTGAGCTAACGAATCGAACCGAGTCCCAAACTGTGTCTCTTTTGATTTGGGATTGCAAAGGTATGACTTTACTTTGAAACCTCCAAATATTTCTACGCTTTTTTGAGCATTTTTCTCATAGAAAAACCGCCTAGAAGCCTAACAGATTCATAATCCGAATATTAAGAAATGACTCATTTTTCAGCCCCCGCAGAAGCGATCACAGCCTCCCAATGCTCAATCTGCTGTTGCCTTCCCATGGCGAGCAACTGTGCACGTAGAGAATGCCAACTGCCGAGGTCGCTCCAGCCGAGTTCTTCGGCAATTACGTAGATGTTAGCGGACTTTTCCATCACAGCATAGTCAATCGAAATCTTGTTGCAGGTCGGAAAGAGTTCATTCAAGACAGTGCGTTCATCGGGTGTATAGAAATACGGCTCAAGGCGATCCATCACTGACATTATCTGAGGCGCGTGGGCACGCAATTCGTCGTTTATCGTCCGCACATTCCACACGAATATCCCCGCATTCCACACGTAATTTCCGGATGCGAGGTATTTCTCTGCAGTCTGGAGATCTGGTTTCTCCTTAAACTGCAAGACTTTTGTCAGTTTTCCATGAGACAGCCCCGGTGCATTTATGTAGCCATAACCGGTTTCCGGCCTAGTGGGCAAGATTCCCACCGTCACGATATGGGACGTTCCCAGCGTGAAAGCGAGAGCCTTATCTATAACCTCAGTGAATTTTCTTGTTTCGGTGACAAGCGCATCAGCTGGAGTCACGACAACGTTCGCATCGGGATGATGAGCGGCAATTTTGCGGCAGGCATATGCTATGCATGGTGCGGTGTTACGTGGCTCCGGTTCAAGAAGTATGTGTTCTTCGGGAACGTCCGGAAGCTGTTCCTTGACAATGTCCGCATACTCGGCAGAGGTCACCACCCAAAAATTCCGGATGTCAGCGGACGGGAGAAAGCGCTCCACAGTCATCTGTATCAAAGACTTTCCTACCCCAAGCAGATCGATAAACTGCTTCGGGTGCGTTGGGGTACTAATGGGCCACAGACGACTTCCTACGCCACCGGCCATAATCACAATATGAGTATTACTTTCTTTCATCGTATGTAATTCGGTAGATCGCTGCCAAATCTATGATCTGCAATCATATACGGCAAATATAAGCAAATTATTCTGATTCCTTTGCCCGCGCCCGTTGTCGAGCCGTCAGGGCACGCTGAAATTCCCTAGCATTTCTCTGATGTTCAGCGTACGTGGCCGCAAAGCGGTGGGTGCCGTCAAAGGCCGGACTGGCACAGAAAAAGAGATAGTTATGCGTGTCAGGATGGAGCACGGCTTCAATGCAGGCCTTCGATGGGACATTAATCGGAGCCGGAGGAAGCCCAGCATACTTGTAAGTGTTGTATGGAGAATCCACTTGGAGATGCCTCCGGAGCACCCTATTGAGCGTGTAGTCGTAGCAGAAACATACAGTAGGATCGGCCTGCAGCTTCATTCCACGATGAAAGCGATTGAGGTACACACCAGCAATCAACGGATACTCGAAATCCTTGAGCGTTTCCCCGCTGACAATTGACGCCATTATGGATGCCTCCATCGGGGTAAGCCCCTGAGCCGCTGCAAGACGCACACGCTCCGGTGTCCAAAACGCATCGTACTCTTTCTTGAATCGATCAAAGATTTCCTTTACGCTCGCTGTCCAATATATCTGATAACTATCCGGAATTATGAGAGCGAAGACATTCTCCGGAGTGAAGCCGTACCCGGCAAGGAAAATATCATCGTTCAGGGCGTTCATCACAGACGTCGAATCAACCATCATCTGCGAGGCAATGCGCTGAGCTATGCGACCTTTCTGGCGCAGTGTTCCGGACAGCGTAAGAATTGTGGGCTCCTGCCATCCATAAGCAAGCATTCGTGCCACATAAACCGGAGGATAGTGACTCCGTATTGGATAACGCCCGGGCTTCATCTTGTTCTCCACTCCGATTCTTCTGAAACAACGCTCCAGACTCCCCCTGCTCTTCGCTCCCCCTTCTTCACAAAGCGCGTCGAGCACCCTCGATGATTCGGTGTCCGGATAGACAAAGAGAACGAACTCTTTCTCAAACCCGGGACGGCGGTTATCGATGTACCAGAGAGACACGAAAACTATCCCGACAACGAGAGCCACAGAGGCAAGTGCGGAAACGCAAATGAGGGCCACATTCTTCCTTTTCATATTTTTTGAATGGTTCAAAGTTGTTCCGGCCATCACTTTCTCAGGTTTATCAAGTCACCCTCCACAAGATCCGAATCCGACTTGACGCCGTTCATCTTCTTGAGCTTAGACAATTTCACAGCATACCTCTGCGACACGGCCCACAAGTCATCGCCCTTTTCCCAGACATGTTTGTCAAGCCCCTTGGCAGCCATCGACTTCTTCGGCTGAAGGTACACCACAGTTCCGGGAAGTAGTCCGCAAGGCTCTTTTAAGTCATTGTACCTCAATATTTCCCGAAGGAAGAGATGATAATCCCTTGCAATTGATGCATAAGTTTCGCCCTCAACCGAATAGACGAACGGAACTCCGTTGAGCGAATACATCTCACGCGAAAGGTTGAAATGGAAGACTTCGCGCTGTGCACCGCTTAACGGCTTCGGAGTCTCTATTTTTGACGGAGACTCCGGACGCTTGACAGGA
>DJSA01000061.1:4793-8182 GCA_002438905.1 Bacteroidales bacterium UBA6346
GGTTTCTTCGAGACGGAGGCGTCATCATCATAATAGTCCGATGGCTTGGTATCATATTCATACAGCCGGTAATCCTCAATAAGTTTTATGAGTTTCTGAGGATATTTCGGATCTGTCGCATAGCCGGCTTTCTTGAGGCCGTATGCCCAGCCTCGGTAGTCTGTGGGGTCGAGGTCGAAGAGAAAACTGTAGCGGTCCTTGTAGCGAAGAAAATCCGAATGATCACGGAACGACTCGTCAGCCGAAGAATACTTTCTGAAACACTCGTTCTTCCGGTCATCGTCATAGTACATCTTCTTCCCCGTCCAATTGTGGCACTTTATCCCGAAATGGTTGTTGCCTTCGGTGGCAAGGCGTGATTTTCCGGCGCCCGACTCAAGAAGCCCCTGGGCGAGAGTTATGCTGGCAGGGATTCCGGAGCGGTACATTTCGGCTACGGCGATCTTGGAATATTTGCGGATATACTCCTCCTGCGTCGAGCGGATGTCGGAAAACACTGTCGCGGGACACATGACGATGAGAAGAATGGCTATGAATATGTTTCTCTTCATACGATGTGAAAAAACGAATTATCGGTATCCTCAGATCAGGACACCGGCGCAAAGTCTGCCAAAGTTAACAAAAAATAGGCAAATGCACTACTGTTCCGCATGTTTGTTCAAAGGAACATCAAACACGTCACCATCATTTGCCGCAAATGAGTTCGGGAACACGGAGCGGAGTTCGGTAAGCAGTGGAGCGATGTCCCGATAACGCGAAGAATAATGTCCTGCGACCAACTTGCCGACTCCGGCTTCGAGAGCACACCGGGCCGCCTGGAGCGTCGTGGAGTGATAGCGGGCAGCCGCCTCTTTCTCAAGGCCTGCCATGTAGGTTGTCTCATGATAGAGTATATCAACCCCCTTAACCCATTTGGGGAGTTCGGGAAACGGAGCAGTATCACTGCAGTATGCAAACGACCTCGGACGATATGGCAGGAAGGTGAGTTCTTCGTTAGGAATCCGCAGCACAGGGCTGCCGTCATTGTCCGTACGGATGAGGTCCTCCCCGTTCTTGAGCGAGCATATCTCAGCGATGCCTAAGCCATATTTCTCAATTGCCGACTTGCGGACGTTCAGCTGCGGTGTCTTCTCACGGAAGAGGTAGCCATAAGTCTCGATGCGGTGGTTCAGCGGGAATGCCTCCACCGTCAGAAACTTGTTCTCAAAAATCACCTCCGGAGACTTTGTCTTGACAGGGGTGAAATCGATGGTGACGTTGAGCTGTTCGCCGAAATAGGAGAGAAAAAACTTGAGCACGGGGCCGAGCGAGTTCGGCCCGAAGATGCGGATGCTTGCCCTGCGGGTTGCAAGACCGAGCGTCGAAAGCAGTCCGAAGAGACCGAATATGTGGTCGCCGTGGATGTGGCTGATGAAAATAGCGTCTATACGCTCAAAGGAAAGATGCTGACGGCAGAGCTGGCGCTGGGTGCCCTCCCCACAGTCAATCAAAAACAAGCGCCCACGTACATCCAGTACCTGAGCGCTTGAATTCCTATTTGCCGAGGGCTTGGCCGAAGCCGTGCCCAGAACATTCAGTGTAAAGTTCATTAGGAAAGGTATTACTCGCCTTTCTCGAACTTCTCCTTGAGGGCAGCAAGAGCGTCGATGTCACCGAGAGTGGTCTTCTCGACATTAGAGTTAATCTTCTTGACAGCCTTCTTGGTATTATCGGCCTCAGCTGCTACCTTCTCTGCCTTAGCCTCAGCGTAAGTCTTCACATGAGAGAGGACAACTCTCTTCATCGAGCGCTTGAGTTCGACAACCTTGAACGGAAGTGTCTCGCCTACAGTCGGCATAGAACCATCTTCCTTGACAAGTTCCCTATTGAAGCAAATAGCCTCAACAGACGGATCAAGCGCGATTACAGCAAACTTGTCCTTAAGTTCGGCAACCTTTGCCTCAACGATAGAGCCTACGCTATATTTCTCCTCAATCTCATCCCATGGGTTAGGGAGAAGCTGCTTGTGACCGAGACTGAGCTTGTGGTTGTCCTCATCGAAGTCGAGGATGACAACATCAATCTTGTCGCCCGGAGCAACGAGTTCTGAAGGATGCTTGATCTTGTTCCATGAAAGGTCGCTGATGTGAACAAGTCCCTCGATTCCCTCCTCAAGCTCGGCAAACACACCGAAGTTGGTGATGTTACGAACAGTAGCAGTGTGTTTTGAGCCGATAGGGTATTTCTCGCGGATATTCTTCCAAGGGTTCTCGACGAGCTGCTTGAGACCGAGTGACATTTTCTTCTCCTCCCTGTCGAGAGTAAGAATCTGAGCCTCAACCTCATCGCCTACCTTAAGGAAGTCCTGTGCAACGCGGAGCCTTGGAGACCAAGACATTTCTGAAACGTGGATGAGTCCCTCTACGCCCGGCTCAATCTCGACGAATGCGCCGTAGTCAGCGATGAGAACGACCTTGCCCTTAACTTTGTCGCCGACCTTGAGGTTCGGATCAAGAGCCTCCCAAGGATGCGGCTGGAGCTGCTTGAGACCGAGGGCGATTCTCTTCTTGTTCTCATCGAAGTCGAGGATGACGACGTTAATCTTCTGGTCGAGTGAAACGACCTCCTCAGGGTGGTTGATCCTACCCCATGAGAGGTCTGTGATGTGGATGAGACCGTCAACACCGCCGAGGTCGACGAATACGCCGTAGTTGGTGATGTTCTTGACTGTGCCCTCAAGCACCTGACCCTTTTCGAGCTTGCTGATGATTTCGCTCTTCTGAGCCTCGATTTCAGCCTCGATGAGAGCCTTGTGAGAAACAACGACGTTGCGGAATTCCTGATTGATCTTGACAATCTTGAAGTCCATTGTCGTGTCAACGAACTGATCGTAGTCACGGATAGGCTTGACGTCGATCTGTGAGCCAGGAAGGAATGCCTCGATGCCGAACACATCGACGATCATGCCGCCCTTCGTGCGAGTCTTGACATAACCCTTGACAACCTCGTTGTTGTTGAATGCCTCGTTAACCATATCCCAAGAGCGCAGCTGGCGTGCCTTCTTGTGTGAAAGGACGAGCTGTCCCTTCTTGTCCTCGGTGCTCTCGACATAGACCTCCACCTTATCACCGACCTTGAGGTCAGGATTGTAGCGGAACTCGGGAGCCATGATGACGCCCTCGCTCTTGTAGCCGATGTTGACAACAACCTCCCTCTTTCCGATCGCGGTCACGACGCCTTCAACGACCTCGCCTTCAACTACCTTGGAAAGGGTTTTCTCATACTCTTCGGCGTCCTGCTTGCGGTCGCCGTACACGCCCTCGTTCTCGAACGCGTCCCAGTCGAAGTCCTCAGGCTTCACTGAAGCGTTGCTAACAACGGGCTGCTGCTTGGTTTCTTCTGCCTCCACA
>DJSA01000027.1:0-6639 GCA_002438905.1 Bacteroidales bacterium UBA6346
TCCACTCTCCGCAAGAGTGGGACATTTATTTTTCTATCAGACCAAGAATCATACTGTTTGCGGAATCTATGGCCTCGGTCTGGACGGACGAGAGGTAGATGCGGGTGGTCTCCTCGTTTTCATGACCAAGAGCGAGACTTATCGTATGCAGAGGAACGTCGTTGGCCAGTGCAATGCTTGCCCATGAGTGCCGGGCGACATACATCGTGAGATTCGTGGACATCCCGATGATTTCCGCGATTGTCTTCAGACTCCTGTTGACGGCACGCATTCCCGCTAGGTATTGTTTTCGTGCCGTATCCCTATCGCCAGAGCTGATTATTGGGAGAAGGTAGGGCGAGTCTTTGTCCGAGTTTCGGGCGATGATTTCCGCTATTCCTTTTTCCAACCGGATTGTCAGCCTCTGGCCTGTCTTTCTTCTGCGGTAGTTCAGAAATACTCCGGAAATGTCTGATTTTTTGAGATATGCGATGTCAACGAATGACATTCCCCTCGTGTAGAACGAGAACATGAACATATCCCTTGCAAAACTGAGCTTTGGGCTGGCTTTCAGGTCGAGTCTCTTGATGAGACGGATTTCCCTTACCCCGACGGCTCTCTTTGATGTCCGGTCCACTCCTGTGTAGACGTGCCTGAAAGGGAGTCTCTGCTCTGTCAGACCATCATCCGACGCCTTGTTGTAGATTCCCCGGAGAATCCTGAGGTAGAACGATGTGGTGTTGCGGCAGAGGCCCAGTCCGCGCATATATCCCTCATATCCGCGAATCGTTGCTTCGTCGATTTCACTGAATGTGAGATCCTTCCCTTTCCGGAACTTGCTGAAGCTGGCAAGAGCCTGCCTGTAGGTTTCTCCTGTGCGTTCCCTTCCGCTTTCTTTCTGCAGTTCGGCCTGTCGGAGCATATATCCGAAGACCATTGTTTCTGGTGACTTCATGACATTTGTTGTGTTTTGGTTGTCTGAACAATTTTTGCGGAACCCGTCTATGCATTCCGCCCTGTCAGCACAAACCGGCAATCGTCATGAAGGATCAACATCAATCGTTATGTGGGAGTCGTACTTGCGTTCAGTGGCGAAACTCTTTATTAATTTGCCGAGCACGGATTTGTTTGACGAGAGACTGCGGTCTTTGGGCAGGCTGATTCTGATTATCCGGATGTATTCGTCTCGCAGTTTGTCCACGGCCGGGGCAAACGGAGGCGTTACCTCGACGCCCTTGCCCGGAAATGTCCCTGCACCACGAAGCATCAGAGAGAGCGTGCCGGCGAGCCTGTCAAGACGCTCCGGCTTTTTGTCCTTGAGAATTATGTTGATGATGCGGGTGTAGGGTGGGTAGTGAAAGACCCTTCGTTCTTCGAGAAGTTCCCTCCTGTATACGGAAGCCGTCGGCGGTGTCTGAAATTGCGCGCATTTGCTCCGGGAACTTTCTGCGTTTGCCGATTCTACGTCTGCGCTATCTTGGACGGGGGACTGTGCCTCGTGTTGAAGCATCTGATAGACAGGGTGTTCTGGCTGGGCTGTCTGAATGACGAAAGTGCCTTTCTGGCCTCTCCGAGAGCATCTTCCCCTGAATTGCTCAAGAATCTGCATCGCTTTCTCATCGGCCCTGAAGTCCTGCTGTCCAAGGAGCGAATCCGCCTGAAGAACTGCCACGAGACTGAGGTTGTCGAAGTCGAATCCCTTGGTCAGAATCTGTGTGCCGAGCAGTATGTCTATCTTTCTGTCAGCGAAGTCTTTAAGTACCTTCTTCTGCCATCCGGCCTTCGCGCTCGTGTCGGAGTCGAGGCGAACTACTGTCCGTTCCGGAAAGATGGACTTGAGCTCCTCTTCAATTTTCTCCGTCCCGGCTCCGAAGGCAACCAGACGGCCGTTGCACATTTGCCGGGTGCCGCCTGCCGCTGGCGGCTCTGTAGCGTGAGCGGAACCATGGATGATGCCGGATGCTCCGGACACTTCCGGACGAAGATGCGGGATGTGTTCGGACCAGGCTGTCGTGTAGCCGCAGTGGTTGCAGACGAGACGGCCGCGCGATTTCTGCAGGTTGAGGCTCACGTTGCAGTGGGGACACTTTATGATTGCCCCGCATTCGCTGCACTGAACCGTCGTCGCATACGATTTTCTTGCCCGCAGGATCATTGCCTGCCCTCCGGCTTCAAATGTGTCCTTGAGTAGCCCGATGAGTTTTCTGGATATGGAGCCGACCATTCCGCGTTTCTTCCTTTCCGCATTCGTGTCTATGAGCACGACATCAGTGCTGCCGTCACCATGGAAGCGTTCATTCAGAGCGACTTGCCGGAATCTGCCGCAGGCGCAGTTGTACAGCGATTCGAACGAGGGCGTCGCTGATCCGAGTAGTATGTTGCAGTGATGTTCCGCTGCAAGCATCAGGGCGACGTCCCGTCCGTTGTAGCGTGGGGCGGGGGAATCTTGTTTGTATGAGCTGTCGTGCTCTTCGTCAACGATGACAAGTCCGAGGTCGTGATGCGGAAGAAAGAGGGCAGAGCGGGTTCCGAGCAGAATGTATTCGTTTCTACGCTCCCGGGATCCATCGGGCTTGTGCTCCACTGCCTTCATCACGCGTTGCCTTTCGGCCGATGTAAGCCCCGAATGGTAGACGAGCAGCTTCCCAGGGAAGTATTTCTCAAGGCGCTCTTCCAGCTGCCGGCTCAGCGCAATCTCCGGCACGAGGTAGAGCACATTCTTTCCTCTTTTCATGGTCTCCTGCGCCAGTTTTGTGTAGATTTCTGTCTTGCCTGAGCCGGTAACTCCTTGTAGTAGAGTCGGTTTTCCGGCGGAGAATGCCTCTTTAACGGCACCGTATGCCTGAGATTGTGCCGGTGTCAAACTTACATCCGCCGGTTCGTGTCCTGTCTGTGCATCGGCTTTCATTACCGGACTTATCCCACGGAGTGCGGAGATCTCATCTTCCAATTCACCTATTTCAGTGTTAAGCCTTTCGATGATGCGGTCTTTCTTCGCCCTAGCGAGCATTTCCCTGCGTTTCAGGATCCTTTCATTGAGGCTTCCGATGCGCTTCCAGTCGGCTTCCGCCTTTTTCTGTACGGGATATGCCATCTTGTAGACTTCGCCGACGGTGCACATATAGTAGTCCGCGACTTTTCTCCACAGCCGAATCTCCTCCTTTGAGACTTTCGGCAGTTCGAGAACTTCTCCTATATCTCTGACTTTCTCTATCGCTGTCATCGGCCTCGCATCCACTCCGCTCACCACCGCGACATATTCCTTTCCGGCGAAATTGACCGTAACCCTGTCTCCGACAGCCACGTTCTTGCCCGCTACGGCATAGACCGGCTCCCACTCAAGTTTGAGCGGAACAATCACAGATATGAATCCCGTATCCACTTTTAACCTTATTCTTCCGCGTTCTCCTGTCCTTGTCTGCAGGCTTTCCTGGTTACAGAGCAATATGAGCCTACAAATATCGCTGTCCCTGAATCGTTTACAAATTCTCGAAGCTGCGGATTGTTTTCTATGCCTGACTCCGTTGTTATTAGTGTCACTGCCTCAGTACTGTCGGAAGCATCCCTAAGGAAAGCGTTGACATCATCTCCGTAATTCTTTGGCTCTCTTCCTAAGTAAACATCGATGTTTTCAGGCCTGTGCAAAAATAGTGTGGCGACTTCAGTGCCTTCGGGCACAGTCCTGCATATCTCGCGGTAGCCTATATAAGCATTGGCCTTGCCCAGAGTTCCCGAAGCGGCATATATTGTCAGCAGGAGTGAAGACGCGATGAGCAGCACCGGCAAATTGAGGCACTTGTTTCTGAATATGAACCAGATTGCGGCAGCGTTGGTGGCAAAGCAGAGCACGGCCGCGATTTTCACAGGAGTCGTGGCAATGAACGGATATTTTTCCATAAGGGAAACCACCGCAGGGACACTGATGTTTCCCGATGCCAAAATCATTGCGGCAATCCCAGTCAGCATCAGCAATCCTGCAGGAATTACGACAGCCCACAGAGTCCAGCTCCCAACAGCTTTCCGCTGCGTGACAATTGGAATGAGGTATATCGCGAACGGCAATATCGGAACAAGATATATCGGAAGTTTTGAACTGAACATCGACAGCATTATGAACGTAGACACGATTACGCAAAGAAAAAACCTTTCCTTACCGGATTTGATATTCTCCGGCTTTTTGTCGGCTGATTTTTCCCATGGACGGAATACTGAGATTCCGAAATACCCAACGGACAGTATCGTGTAGGGGGCAATGCACCAGAGTATGGCCACCGCATAGAACCAGAATGGACGGCTGTGGGTGAACGCGTTGACCGCCCGACCCATCGTCTGTTTGAAGAGAAGGTTCTCGAGATATGATTTGCCGCCATCGGCATAAACACCGATGAACCAGGCTGCGCAGAGCCCGATTATGACGCCCCATGTCTTCCATCCAAGATATTTCCCGATGTCGCGCCATTTTCGGTTAATGCATAGAAACGTGATGATTGCTACTGGCGGCATCAAAAGTCCGACAGGACCTTTCGTGAAAAGGGCAAGGAAAATCCACAGAGGCAGGAGCCAACTATATTTCCTGTATGTGTGGCTTTCAGATTCACCAGCGGAATTGATCTCATACATTCTCCAGAATGTAAACAGCGCGAGCACTATGAACATACACATCAGCATATCCATGCGTAGGACTACCATAGTGCCCAAGAACATCGCTGAGGTCATCAGCATCATTGCCACGGACACCCTATCCCCAGGACTCGTGCCCTTCATTACCCATCGGTCCATCAACCACACCGTCACAAATGCCGGTATGATCGAGAACAGGCTCAGCACAAGCAGCGAATGCTCTCCGAAGGCAAGTCTGCACAGCATGACAATCCAGATATATAGGGGCGGTTTGTCCGCATAGGGAATTCCATGGTTGAAGAATGCGAAAAAATTCCCGTCCCTGAGAGCCTCATCGGCAATGCTCAGATACCTCAGCTCATTTGACGGGGTGAAGTCCCTGAGCAGCATTTCCGGCAATAGGCAGATGAATGTGAAGAGAAATGCCGCGATGAGTGGGTGCTTGGAAAAATGAAAGTTATTCAATTTCACGATGTTCCTTATTTTCTTTGAAACTGATGACTATGTTGCGGATATACGCGACGAACCCGAAGGATTGCCCCAAAATCAGTACCGGATCCGCGCGGAATATGCCGTAGGCGATTATGACCCCTGAGCCGAGGAGGCTGATTCCCCAGAATCCTCTCGGAAGGGCAGACACCTTTCTCCTATAGGAGTATATGTATTGGTATACGAACCTCAGGGTGAATATTATCTGTCCGGCAGAACCGAATATCACGAGCCAGAATGGGATCTCATTATTGAGGAAGAAACTGTTGATAAATTTCTGCGCATTCTTCAGCATGAGAAGTATTGCGATGACGGGAGTTGCTATGAGGACAATCTTAAGCCCGATCCATAGCCGTTTCCATATCCCCTTGGCGTTAAGGTTCCACAAGTAGATGTAGTAGGAAATCAACTGTCCCAACACGATGGAAAAGTCGTCGCGGAGTACACCGTAGACAAAGAACAGATAGGAGCCGATGACACTTAAGACCCAATATGCCGATGGCGACACGACTTCCCTTGCCTTTTCAGACTTCCACCACTGCAGCAGCGTCCTTAGGGAAAAGAACAACTGGGCAGTGAACCCTATAGCCAATACCAAAAATCCAGGTATATCTCCCATCCTATCCGACATTGCTTTCTCCAACCTTGTAGTTGATGTAGCGTGGTTTCATCCACCTATATGCAAAACAGTCGGCAAACGGCCCTACGAGCCTGTTCCACAAGTGATATTTGGACTTGCCGGCCATGCGCGGAAAGTGTCTCACAGGCACCTGTCCGTAGCTGCCTCCGTCCTGTAGCAGCACCAATGCGGGAAGAAAACGATGCATTCCCTTGAACATCGGTATGCGTTTGGCCACATCCGTGCGCAGAACCTTGAGCGGGCAGCCTGTATCCGTAGCCCCGTCATGAGTCATCATATTCCTGAAGCCATTGGCAAATTTTGACTGGAACCGCTTGAAGAACGTATCCTTCCTCTTCGCTCTTATTCCGATCATCATGCTCTTGTCTCCTATGTCCTTGAGCAGGAGGTTGAAGTCTTCCGGTGTGGTCTGCAGATCCGCATCCATGTAGCCGACATATTCCGAACACGCATAGTCGAATCCGGCCTTTATAGCCGCGCTCAACCCGGCATTTTTTGCGAAACTTATGTAGTAGAAGTCTTTGTTTCTGTCGCAAATCTCCCTTATCTTTTCTAGACTTCCGTCAGTTGAACCATCATCCACGAACAGTACACATGCCTTGAGTATGCTCTTTGGGAGAAAACCGGACAGAGATTTTTCTAAATCGTATATGTTGTCAGTCTCATTGTAGACCGGAACCACTATTGTGAATGCGTATTCTCCCGTTTTATTCATATCCATATATGTTCATATATCTTTCAGAATTTGCAAAGATAGTGAATTTAACGAATGGTAAAAACCCTCGAAGAGCGTTCTGCGATAAGATTTTAACCTAATCCATATAAAACAAAAGAGAGCTACATCGCTGTAACTCTCTGAGTCAGAAGTGGTGCCACCGAGAATCGAACTAGGGACACAAGGATTTTCAGTC
>DJSA01000027.1:6703-6870 GCA_002438905.1 Bacteroidales bacterium UBA6346
ATTGCAAAGGTAGGAATAAAATCTTATTTTGCAAACTTTTGCTTGTATATTTCTTGCAAAAAGTGATTTTCTATGAAAGGCAGGAAAAATTACGAGATCAACAGACATTTTTCAACGTTATGTTTTGAGGATATGTGAAGCATTTATATCTTCGCGGGGAAATCCGA
>DJSA01000027.1:6885-7460 GCA_002438905.1 Bacteroidales bacterium UBA6346
ATGGCGTATATCCGATGCCGGAGTATATGTGAGCAGCAATGAAGTATAATGACCCGATAATAACGTCACGGACTGTGTTTGCAAGAAATTGTGAAGTTCGGAAAATCGACAAAAAGACTGCCGATTCGTTCCTTGATGCAAATCATATATACGGAAGTGCAGCATGTCGGGATTGTTACGGACTTTTTCGACGTCGTGCCACGGGTGCTGCCGAATTGCGTTCGCTCGAAGTAGGGGGCTCCATAGTGTCAGAGAGTTTGATCGCGGAAAGCGGTCGCGTCCCCGAAACTTTTCCGGACGAAATTGTTGCCGTCGCGACATTTTCAAACGCCCGCCGTTGGGAAAAGCAGGGTAGGATTGTCAGTTCTTATGAGTGGGTGCGATATGCTTCCGCCTTTGACACCCGTGTGATTGGCGGTATGGGCAAGTTACTCAAGGCCTTTATCGCAGACCGTCATCCCGATGACATAATGACCTACGCAATTTCCACGGCGGTGTCGGGTCGTCCGCAACGTGACGGATCAGTTTCTGACGGCAATGTTTTCCGCAAACTGGGTTTTATTGAAGAGTCCCGC
>DJSA01000027.1:7492-7616 GCA_002438905.1 Bacteroidales bacterium UBA6346
AAGAGTCCCGCCGCACTTTTCCTTCCCGCATAGCCGGAGAAGAAGGACGCCTCTCCACTAGCATCAAATTCCGCCTCAAACTCACCTCATGGGAATGAAAAAGAGCCTGAAAGGATTTCTCCGT
>DJSA01000096.1:0-143 GCA_002438905.1 Bacteroidales bacterium UBA6346
GGCACTCCCAAGCCGGTCATCATCTGTGGAGACCTCAACGTTGCCCATGAGGAAATAGACCTAAAGAATCCGAAGACCAACACCAAGTCGGCCGGATTCACTCCGCAGGAACGCGAAAAGATGACCGAACTTCTCGAAAGCGG
>DJSA01000096.1:185-15325 GCA_002438905.1 Bacteroidales bacterium UBA6346
TGGCGCATCGACTACTTCCTCGCCACCGCCGACCTCACCACGCGCCTCGTCTCCGCCTCCATCCTCCCCGACATCATGGGTTCCGACCACTGTCCCGTGGAATTGGTGTTACAATAATTAACTATCGCAGCATCCACTCCCAGGCAGGAATGACCTCGGCAGTCGTGCCATCGTCAAAGGCAAGGTATATATAAAAAATTTATCCGCAAACATTACACACAAAAATCATTCATTCACAATGAACGATTTTGCAAACAACCATTCATTCACAGTGAATGTTTATCAGACTCGGTGTGTTCGCATTCTCGTGCTTTTGGACCATTACCATATTACCTTTCAGAATCTGTTACAAAATTAATACAACAACTGTTACATCACAGTCGGCCTGATTCCTCAAAGTTGCCGACATTGCGACGTGGGGTAACGGCGCGGCCGAAACTGTAGGTGAAGCCGAGGGAGACGCCTCGGCCGGAGTAGAGGCTTATCATCCTCATGGTCTCGACGTCGCCGTCCCAAAGGCTGAGGCCCTGGCTCATGGACTTGAAGATGTCGTCAACCCTCAGAGTCAGGTTGGCGCGGCCGTCGAGGAACGACTTGCTCAGGGAGGCGTTGAGCGACCACATCCCGGCTACGGAGAAATAGCCAACGGCCATCGGGGTCATGCCCCAGCCGTCAATGCTAAACTTGAAATCCTTTGGGAGATAGAAGGTCGTCGATGCGTAGCCGTTGAACGAATGCGATGAATTGCTATAGTCCGCAAAGGTTGTCAGATTCGGGTTCCGATATGCCTTGAAAGCACCGTATGAATAGTTGGCGTTGAGCGTAAGAGTCCACCATTTCGTGATGTTCTGCTCTGAAAGGGAGAGGGAGAGATATGCAATCTGCTGCACGCCGGCGTTGCTGTAGCGATATTCCATAGTTCCGTGGGACTTGTCGTAAATCGGAACCTGCTGGTCAGTGAAGTTTTTCTGATGGCTGTAGCCGGCCGTGAGGGTCAGGCGGCTGAAGAACACGGAGGAGAGCGTCAGATTGTGCGAGTAGCTCGGCTTGAGCTCCGGATCGCCGACCGTCCATGTGGTAGCGTTCACATAACCCCGGAACGGATTGAGCTGCCAGTACTTGGGACGGTTAAGACGATAGGAGTAGTTCAGCGACAGGATGGTCTTCTGCGAAGGAATCCAGTTCAGGAAGACATTCGGGAAGACATCGAAATAGTTCTTGCCGCTGCGCCGGTTCTCCGACTTCCAGTCGCCTCGGGGGACGGTGTATTCGCCGCGGATGCCTGCCTGCGCGTTCCATTTGTCGGAGAAGGCCTTGGAGAGATTCGCGTAGATGGCATATATCTGTTCGGAATATGTGAAGTCGTTGCGCGCCGAAAGGTCACCGACCTGTTCCTCGGGAGTCTCCGGATCCCATTTGTAGGTGGCGTAGCGGTTGTCAGTCACTGACACGGCCGCCTTCGCGCCGGCCTCAACCCTTCCCGTGTTGTCCCAGAGATTCTGCGAAAAATCGACTTTCAGCGACCAGATGTTGGCACGGCGGAAAGTGGAGTCGTTCAGGCCGTCCCCAGGGAAAGGGTCCGCTGAACCGGAAGCAATCTGCTCGTCACGGTACTTCTGCGCATCTGCGGAAAGAGATGTGTAGAGATTGCGCTGGTAGTCCGAGCCGTCGCTGCGCGTGTGGTTGTAGTCAGCGTTCACTGTAAGCTCCTGCGAGAGGGACTCGTCAAACGTGTGGGTGTAATTGAGGTTTGCAGAATACTGCCGAGTGTGGAATGCCTCGAAAGTGCGGCTCGTGCGGCTCGTATATGGTTCCGGATCATCAAACTTCAGAAAATTGTCTATCATCGCGGTATTGGGCGACTTGTCGCCGCTTCTGTTAAGATTGACCTTGACTATCGCGCCGAGAACGTCGCTGTCTGAAATCCTTATGTCCTCGGAAAACATCATCTGATGACCAGCGAAGCGGTTCCTTGCCCCGTTGACAGTCCGCAGCAGCGACTCGTATGAATCGCCGTAGCGCTTATCCTCCGTGACCTCGTTGTAGTTGTGATAGATGTAGCCGTTGTAGCTGAGGTTGGTGTTCGTGACATCGCCCTTGTAGCCGAGACGCACGCTGCCGTCGCCCGTTCCGTGAACCTCAGGTTCCCACTTAAACTGCCCAGTGCCGCTGACCGAGCCGTTGAAGCCGTGCAGGAGCCCCCGCTTGGTCTTTATGTTGATGATTCCGCCCGCGCCTTCCGCATCGTATTTCGATGACGGCGAAGCAATCACTTCTATCTTGTCGATTGTAGTTCCTGAAGAGCCCTTGAGGTAGGCCTGAAGTTCCTTTCCGGACATATTGGAAGGCTTGCCGTCAAGCCACACGGTGACGGACTTGCCGTTGAGCTGAATGTTGCCGTCTTTGTCGAAAGTCACTCCAGGCGCGGCGCGAAGCACGTCGGTGGCGTTTCCGGTCTTTGCCGCTGCAAGTTCAGAGACATTCATCACAATCTTGTCGAATCGGTGTTCGAGCAGAGGGCGCTTGCCGACGACCTTCGCGCTCTGAAGCATCCGCGTGTCCGGAACAAGGCTCACGACCGGGATTTCTCCTCCCGTCATTCCCTCCAGCGACACAGAGGCATCCTTATAGCCCACGAGCGAGAACACGACACGGCACCCGGCGGCCGATGTAGCTGTCAGCACATAGACGCCGGTCGAGTCGGTCGTTGCGGCCGCCAGAAGAGCCTCGGCACTGTCCCGCAACGCCACCGTGACAAACTCAAGACCGCGTCCGCTCTCCGAATCAGTGACCCGCCCGGCAAGCCTTCTGTCGTCAAAGCCACGCTGCGGCGCAGCATAAGCCAGCACCCCGGCCGCCACCATCAACATCAATGCTAAACCAAATTTTTGTTTCATATTTAATATGTCTATTTTTTCACTTACTTGACAAGGGTAGTGCACAAGCCTGAGAAAACAAGGTTTTATAGTAAAGGCGTTTGAACGCCGTGCGCAGACCGCCTTTTATTTGCCCCGTATTCCGTATTTTGCAAGTATCTTGCAGATTGGCTCCGCAACCGACTCCGCCCAGAGCTGGTAGCCGTAATCCCCCGGATGGGTCCCGTCGACCGAAGTCTCGTGGTCAGGAGCCGTGGCATTTGTCGTCTCCACATAGTAGACGTCCTTGTACATCGAGCAGGCCAGTCGCATCATCTGCTCTGCCATCTCCATCTTGGCGGCCTCGTTGCGGTCAGTGCCGGCGTCATAGTTGCGCCGCTCGCGATAAATCGTCTTCTGGAAAATGAGCGGCGTATCAGGATGCTTTTCACGAATGATTTCGATGAACTTGAAGAGGCGCTCCTTTATCATTTCCGGAGACGGATTTGAGAATGCGTCGAAAACGTATGCGTCGACATCGGCATCGGCAAGGGCGCGCGCAAAATAGTCCTGGAGCTTGCTGTTGCCGGAGCAGCCGAGGCTGAGAAACTGGAGCCCGGTCATGCGCGAGAGCTGTGCCGGATAGGCCATCCCAGGGCGCGAGGTGCTGATTCCGTGAGTGTAGCTTGAGCCGAAGATTGCAATGCGGTGACGGAAAGGGACCTTCTTGACAGGACTGATTTCATAGCCGTCAATGACACCTATCTTGAGACCGTCCAGCGCGCTTACAAGAGGCAGGTAGAGGAGGCACTCCAACTTTCCCTTATTGTTCCCGATCAAAATGGTCTTGTTCTCCCCGCTCTTCCCAGCCGCAGTGGCACCGGCCCACTTCCAGCCCTTGCCTTCCCTTACATAGAGGTCAAATCCCTTATGCGAAATCGGGCCGGTGGTGTTCGGGCCGGCAATTCGCGAATAAGTAGGGCACACTGAAATTTTCGGAGAGTCAGTCTCGAATGCGACGGCGATTCCGGAAGTCATGACAACCTGAAGAAGTTCGCTGCGCGTGAACCCGTCGTGGTAGACAAGGGTGTCAAGCCGATGATAGGGATTCGGCGTGTCGGGAAAAAGTTTGCCGATGAAGGTAAGTTCCTTCGCATCAACAAGTTTCCAATTGTTCTGCGCGAAAGCATTCAGAGCCAGGACGAGACTCAATGCAAGAGCCGCAATAGTTGTGAGAGTCTTTTTCATATTCATAATTATATGGTATATATTATTCTGCTTCATTTCCTCAAAGTCTCGGAAATGTACGATGCCAGCCCCGTGACTGCCATCATAACGGACTGCGACTCATGGGATATGGTGGCGAATATGATTCCGAGTTCAAAGGGAAGGTTGTAGACGGTGCTCAGCGCGAGGGCGACGATGTAGTGGAACGCTCCGAACCCGCCGGGCACCGGAACGACCCATCCGAGACTGCCTGCGAGCATGAGGAAGAGGGCATCCACGGCAGTGAGCCCGTCAAGAAGAGGCACCGCACGGAGCGATGTGTAGCTCATCAGAAAATACATCGCCCAAATCAGGATCGTATATATGATGAACTTCCACCCGTCCTTCATCCTGAAGCAGCTGACGACTCCGTCCCACATCCCCCGGCAGAACCCCCACAGTTTCCCGGCAAAGGTGTTCCGGTTCCTGTAATATACTATAAGAAAAATGATTGCGGCAAGAAGAAGGATTGCGGCAAAGGCAATCCACCAAAGGCTGAAACTCATCCGTCCGGACAGCGGGACCCACACCCTATCGATGAAGAATGTTCCGAATTCCGTCCATTTGAAAGCGAGGAACACGATGAGTATCAACAGCATGACAATCATGTCGAAACTACGTTCCGTCACGACCGTCCCGAGGACCCTGTCATAGCTCGCCTTATGCCCCCTCGAATCCTTGGACACGATGCCGCAGCGCACAAACTCTCCTATTCTCGGAAACACGAAATTGGCGAGATAGCCTATGTTCACGGCGTTGAATGTCGTCAGATGCCCCGTCCGCTCATCGACCGGAAGCAGGATTTCGCGCCACCGCTCGCTCCTGAACCAGTTTGAGAAGACGCCCACTAGTATGCTCGCGCCGACCCACCACCAGCGGCAACCGGCAAGGCTTTCGACAAGTTCCTCCCAGTTCACGCCCCTGAAACAGAAATACATCAGAAGAACCGCCACGGCAAGTGACAGTGCATATTTCATTATGTTTTTCAGTTTCGACGACATATGGTGCACATCCGGTCTCATATTCCCATCATTTAGGCATATTCTATGATGCATATTCATGACACATCATTTTCCGATACATCATTGATGCCACGGACGACAGCAAACGACAAAGTTACCGATTTTTTCGTTATCTTTGTCGTTTGTTTGCATCAAAAAAGTATTCTTGAAATATACGGAAAATATGAAATCTATCCTCGGCATAGGAAATGCCCTCACTGACATCCTCGCCGTCCTTCCGGACGACTCTTTCCTCAAGGAATACCACATCCCGCGCGGCAGCATGCAGCATGTTGACAAGGAAACCGGAGACCGTATTCTGAAGAGGCTCAAGCCATTGGGAGTCCAGTATGTGGCAGGAGGCTCAGCAGCTAACACGATCACGGGCACGGCAATCTTCGGAATGCGCTCGGCCTTCATAGGCAAAATCGGCGACGATGACCTCGGTCATCTGTTCAAGAGCGACCAGGAGCAGTACGGAATCAAGTCCATCCTCCTCAAGGGCAAGAACCCATCGGGAAGGGCGATGGTGCTGATTACGGCGCCGAATGCGGAGAGAACGTTCGCGGACTATATGGGAGCGGCGCTGGAGCTTGTGCCCGAGGATTTGAAACCTGAGTATTTCAAGGGATATGACTATTTCCACATCGAGGGCTATCTTGTACAGAACCAGGCACTTATCAGAAAGGCAGTGGAAATGGCAAGGGCTGCGGGGTGCATAATCTCGATTGACATGGCATCGTACAATGTCGTCGAGTCGAACGAGGCTTTCCTGCATGACATCGTGGAGAATTATGTCGACATCGTGTTTGCGAACGAGACGGAGGCCAAGGCATTCACGAAACTGGAGCCGCGAGAGGCACTGGACGAAATCGCATCGCACGGAAAGACGGCTGTCGTGAAAATCGGAAAGAACGGTTCAATGGTAAAGAAAGGTAATGACTATCACTACATTGAGGCTTGGCCTGCGGATCCCATTGACGCGACCGGGGCGGGAGACACCTACGCGGCAGGCTTCCTCTACGCCCACTCGCTCGGTATGCCGCTCAAGGTCTGCGGGGAGATAGGCTCGATTATCGCTGCCAAGGTTGTGGAGGTCATCGGGACGAAGATTGACATCCCGAGGTGGAAGGCAGCGAAAAAGGAAATCAAGGCGCTGATTGCCGAGACCAGAGGTACATTGAGATAGTGTGGCCGCCGTTCATGGTCGCGAAAAAACAGGGGCATCGACATGGGATTCATCACAAATCTTGCAGTCAGAAGACAGTTGAAGGCACACGGGTTCAAGGGAGAGCACGGGTTCGTCCCATTGTCCCAAATTAGTCATGCCATAGTCTTGTTTGACGTTGAGGACACGGAATTTGATGAATGCCAAAAGATTGCAACTGAATATTTCACCGCACTCGGTATTGAGATGAAGCCGTTTTTCCTTGACATGGGCAAGCACGACAAGGACGAGATTATTGTCACGGGAGTGAAGACCACGATTCTAAAGAGGAATCTGGCTTTCTGCGGCACGTTGCCGGATGAAATCATCGGGGAGCTTAAGGCCGTCACGGCGGAACTATATATCTGTCTTGTCGACAGGGTCTGCCCGGCCGTGCGGTGCTTTTCGGGGATTGTGCCGGCAAAGTTCTGCATAGGCAGGCGCGACTATGAAGGCTCCCCGTTCGGAATGACATTCACAACACCGATGCAGGCCGATAGTATTCAGGTGAACTTTCATGACAGCGCAAAGTGCCTGCGCAGCATTTTGGAGTATCTGCCGATGGTCGTGGGATGAACGGGAACAACGACCGGTGGAAAGCGACATAAGACATAAATAGTAAAAATGATTAACAGCCTCGGTTTGAGGCCTTTATTTTCGAAAAATGAAATTCAATCTGAAGAAATATGCCCTCGTTACGCTGAAAGGCATAGGAATGGGAGCGGCGGACGTGATTCCGGGAGTAAGCGGAGGAACGATAGCCTTCATGACAGGGATTTACGGGGAGCTTGTAGGCTCAATCCACAATTTTGACAGGACAGCGTTCCGACTATTTTTCACCGGCAAGTTCCGCGAGTTCTGGAAGCATGTCAACGGCACTTTTCTCATCTCGCTCGTGCTCGGCATCCTCATAAGCATTTTCTCGCTCGCGAAACTGATGACCTGGCTGCTTGAGAATCACCCCATCCAGACATGGGCGTTCTTTTTCGGGCTCATCATCGCGTCGTCGGCGTTCATTCTGCGCGGAATCTCGGGCTGGAAGTTCAGGGACATATTGCTTACCGTTTTCGGAGTCGGACTCGGAGCGGTGGTGTGCACGCTGACTCCGACGGAAACGCCTGACGGACTGTGGTTTGTATTCCTCTGCGGAGCCATCGCCATCTGCGCGATGATTCTTCCCGGCATTTCCGGCAGCTTCATACTCGTGATTCTCGGAAAATATGACTTTGTGCTCGGAGCCGTGGCCGGGTTGACATCGTTCTCACATGCAGAAGAAGCCACCGCCGGACTCGCCACCGGGCCGATGAGCTGGGGGCAATGTCTGGCAGTCATTTGCATCTTCGCCGTGGGAGCAGCGATAGGAATCGTGACATTCTCCAAGTTCCTCCACTGGCTGCTCGCCCGCTGGAACCGCGAGACGACACTCGTGCTTGCCGGATTCATAATCGGCTCTCTCGTAAAGGTGTGGCCATGGCACGGCAGCAACGACTTACCCACCCTGCCCGGAATTGCCGAGGCGGACGGAACAGTGCTTTTCCCCATAGCCAACGCGCACATAGCGGGGGCAGCAGTCTTCGCACTCGTGGGTCTCGCGCTTGTCTTCGGAGTCGAGTTCGCCGGCAAGGCCATTGCCAAGAAAAGGAATTAAAATATTGCGATTTCTGAAAAATTACCTACCTTTGCACTCCCTTGTGGCAGTCTTGCCTAAAGAGGAGGATTGGTCCGGTAGCTCAGTTGGATAGAGCAACAGCCTTCTAAGCTGTGGGTCTTGGGTTCGAATCCCAACCGGATCACAATACAAGGTTTGCCCGTCACCGAAATCGGTGGCGGGCAGTTCTTTTTTAGAAGCAGAAGCCGGCCCCGAGTTCACAGTCGCAGGTTCTGAAGGCGGTGGTGGAGATGCCGGCGGAAAGGCGCAGGCGGCGGAGGCGGAACTGAAGGCCGAGGTCGGCGGCGATGCCACTTGGGCTGCGGTCGGAGACGCGGGACCAATATCCGGAGGAATCTTCCCAAAGGAGGGTGCGGCTGCCGTAGCCGGCCCCGGTGTAGAGGCTGAGCCAGTCGCAGGGGCGAAAGACAAGGCCTGTCGTGACGGAAAGACGCGAGACGCGGGAACGGCCTGAGGTCCAGATGTAGCCCTCGGAGGTCGTGCCGTCGGACAGGCAGTCATACGCCGAGGCGGGACTCCGGAAATTCGACACGGCCTTGACATAGCAGCCCCAGCGGTACTTTTCCCAACCGAGCATAAGTCCGCCGGAATAGTCCGGAACGGCGAAAATCCCAGACACTGAAAGTCCGACAGGCTTGCGGCGACGGACAGGGACGGCGGATGAGTCCGCAGGAGATGGGAGATAAACAATTGAATCCCTTACAATTATCTCCTTCTCGACGATTTGCGGAGCGGGAGTCTTCAGCACCATTTCATAAGTTGCAGCGGACTCTATCGGCTCCGGAAAGACATAATCCCTGATGACCCCGAAGTCCTTGTGTCTCACGGTAATCTTCATGACTTTCTCCGGGACATAGACCCAGACCTCCCCGACCTCCTGCCTCACGGCGACTATGCCCATCACCCCGACGTCGAAGTCAAGGCCTTCAGCTGAGGTAATCACCTTAATCAGAGCCGCCTTCCTGCCGTTCTGATCCCGGAGAGGATGATTGCTGCGGGCATCCAGGTCCCATTCCAGCC
The DNA here is from genome assembly GCA_002438905.1 of Bacteroidales bacterium UBA6346. Lineage (GTDB taxonomy): Bacteria > Bacteroidota > Bacteroidia > Bacteroidales > UBA932 > Cryptobacteroides. The sequence goes on from DJSA01000096.1 coordinate 9,204, forward strand.
GCCGGAATGACTGCACGGAGAAATCCCCATCGCCGACGGTCTGGGCAGACAAGGAGAATGCGGCAAGAAAAATCGCGGTCACGAAGGCAATGCAGCGGAGCGCTGACGTTTCTGAAAGCAAAGCCAGCCCAGCCGGATGCTCTATAATCCGAAGCCATAAGCGCTTTTCTGCCCATATGCCCATTTTCGATAAGCGAGAGAAAAAGGAAAGTGAACCTTGATCATGCCGAACGCAAAAGAGTGGCGTATGAAATATGAATTGACTTGATGACATTTTGCCGGCTTCCCTTTAGAAATGATACGGCCCTATGACCCCGAAATCCTTGTCCGGCGACTCCTGCCACGTACGCACGTGAATCACAGGACGCTGCCAGTCGGACAAATCCACGAGAATGAAGAGGTAGCCGACGTCGGAGTAGGTCGTGGAGAAATATTCCTGGCGAATTTTTATCCCGAAAAGCTGCTCCCCCTTTCCGAGTTTCACGACCTCGCTGTCCGAAAACTGGATGTTGATGTATTCCTGGCTCGCGAAGACCCGCGAAAGGTTGCGGATGTATGTCGCCTTGTTCTGACGGGTGAAGCTGACATAGCGGTTCGAGCCGTATTCGTTGCGCAGCCCCGCGCTGCGCAGGACACGCCCGGTGATTATGAGCGCGTCGTCGTCAAAAATCGAACTTATGTAGTCGAGCCTCCTGAGGGAATAGGCGGTCTTGTAGTTCTCGAGAAAATAGACGAGTATCAGACGCGCCTCCTCCGTCCAGCCCTCGTGGGAGCAGATGTCGGACGTTGCGGCGGCTCCTAGCGAGAAAGTGAGATTGGATATGAGTCCGTCCTTATTGAATGTCAAGACTATGTCCTCGACGAATCTGCGCGGATTTCCGTTGAACGAGAATGCCATAGGGATGCTGCGGCACCAAACTTCGTCACCGAGGGCGTAGAAATTAAGGTCATCATGGGAAAGAACCCGCGCATTGCCGTAGGCCACCAGACGAAGGAATATGTCGTAGCCGGTTTCAGTAAAAAGCGGGCGGACGCTCTCATATTCACGTTTTTTCAGAGCATCGCATATCCGCGAAACAGCAGCCTCGTATTCCGAAGTGAAAAGAACCGGTGCAAGACTCACTGCCTTGGTCGAATCCGGAGCCGCCGCACTGAATTTTTCCTGGGACATCACGTCCATCACCTTGCTCCTGACGGCGGAGAAGTCTATTCTGCTGACCGCCACGGCATCTTTCGGAGCGTAATTGCCAGAGGCTTCCGAGCCGGCGCATCCCGCATCGTCTCCCCTTTCCAAACCGCCATGCTTCAAGCCGCGATTGTCCGGGGCATCGAAGCTCCCAGAACGCGATCTCTCACCGCGGCCGGAACTTTTCGCCAGCGCAGAACCGCCGCCACTCGCCGAGATCCCAGAACCCGCGCCTGCCCCAGACGCGGCTCCGAAAGCCCGCTCGACGGCCTGTACCTCATGGTAGATATGCCTCAGATGGGACGGGTCGGACTCGTAGAGTATTCTGTAGTCGTCAATCCGCGAGCCGGGCGAGACCTCAATGAAGCCCTTGCCGTCCTTTGCAGACATGACGCCGCTCCACTCTCGGCCATTGAAGAAGCGGTAGTCTATGTTCCTGACCGGCTGTCCCTTGTAGGTGAAGCTCAGTTCCACGATTTCCTTGTCCGCGACGCTCTGGCGGTCGAAGCGCACGTTCATCCCCTCCAGAATACGCACCCGCCTCGAACGCAGTTCCGCGACCTCCTCCGCTTTGAATCCCGGCACTGACTGAAGAAGCACCGCAGCCCATGACAGGTAGCGAAGAGCGACGTCCATCTGAAGTTTCGTCTCGGCTGTCCCAGCAATGTCCTTCATCTCGGCTATGCGCCTGCGCCGATTCTCAAACACATTCCCGACCGCATCACGGCGAATGTAGCGCAAAACCGTTGTCCCTTTCCTGCCTCCCGACACGGCAAACTCGGAAGCCCCGGCAACATCGTCCCTGTAGGTTTCAATCAGTGCGGCCTTCACAGCCTCCCTATAAGGAAGTTCCACGACTCCTGCAATTTTCTTTACAAGCGCGTCCGTCGCCACACTATCCGCCGTCCTCGTGTCCGCAGCCCGTCCCTCGCCCCAAAGGAATGCCGCATCTTTCTTTATATCAGTGATTTTCTGCGCAAAAAGGCTCAGCTGGCAGAGCAGAGGCACAGCCACGAACAAGGCAATCCCCAAGCGGTGCACCGGACGATGGCACGTCACACGCCTCCCGGCCGATGCAACCGACGCCCCAAGAATCCTCACAGCCGATGAAACCGATGCCATAAGAACCCCAATCGTATATGTATATGAACTTATACCCCGCATAGATTTCTCGTTATTCACAAGTCTCTCATCTCCCGATATTGGGAATACGCCTGCTCAATCCTCCGCCTCTGCCCCTCGCTCATCCGTCCCTCCGCATGGGAGACTTTCTCCCGCAGGCTGTCAGCAACCATCCTCATATCCCCGAAATCAGCGTCCTCCGAGGCACATTTCCTGCAGAACCCCTCATATCCGGATACTATCCCCTCCCACACCGTGTCCTGCGCTCTTCGCGCATCGCAATATTTCTCAAGCAGCATCTCCGGAGCCTCATCAGCCCCTCCGGACACCTCGGCAATCACGTCACCGGCAGTACTGAAAAACCGCCACATTCCGCCGGCAAACCCCGCAATCACATCATTCTCAATAAAATAGAGCCTTTCGCAAGAAGCCGGCACGACGGCATCGCCCGCCGCATCGACCACTCCCTCACCCGAGCCGCTGCTGACGATATAATATCCATTCAGACAATCTTCCACGTAAGAATATTCCTCCGGAACACTATGATTCTTTCCGCGACAACCGAGAAACAACAGCACTGACATGAAAGACACCGACATATATCCCAAAGCACGCATACCTACATCCGTCATTTTTTCTTGAGAATAATCCACTGGCCTGTTTTATTGCTGCCATCTCGGCTTATATAACCATTCTCACGAAGAGATGCCATTTCTCGTTTTAGAGTCGCAAGTGATAAATTAACTTTCTCCGCCAGTTCATTCCTTGTCAGGAACGGCGCATTCTTAATGGCAGCAAGTATGGCCAACTGCCGCTCATTTATCGGCTCATTTATCGGCTCATTTATCGGCTCAACGACTCTCTTTCCATCGACCTCAACCGTCTGCACGTCTTCGTCATGCAAAAGATTGACATTGACCTTCTCACGGCTATTTATTGTATTCCAGAAGTCCTTGCGAATCTTGTCCGCATCCTCAACACCGGCTATCTCGAACCGTCCCGGAATTTCCTCCACGCCCATATTTTCCGCCACACCAAGCAATATGATGCCGCCGTTCGTGTTGGCAAAAGCTGAATAGGTGTTCCATACCGAGCCCGGCACACACCTGGAGGCTTTCTTGCACTCCAATGTCGCGCGCTCGCCTTCCAGCAACATATTTTTCACATCAATGCTCATTACCAAATTGTTTTCATTTCCAAAGGTACGATTTTTTGAAGAAAAAGCCGTTACTTTGCAATCGCAATGGAGATGAGTTCGGTCATATTCGGTTCCGTAGAGGAGGGATTCGGGGACACCGCGTCCCCGGAGGTGGAGTTCGTGTATGATTCCGCTAGAGGGCATTCGAGGCTCGGGCGGACTGTAATCGACGGGAAAGTGGTGTGCATCAAGGCGTTGAAGGAAGAATATGTCGGAAATCCGGTCTATGAGGGGCTGCTTGAGAAGGAATATGAAATCGGCTCCGCCGTTGAACATCCGAATGTCTGCCACACTCTGGATTTCCGGAGCTTCGGCTCGCTCGGGAACTGCATCGTCATGGAATGGGTTGAGGGTGAGACGCTTGAAGAGGCGCTGCGGGACGGAGAGATGACGCCGTCTCTCGCGCACAAGGTAATACTCGAACTCTGCGACGCGCTCGACGCCATCCACCACAGGCAGATTGTCCATCGGGACATAAAGCCGGGAAACATCATGCTAGCCCGCAACGGACGGAATGTCAAGCTAATAGACTTCGGGCTCGCTGACACGGACACCCACGCGAGGCTAAAGATGGCGGCCGGCACGGAGTCCTACGCGGCACCGGAACAGGTGGCCGGTTCAGTTCTCGACGGACGCAGCGACATCTACGCCCTCGGCAAAGTCATCGACGACATCGCCGAGGTCCTGCGTAGAAGCAGTCGCAGACCAGAAGGCCCCAAGGATAAGGATGGCGACGCAGCCGGACGGGTCAGCCCGCACTGCTGCTTTGCAGCCCGGCGCAGCAGCATCGCAGCCCGTTGCAGCAGCCGTTTCTGGAAAGGCATCGCAGCAAAATGCACCGCGCCCGAAATCGGCCGTAGAGTCAGCGATGCCTCAGCGCTCAAACAGTTGATTATCAAGAAGGAACGCCTCCGTAGGCAGATTCCGCTCATCCTCTCCGCAGCGGCTGTTGCCACAACCATAATCCTTTGGCTCAGCGCCCCGCACATCTCCCGTCTCCACGAAGGCCACAAAATTGATGGCCTCGTCCGCGGCCTCACCGAAGAACTGTACTGGACGTACACGACTGATGAGAAAATAAATATAGACCCAAAAGAATGAAAAAGATGATGCAGGTTATTTTTTGAAGGTTTCTAAGATGTATTGACGATGACTAAAAATACGATGGGTACCAAATTGCCACGAAAATTAGAGCAGAAAATGCAAGTGGTAGGAGAGCAAATCAAACTGGCTCGCCTACGAAGAAATCTGAGCGTAGCCCAAGTGGCAGAACGGGCCACATGTTCTCCTTTGACCATATCTCGAATAGAGAAGGGGACCCCGACAGTGGCAATCGGAATTTATCTGCGTGTGCTGTATGCCTTGCAGCTTGACGATGACATTCTGTGGCTGGCAAAAGAAGACAAGTTGGGGCGAGCATTACAAGATTTGAATTTGAAGACAAGGGAACGCGCATCAAAAAAGGAATAGATGATGGAAAAACTATATGTATATGCTGATTTTAACTGGCTGAAGGATATCGAATTCATTGGAGAGTTGGGGTATGAATCACTCCGTGGCTCGGACAGCTATTGCTTTACATTTAGCGATGAATGGCTGAAAATGCACGGCGATCTGTTCTTGAGTGAGGACTTGAACAACTACCCGGGCCAACAATATACGCAGCTGGGGAATGACATATTCGGATGTTTCTCCGACGCATTACCGGACCGTTGGGGACGAACCCTGCTGTTACGACGCGAGCAACTTCGGGCAATGGAAGAAAAGCGGCCGGTGCGACGGCTATCCTCATTTGATATCCTGACCGGCATTGATGATTTTTCCCGAATGGGCGCCTTTCGCTTCAAGGAAAGCCCTAACGGGGAGTTTATAAATACGAGCAAGTCGTTGAAAATTCCTCCGTTAGCGGAAATCAGAGAATTGATTGCAGCCAGCGCAGAGATTGAGAGAAGTGAAGAGGATAATGTGCTTCCCGCCCGAAAGTGGATTGCACAAATTGTGCAGCCGGGGTCTTCATTGGGCGGAGCAAGGCCGAAAGCCAATGTAATTGACCAGGATAAAACTCTGTACATTGCCAAGTTCCCATCACGCAAAGACGATTACGATGCCGGGCTTTGGGAACATTTCAGCCATCTACTTGCTGCAAAGGTCGGGATAAATGCAGCGAAAACTAAAGCTATTTCCACAGGCGAAAAATATCACACTTTACTTTCTGAGCGTTTTGACAGAACAAAATGTGGAAAACGGATTCATTTTGCTTCCGCAATGACTTTATTGGGACTTACCGATGGAGACAACGCGACTACGGGGCATGGCTATCTTGATATAGTTGACTTCATCATTCAGAATTGTACGGATGTAGAACGCAATCTGCAGGAACTCTATCGCCGTGTGGCTTTAAACATCTGCATCGGTAACAGCGATGACCACTTCCGCAATCATGGTTTTCTTTTGACTGCAAAAGGTTGGACGCTATCACCGGCATACGACATAAACCCGACTCTGAATGAATGTCAGAGCCTGCTTATCTCGTCAACTTCCAATAAATCGGAGCTAAATGTCTTGCTTGAAGCCTGTGAAGACTATATGATCAATCTCAAGACAGCCGAGAGAATT
>DJSA01000096.1:15404-21493 GCA_002438905.1 Bacteroidales bacterium UBA6346
GGAAACAGAAATGTTCGCCGGAGTATTGGACGGAAGATACAACCGCCGATGAAAAGAACCGTCATATTGCTGGCTGCGGCGCTATTCGCGCTTTCCTGCCTGTCCGACCCGGAGCCTGGAGTGTTCCGTCGTCCGGAGGTGAGTCTGTATGCACCGGTGAAGCTGAGCTCGACAACGGCAGTGTTTGAATATGAGGTCGAATGGCCTGGGACTGATGCGGTTGAAGAGTGCGGACTATGCTGGAGCGCCACGCCCGAGCCTGACCTCGGATGTGGGATCGTGGTCTCCGACACTCCGGAAAGCGGTGTGCACCGCATTGAAATCACAGGACTTGAACTCGGACAGGCCTACTACATCAGGGCATACGCCAAAGGGAGGAGGGGCATATTCTACAGCGAGGAACGCACAGTCCACACACCAGTGACCTTTGAAAGCAAGACTCTGGAGGAGTATCTTGTTTCAAAATACGATGCCGACGGAGACGGATACATAAGCCTTGAGGAAGCGAGTGAGATTTACGAGATTGTTCTTCCGGATGCCGGACTGTCCTCGCTCGGAGGGATAGAACACTGCACGGGACTGAAAAGGCTGGACGTCTCCGGAAACCCTTTGACAGACATGAGCCTGCCGCAACCATCCGTGCTCGAAGAACTGGACTGCTCACACACCGGAGTGCGAGACCTGAACGGAATCTTCACTCAGGCGAGAACGCTCCGGAAACTTTCGGCACAAGGTATGATTAAAGACGGCGACAAGCTCTATCTCCTGTCAAGACTTGAAAGCCTCGACATTTCCGACAGCAGGCTCAACTCCCTGAACGTCAGCCACAACGCCGAGCTCATCAGCCTCACCGCCAGAAATTGCGGCATCGACATCCTCAACCTTTTCCTCAACCCCAGAGTCAGTTTTCTCGACTGCCGGGGCTGCACTGCCCTCAGGACCGTCAATCTGCTCGAAGGACAGGAAATCGACGGAGTCAACAGAAATCTGGACAAAGTCAGGCTCATTCCCGAAGAAACCGAAGTGCTCTACACGGCGAAGATTGAAGACCCCTCGTTCCAAAGCTTCCTCCTCGACAATTTTGACACGGACTATGACGGGGTCGTGTCAGCGACGGAAGCCTGCGGGGTCGAGGAAATCAGGATTGACAGGAATAAGTATTCGGGAATATCCTCCCTTCACGGAATCGGAATGTTCACCTCGCTCAGAAAACTCTCCGTCGGAGGGCAGAATCTCACGGCTCTTGACTTGTCTGGGAATCCGGAACTGACTGAGGCCGTGTGCAGCAACAATCCGATGAAGAGCCTGAAAATCAATGAGTGCCGGAATCTGAAAAAGTTATATTGTCAAAACACTGAACTTGAAGGCATCAATCTCGCCGTCTGCACCATCCTCGAAGAACTGTTTCTTTTCGGCAGCAGGCTCACAAGTCTTGACATAAACAAACTATCCGCGCTCAAGGCTCTCGACTGCCGTTCAAACAGGCTTACTGGAGAACTTGACCTGTCCGGATGCAAGTCTCTGACTCAGGTGAGCTGCAAGGGCAACGCTGGGCTTGAACGCATAATTCTTCCCGCCGGATGCGCGGCAAGCATAAGCAAGGACGAGGGCACCGAAGTCATCCTGAGATAGTGTCCGGCCGAACAGGATGGTGAAGCCGCCTTGGGGAAACCGACCGCCCAAAGAGAACCGACGGCTCAGTCCCAGTCTCGGACCTCTCCACCGACATCGATGCGGACCTTATCCGGATTGCTATTCAGGGTAATGTTCAGCTGATGCTGAACGCCGGAACGGAAAATCATCCGTCCTTCGACAAGGTAGGACACCCCATCGTACTGAATCTCAACCAGCGGCTGCCTGCTTGTGAGCGACTGCGGGACGAGAATGGCAGCATAGGTATCAACCGACTGGCGCCTAGCCGTAATGGTGGATTTGGATGCACGAGCGTCACTCATCACAGATCCGGTGCCGAGATTGACGAGAGCACTGGTCACGACCCCATGAATCCTGACCGACAGACTATCCGGGAAATCCCCCTCAAATCCGTCACCTTTCAGAATCTTTATAACGACACGACTCATCCTATGCGAAAACTTCAAGCCTATAGTCTTCGGATAACGCACTCCAGACGCCTTCGCCCACAGGAAGTCGGAACTCTCATACGCTCCGCTCACGGACTGATCCTCCGCGACATGAAAATTATATTCTTCAACGGAAGACGGTGTGTTAGATGGGAAATAGCCATAAGCATCGTACATAGTGTCGATGTTCCAGTAGAGTTTTTTGGCCGGAGTCCACGAGACACCATCAAAAGTCAGGGTTTCGTTGTTCACCGCATTTCCTGACAAATGCAGAGGAGATGCCTTGCCGTTCTCATATTCAGTCATATACAAACCGACAACATCCCCCTCCTCAAACCCAGCGGAAGAAACTTTTGTCTCTCCGGGATATTCGAGACTGAAGCGCATCCGTCCAAATTCCTCATCTGCCGAATCATATCCTTTGGAACATCCGGACGCGAGAGAAAGACAGAGCAATGCGATATATATCAATGAATTATATTTCATAAAACATTAGGATTTAAGAACCAGAATCATCTTTTTCATGTCTCTACCTGACTTCCGGGCGTTTCCCACAAAATATGGGATTATTATGCAATCCACGGGTATTTGCTTTTTCACTCGCACCCGAGCGGGATTTCTTTTTTCCAAGAGATTTCGACTGCGTTACATTTTCCAAATTATCCTTGGCTACAAAATCCTCAAAACTGAACGTTTCTCCGGAATACTCCATGATCCTACGGACAATTTCCTCGCGGCTTATGGTGCTGAAGTATGGGATATCGTTGTTCATGCAACTGTTGTACTCCGAACGCCATACTCCCCTGCTGTGCATGAAACCGCCTTCATAGACATCAACGAAGCTGCGGTATTTCTCGTGGTAGATCAGATGACTCCACGGCACCTCTTCAGGCTTTCCGCTGAGCGAAAGGTTTGCGAACCAGCCCTTTGACTTTGCAGCGTTGAACTCCCCGACATGACCACAGCAGGCGCAGGTGCAGGCATCGATGAAGGCATTATGGTAGATGTACTCGTCACCGAGCTTTCCGAAGCCGTGCCCGCAGGCCTCGTGCTGAACAACGCCACGGAAGTCCTGAGGGTAGCCGTAGTCGCTCTTGGGGCAGTAGGCAATCGCGGAACCATCGTCATAGAGATAGGTTGTTCCGCCATATTCCGTGGTGTTAGGAATCATGACGATGAGAGTCTGCGGGAGATTTTCCTCGCTCACCGTCGGCATAAGGCAGGCATAACGGAAGATTTCCGCATAGTCGCTCTCCCCGAAACGCCCACCGAGCGTGGAGCCGCCCTTTGCGGACGTGTTGAAGCGGTTGTATATTATCGTGTTGACACTTCCGATTCCAGACTCCGGAGAAACCGTGGCGGCCGTATAGACATTAAAGCGACTGCGGTAGGACCGGAAAGGCTCGATGCCGAAGAAATGCTCCACAGCCTCACTGATGTCCTGAATCAGGAGTCCCTTGCTTATGTCCTCCGCACTGTAGCCGTCGCCGAGGAAAACAACATTGACGCCGCTGCCCTCCGTGGCGCTCTGGAGGGTGATGACCTCGTCTTCGGCATATTTCGAATCATATTGCCTGACGTCAAGGGAAACGCTGTAATCCTTGCCTGCAAGTTCGAAAACAACTACTCCCTCACGGGACTCTCCCGAAGGCATCTGCTGGAACGTGAGCGAAAGTTCAGTCTTGCCATCGCCTAAGGTCCTGTCAAGCTCAACCCAATCCGGTTTCTCGGAGACTATCCAGTCCTCGTCAGCGTCAAGGGTGATTTTTCTTGTCACCGAAGTGTTGAGCGCGAACGCTGTGGAAGGGCGGACCGAAAGCCAGCGATAGGCCGATACGCGTTTGAAATCCTTCCAGCCGGTTGCTGTACGGTACTGGATGACAGAGGACTCGGGGACCTCAACCGTGAAGTTGTCCTTCGGAACCCCTTCAAACGCCTGCTGCTGAACCACAGGAGGAATGTCTCCCTTGCAGACGATACTGTTAAGTCCGAAGCAGTTCTGAAATGCGCCGCCTTCGGATTCGTTTCTGTCCGCAAGTATGGATTCCATTCCGGACGGAAGCACCAGTCCCTCAAGACCACGGCAACCGGAGAACGCCCCGACACCGATGCTTATGACATTTTCGGGAATTTCTAGTACTCCAGACAGGCGGGTGTTGTGCGCGAAAATCCAGTTCCCGATGGCCCGCAAAGCCGCTGGAAGGACAAGTTTCCCTGAAAAATCGCAACCATCGAAGCAATGCTCACCCAGAGAAGTCAGAGTTTCCGGCAGCACAAGTTCACCTCTGAGCTTGGTGTTCTCGAATGCATATCCTTCAATTGAAGTCAATCCATCATTAAGAACAAGGTTTCCGTCAAAGCCGGTGTTGGAAAAACATCGCACTGGCAACACCTTGACTCCCTCAGGTATGACAAGAGTTCCGCGCAGATTGCCGCAGTTCGCGAATGAGTCCTCCCCGATATATTTCAAGTTTCCCGGCAGGTGAAGTTCACCATATATGGACGGACAACTCAAGAAGGTCCCTTTGCCTATCTCTTCCAGACCTTCAGGCAACTTAAGCTCGCAGACGAAATTGCATCCGGCAAAGGCTCCGTCCCAATAGCCGAGGTAGCCGTCATAGTTGCCGATTCTCTTGAGCGTGCTCGGGAGGTTCAGACTGCCGCTGAGACAAGAGCAGCTCCTGAACGCGGCCTTGTCGATGAACTCAAGTCCCTCAGGGAAAGTCAGCGAACCCGCCAGCGCATTGCAGTCGGAGAACGCTGATTCGTTGATTCCTTTCAGATGGTCGGGGAATATTATGGACGTCAGAGTCTTCTTTGAGTTCAGTGCATAAGCGGGAATCACATCATCATCGTTCCCATAGAAATCCTCCCCGTCTCCGAGACTGCCTCCGTCGCCGGAAACTATCCTCACTTCCTTGAGATTCAATGCAGAAAGGTTCGTTAGGCGATGCCTCATCACCCCGAAGTCACGGCCGTTAATCTGCCCCGTAATCTTGAGATTACGCACTCTGTCAATTTCCGTTGTCGCAGCGAGCGTTTCCTCCAAAGTTCCAGCCTTCGCCACGTTCACGACGATATATTCAGCCGCAGTCCAGTCGTGCGAGGCAGAATCATTCTCCCACGCTGACACGGCAAAATTTCCCAAGACAAGGTCGAAGTCCCCGTCCTCCTTACGATTGACGACAATGGTGAAGTTATGTTGACTTGAAGCGGATAGTTCCAAATCCTCTTTCACGTTGAATTTCAGAGTCTTACCATCGACCGTAATGCTAATGAGCGCAGTTCCAGCGGAGACTTTCTGCGGAACGGTCACTGCCCGCCACACACCATCTTTTTCATAAGGGATTATACTCCCTGTCTCCTGAGAGGCATCTGAAAGCGACACAAGGCCATCCGCAAGGTTCACTACCGCCTCAGTCCTCAGCCCAGTCAACAGCACTTCCTTCACCGCAGCGTCCCACTCCCCCGAGCCGAACCCGCCGCCTTCCTCAAGGCGGACAACAACGGCTGCCATTCTGTGCGTCATCTCAACATTAACAGTCCGCTCCGTAGGCACGGCATCCGTCGCCTTTCCCCACAAGAAATCCGAAGCCTCATAGCCTGAGATTGTCCCGTTGGCCTTAGGCCTCTGATCCCTGCTCACAGTAAATTCCAGCGCGTTAACATTTTCGATGTATGTATATGGATAGTAGGCATATATGTCCGCGTGGGTGTTCCGGTCCTTCCAATAGATGTCCCGGCTTCCGACCCAACGTCGGTCAGAGGCAGAATACTGATGGGCCACATTGTCCGCCCGGTTCCCCGCATTTTTCAGTGAGCATGGTTTTTCATTCTCATAATCAACGACATACACCCCGATCCTGTCCCCGTCTGCGAATCCTCCATCGCTCACCCTTGTCTGATAGACCTGCAAGATTTCTCCGGAAAGCGAAATCGAGACTTTCTCGGAAGAGCCCTCGTCGGTGGCATTCAAAGGCTCTGAGGTGTAAATAATAACGCAAAAAT
>DJSA01000151.1:0-174 GCA_002438905.1 Bacteroidales bacterium UBA6346
TCGATGTAGAAGAAATAGTTGTCCTCGTTACCGATTTTGCGGCGGATGTCGTTGCGCTGCCGTTCCGACTCCGAAAGAAGGAGCTCGGGCGGGTTGAACACCCAGCCCTTGTAGGCGCAGTACATGATGAGCTTGTTCTTGAAGGTCTTCATCTTGATGCTGTCCTGAATCTTC
>DJSA01000151.1:287-581 GCA_002438905.1 Bacteroidales bacterium UBA6346
CCAGTCCTCGGCCCACCAGATGAACTCGTCGGTGATTGCCCGCTGGAGGTTGCGCTGCTCGATCTGTCTCATCGGCGGCTGAATCCGGATGCGGAGCTTGTGCCACATGGCAATGCAGTTGAACATGAAATTGTAAAATTTGTTCATCTCATCCGGCGTGTAGTCCTGGATGAGGTTCTTGTGGAACTCCGTGTAAGGGGAACGCTCCTTCAGACCTCGCATCGGGTCGTCCGAATGGTAGTAGTCGGTGAAGGCGGTGAACCAAGTCCGTCGGCGGAGCGACGCGTCGAACTT
>DJSA01000151.1:609-4559 GCA_002438905.1 Bacteroidales bacterium UBA6346
TTCTTTATCGCGTGGTTGGAGGTGAACGCCACCTTGGGGCTGTCCCTGAACTCAAGGATAAACGCGTCCTTGTTCTTGGGGTTCACCACCATCTTGCCTGTAATCATAGGCATGAAGCGGTGCAGGTCAATCGAGTCGTTCAGGTCGTCGAAATAGACGGTGTCCGTGATGCCCGGACGCACGCCCGCAAGCATGAAGTCCGTCTTCGAGGGATTTATCTCCTGGCCGTTGATGAAAAGCTGCTTTCGGAGCTGCTCCGTGCTCGTCATGAACAGCGACTTTCCCGTTCCTCCGAGGTGCGTGCCCTCCTCCGACTGCTCGGTCTCCATCGCATAAATCGCGTAGGGCTGCCCGGCGACCTTGTGCTTGCTCATGATGTAGCCCAGCGCCATGACCTTCGAGATGAAGTGCAGGTTTGTCTCAGCCTGCTCCTCCGGCGTCAGAGCCATGCCGAGTTCCTCCTTTCTCCAGTAGTTGCGCCCGGTGTTATAGACAAAGCGCATGAAAGTGCAGTCGTCACGGAAAATCTTGAGCCGATAGCGCCTGAGCTCATCCATAGCGTCAATTTGCTTCCTGATTGAGACGTAGTCGGGGGTGTCGGGGGAAAGGACGGAAAGCCGGTTCAGGAGCGTGGCATATTCCTCAGAATACTCGATGCCGAAGAAAGGCGGCTCCGGACGGAAGTCGTGCTCGATGATCTTGCTCCGATAGACATTGTACGGGCAATCGGACGGCTTCAGCTGCTTCGCGCCTGTGGCCGAGACCTTCACCGGGCCGTTGTTGAAGAAGAACGTGTCCGAACGCTCGTCAAAGGCGTTGAAGTCAGGAACGATGACAGAAAGCTTCTCCAGCGAGCTCCGGCTTATCTGAGGGGAGCGGTGGATGGTGTTGGCAAGCGCCTGATTGTAGTAGTTGGCGTGGGTGCGGAGATATTCCAGGAGATACGCCGAACAGTGCGCCGATATGCTGTCGTCGCCGATGAGCGTCACCACGTTGTCCTTTACCTGACAGAAGGCGAAGTCCGTGCAGTCCGGATTCGTGGCGATGCGGAAATATCCCGATGCCTGGAGAAACGAATACAGCTGCTCGTTGTTGATGTCGTAGCCGCCGAATCCGCCCGTCTTTGTCCTCTTCTCCTGCCAGAACTTCAGCCCTCCGGAAAGCTTCACGAGCTCCTTGAACAGCGACACCGGATTCTGGTTCTCCGGACGGCGGAAATGCACGAAAAAGTCCTTCGCGTCCTTGCAGGGCTTCCCCTTGCGGTCCTTGAACCGCTTGAGTTCCTCCGGCAGGCGGATGATGTTGATGTCGAGGTAGCGCAGCGCAATCCGGTACATATTGGCGATTCCCGTGTCGTCGATGTCGTAGAGGATGTATATCTTCTTCGCGAGCTTCTGGAGGAGCGAGAACTCATATTCCGTAAGCTCCGCCGTCTCCGAGTTCAGCCAGCACACGTGATAGCCCGCAGAATGGACGTTCAGCGCGTCGGACGGTCCGGAACAGATGATGAGTTCCTTCCATGTCATATCGACCGCAGGACCCGCTTCCTCGCCGTCGATGGGCTCCATCTCCACCATGCCCGGATAGACCCCCTTCTGAGCGTCGGCGTATGCCTTTATGAAGTCGCGCTCCCCGAAGAAGAAGTTTTCCGGCTTCTCGCCCACGTACATGAAGCGGATGTCCCCGAGCGGCTGGTAGAGCTTGCCCCATGAGCCGTAGTCGTAGTAGTAAATCGGATAGTTGTCCGTGGCCGTGATTTGCCAGCTCTCGCCCTTGGAGTTCTTCGCGGTGACGTATGAATCCACCGGCTTCAGACAGAGGTCGTCACAGATTTCGGGCGTAATCTTATATCCGAGGAGATAAAGCTCCCTGTCGGTGAACTTGCCGCCTTTCCTGAGGTTCACGGACATCTTCTCCTGCCCTCTGACCTTCTTCATCTCCGGCATCGGCTTCACCTCCGAGGCGACCGCGTCTCCCTCAAGAAGATGCGGCGCGTACTTGCGGGCAATCCAGTTTATCGCCGCCGGATAGTCCAGCCCCTCCTCCTTCATAACGAGCTGAATGGCCGTGTAGGCCTTGGTGTCGCTCCCGCCCTTGTCCTGGATGAACCACACCCCGTCCTTCCGGAACACCGTGCAGGAAGGGCTCTTGTCGTCCTCCCTAATCCTGAAGTTGCGCCCGCGCCCCGAAAAGCACGACGCGCTCTGAGGATAGTATCCGGCGATGACCGCCTTTCCGCCCTCAGTCGCCTCAAAAATCTGTTCCTTGCGTATCATTGTGTATATTGCTGAAAATCAGAGAAAAAATATTGGAAAAATATGCAAATTTATTGAAAAACACTTGCATAATTCAGAGATAATGCGTACCTTTGTAATGCAGTCAGGAAGAAGGCCTGCTGCGAAAGAGGAATCTGAAACGCTTGAAAGGGAGTAAGAAAAAACCTACCAAAGTCTTTGAAAGATGAGCGCTAAATTCACATTCAAGATTTGGAAATTTAGATTCACGATTGAAATCGCAATCTAGTTTCATCGGAGGCTGAGAAATCAGCCTCCCCTTTGGTAGGCTTCGCAAAAATACAAAATTATATGGAAACACAAAATTCATCTTCATCCTCCAAGAAAGGAAAGGGCGGTGCAAGAGAGGGCGCGGGCCGCAAGCCCGTCGAACACGGCAAGAACTACACGTTCCGCTCAAATCCCGCCGTCGATGCCATTCTCGCCTCATTCGGGGGCAACAAGACCCAGTTCATCAACGAAGCCATCGAACACTACTTTCATTCAAAGCGTTAAACCATTCTTTCGGCATTTTTCAAAGCCGTCCGCTCCGGGCGGCTTTTACCTTTCCAAGTCTTTTTCCATTTCGTCCGCGAACTTCTTGCAAAGCTTGGCGGCATTCCTGTGAGGAAGTATTCCAGCAGCTGCAATCTCGAATAGACCATTTGCCGCTCGTTCCAACAAGACCACCGCCTCAAAATATGATTTCCAGTCCTCATCCGCACGTATTTCCGCGAGTAAACGGCCCATATAGGTCACAATTTTCTGTGCCATATCCAATTCTCTCAGAACGCCGCCGTTTGCAAGCCGGAACTCCGCATCCTGCCTTTTCTTTCCCGCCGTCATTCCGGAAGGTCGTCGTCGAAAGTCATTGACTGGGCTGCCATCTCCGGAGCCTTGTAGGGGCGCATATTGCCGAGGATGGCGAAGGAGCGGCGTTCCGCCTCCGTCATCGCGTCAAACTTCTTCTTTTCGATGTGCCCCTTCACGAGGTGCGTGTCGCCGAACTGGCTTACCTGTGAAAGCTCGATGGCCGAGAGGCCGAGATAGACGCCCTTGCTGCCGACATAGATGGCCGGATTCTCGTCCACCGGAATGAACACGCCCCTGCGCCCGCCTGCATTGACGAGTTTTGCGTCCTTAAACTTCATCAAATCGAGTCTGATTGAAAAATTCTCCATAATCCCTATAGTTTTTTGTTTTCTTCATCTTTGATAATGAGCACCGCCGCCTGGCATCCGAGCACCGCCACGAGAGCCAGAATGGCGCTTATGACGAATTTCTCGAATATGAGGCACACGAGCGCCGCCATGGCTGCAACTGCGGCCACTATCGACGCGAGCTTCAGCGCACCGTAAGTTGTGAATCTGAGTCCCATAGCCGCCTACTTTACCCGTGAAACCGTGACCGGCTGCCCCTTGACGGCCGAAACGGAATAGACGCGGTCGAGGTCCCTCGACACGCTTGAAGCCGTCGCCCTGACGGTGGAAATCTTGCAGCCGCGTATCGTGACTGCCTCGCCCGGCTGGAGAGCCGTGATTCTTGCTCTGTAGTTCGTCTTTGCCATATTTTGAACAATTAAAATTTGTGGGGACGGAGGGAGTCGAACCCTCATGCAGACATTCCGACTCGTTCATCGTTCCAGATTCCCGACTCGCTCACCGTACCAGATTTGAC
>DJSA01000151.1:4592-5065 GCA_002438905.1 Bacteroidales bacterium UBA6346
CGGGCTTTCGCCCTCTTCACGTGCTTCCGGCATTGGCCGTCTGCGAAGTCTTGAGCCGCGAGGCTGATGGTGTCGTGGGCTTTCTGCGTGATGCTCAACGCTAAGGGAATCACGCATTATATCCTTTCACCATTGCTGTTAACTCAAGCCTACATTTTCGATGAGCTGTGTACCGTATTTCGATGAACTTGCGCATTTCTGCCGCCCGTGCGGCCTGCGTCCCCAAATTCCCCGTCTTTCCGGGGCGTCACTCCGTCTTTCCGGAGCGTCATGTCTTCTTAAAACCTGCCCGGCGCATCACTGCGGCTCACAGGGTCGTTGTATGTATGGTATCTCCGACATATTTATGGCCTTACGCCTACATTGTATCTGTAGCCTTTTTCAGAAGGGAACTTATCCATGAGGAGCCGCCTGTAGCGTCCCATCGTCCCCTTTGTCAGAACGTCGAGGCACGCGAGCTGGAGCTTTTCGTC
>DJSA01000151.1:5081-5449 GCA_002438905.1 Bacteroidales bacterium UBA6346
TAGGCAAGCATGTTTCCGCTCACCCGCTCGTCCTCTCCCATCTGCCCGAACGCAATGGCAAACCCGCCGTCGCATTCGTCCGCCCATTCTTCCAGAATTTTCAAGATGTCTTCAGTTTTCATAATCATTTGTCTTTAAGATGTTACCGTTGTTTCCAATAAGATGTCTTTCGCAAATGGCCGTCATTCGCAGTCGACCTCACCGACCGTCTCCGGCTTCTTTCCGCTGGCCGGAAAGAAGAGGTTCACCGCCCTGACGAGCGTAGTGCACCGGTCTATAGCGATGTTGTGCTTTGTCAGAAAGTCGAAATGCGCCCGGGAGGTAACCCAGTTGCGGCTTTCCTTTTCCCGCTCCCTCTCCAGCTCCGG
>DJSA01000136.1 GCA_002438905.1 Bacteroidales bacterium UBA6346
GATGCTCCCCGGTGCTGCGCCCCGTGTTGCCCGTAATTCCGACAATATCACCCGGCTGAACAGCCTGTCCTACCTTCAGCACTCTCCCCTTCATCATAGCAAACACCTTGGCATTAACTAAGAACAACACTGTACCTGTTTAAAAAACGATAGTATTGTACTGTCCTCCTATTTATTCCAGACCATTTCATCTCTCCTTCAAATCCATATTTCTCCTTTATGTCATTGATGGCAAGCTTGGCTTCTTTCATAAGAGGATATGGAACACTGGCATATCCCAAGAGCGTATAAGGGCATCCGTCATTCTGTCTAACAACTCCTTTGGGTGCTAAGTTAAAGGAAAATAAAGCAGGTAAGAAATAGAAAAGAGTTTTTCTGCTTCATGCCTGCCTCATTTTTGGGGAATCAATAGATTATTTTTGCTCCTATGAAATAACACCTCGGAAGCGAAGGACCGTAAATGTAGTCGGAATCACGGTTCCAACCTTTGTCGAAATCCTTTTGATAGGCATTTGTGATATTTTGCATTCCGCAGTTTACCTGCAATTTCAAACTTCCATATAAAGGAATGTCATAAGAGACTTTCAGATTGAGCGTAAAAAAATCGGGAGTGTCAACCATGACGGGTACATCCGTTCCAGAACCTGTATTGTGCCCGACAAGCATACTGCCTGTATAGTTTCCTGTCAACGATGCGAAAAGTCTTTCCATTGGAGTGAACGCAGCTGTGAAATATCCGTATGTATCGGGAGTACGCATCATCTTCCGGCTCATTTGTTCAGGCACTTCGTCATTCCAACCGATGGCTTCATCGTAACGGCTCTTTTGTAGTGTTACTCCGGCTTGCAAAGAAAACCAATCTGTGAACGCGGCTTTTGCATCCAAATTGATACCGAACACCTTCGCTCCGTATGCGTTGTAACGTTCTTGCACGATGTTCCCTTGCGCATCGGGTTGCTCAAACTGGCGGAGAGCGAACACGTTGTTCAGGTCTGTGTAGAAGCCTTCAACAAGCAGGTTGGTTTCCACGTTTCCGAATTCGTGATAGAGGTCAGCAGACAAACTTAGGCTGTTGGAGCGCTCTTCTTTCAGTCCTTTTGCCAGTACGGTGACCAAGCGTTCGCCACCGACAAGTCCTACATGCAAATCCTCGTCAAACGCCTGTGGAGCGCGGAAACCGCCCGAATAGCTTGCACGGAGGTTGATGTCTTTGACTGGATTGAACCTGACATTTACACGCGGACTGAAAATCACATGGTCTATCAGATTATGTTTGTCCAATCTGCCGCCGACAAGAAAGCTCCATTGTTCATTCTTCCATTCGTTCTGGAAAAAGAACGCCCCGGTTTTTGTGTCTTGACGGAAATGACGGTCGTAACCGATGATGACATCTTTCAACCCGTCATAGTTAAACTCGACACCCAATGTCAAGTCGGACGGCATGAACAGCAGCTTGTCAAACGAATGCACATATTGCGTTCCCAGTACGTAAGTGAAATCGTGCGTAGTGCCGTATGCCAGCTCTGCAGCCTCTTTGTCCTCCTCGGTGAGACCTTCGCCAGTTCCTCCATAATAACTTTTGCGTGCGGTAGCTTGGAAAGAAAAGTATGCGTTAAGCCTGTTCTTTTCGTTAGGAGAGAAATAATCGTAGTTCAATCCGCCTCCCTGTATGTCGCTTTCGGCTTGCTCGGCAATGTTTGCCTCGTGAGGTGCATGGTCGAGCATATTGCCACCCCTGCGGAACTCATTGATGAAATGATATTGAAGTGAGAATTTTGAATAAGGACTTACCTTCAAGTATGAGTTGAAACCAAATGTCTTGTTGCGCAGCACAGGAAGTTCCGTATAACCATCCTCGTCATAATCGAAAGCTTGCCGATAACGGCTTTGCCCATAAGCATAAAACCCAACCTTATTGTTGTCCGAAACAAGCGATACGTTACCGGAAGTCGTATTGTCAAAGGCATTCTTTTCTCCCAATGACATGAATGTGTGTCCGAATTCCGCCATGTTCCTTGTAGGTTCTTTGGTTATCACATTGATTGTCCCGCCGATGGCAGATGCCCCGAAAAGTGCGGAGCCACCCCCACGTACCACTTCCACTCGGTCAATCATATTGGCGGGAATTTGTTCCAATCCGTACACTCCGTTCAAGGCGGAGAATACGGGACGCGAATCTATCAGGACTTGCGAATAATGCCCATCCAGTCCGTTAATGCGCACTTGCGTGAAACCGCAATTTTGGCAATCCACTTCAGTGCGCACGCCGGGTTGGAAGTTCAAGCCCTGCGCCAAGCACGAGGCTTGTGTGGTTTCAAATAATTTGGAGTCAATCACGCTGACCAGATTTGGAGCCAGCCTTCGTTTCGTCTCACTGCGGTTGGCTGACACCACTACCTCGTCCAAAGAAGCGGCATCTTCCTCCAAGACGAAGTTCAATTCGTGTGTAGAGTTGACTTGTACAGTAATTTCTTGTTGCATGGTTTTATATCCAAGCGACCGCACTTCTATGGTCAGCGTACCTATGGGTAGGTTTTTCAGGTAGTAATGTCCAGTTTCGTCTGTCGTCGTACCGATAGTGGTTCCTTTTACAAAGACATTGATGTAGGGCAAATGCTCGTTGGTTTCTTTATTAGTTACATGCCCGTAGATATTGGCGTCCGTTCCGCCTGTCGGTTCGGCATGCACAGATATATATGGTATAATCAGAGCGAATACCATCAGCAATAAATATGTTTTTGTTCTCATTTGTAATGTCGGTTTATGGGCTGTTATCGCCCTGTTTAAATAAAGATTCTCGGCTCTGAAAAAGGCAAAGCCATCCCTCTTGCGCCTCATGACAAGGAGCAAGGCAAGTCTAACATAAAATATGCATGCTTATGGATGCAACTTGATTATCAATAAAAACAAACCGGTGGCGCACGGAAGCGGACATTCAACTTGTTTTCGCAAGATAAGGACGCACAAGCGGGAACAATACAAACTGAAGCAAGTTGAAGATAATGGGGAACGTGAAATGCAACAGCTTCCACGAACGGTGAAAGGACAAAGTTACAAATCGGACACGATGCACCACCGTCACTCACGGAGTGTCCGGTTGCATTACCGCTGCAAGCCGTCCCGCACACCTCTGAAGGGTGAAAGTGAAAAGCCTTCACCATATAAAAAAGCATCAAGACAAGTAGCAGCGTCCATGCTATGGCTATCCTATTTTTCCCAGTCCGTTTCATTGTTGTCTTTTTCGGCTGCAAATATACGCACATTTTAGAATATGCAACATTGTTTCATATTCTATTTATCATAAATTTCTTTAATTTTTCATATTTGACTACCTTTGCATTGAATTTCATTTAAGCAATTATGAATGCTACAGACATATTAAAGGAAAAAGGCATCAAGAAAAGTGCCCAACGAATTGCGGTCATCAATGCGCTGCAATCGGCTAAACGGCCTCTCGGAGAAGATGAAATCAAAGTAGATATGGGTGAGATGTATGACAGGATTACGTTCTACCGCACTATGCAGGTGCTTGTAAACGCAGGCATCGTGCACCGTATAAATGTAGATAATTTCCGTGTGGAATATGCCCTGAACGCAGATGACGGGGATATGCAGCATGTGCACTTCTATTGTCGGCAATGCCATAAGGTGTTCTGCCTGAAAGATATTCCCGTCAATCACTATGACTTGCCTGAAGGTTATAAAGAAGAAGACTGTGAAATTTTGGTCAGGGGATTGTGCCCGAGTTGCTCAGAACAAGAAGCAAGAATGTAAATTAAGATATATACCATATTCATTATTCATTGGTAATGGGCAGCAAGCGGTTTTGGTCTGCCCAAAACACAAACTTGCTATCCTCTTGTTGGTATTATTTACAGTCCTATTCCTTTGCCTTTATGGGGTGGTGTGTTTGTACTTCGAATGGATGAGAACAGCTTGTCGAACTTCTCCTTGAACCACTCGCCAATCAGTTGCCCGTTGATGGCAAGCGCATGCTTTGACTTGTCTTTCGGGCCTTTCACCACCTGGAAACCAGCCCTTCCGGACAAACAGCCAAAGCGGAGACTCCAGAATCCTATTTTCTCGCTCTCCTGCCATTCCTCTTCTTCTTTTCAGACGGAACATAAGTATGCGCCTCATCTTCCGGCATCAGCGTATCAAGCCAGTCCTTCAGATTATACCGTCCGCCAAGCAAAGCAGTCCCATTCACAAACTCCTCGCAATACTCGTCAGCAATCCCATACACAGCCTCAGTATCACGCCCATACTCCACTGACCCCGACTTTTCGAAACCAATCCGCATCCGATAATTATTCTCGATAAGCATATCAACCGTCTTCCGCACATCATCCTTCGTCTCATCCAGGATCTTTCGCGCCGGATCATCAAACATCAGCTTCGACTCACCCTCCGGAGCCGCTTCTCATAAACCATCCTCCAGTCCAGCTCCGAAATCTTCAACTCACGGGAACAGCAGTCCACAATAAGCCCCGCCACTTCATCAGCATTGCCGAAAACATCCTTCTTCTGCTGCACAAGAATCACCATCGAATCTGGGCGCGTGTCGATAATCGCCCAACAAAGCGGACAATGCTCCACATCCACGGACTCGTTCTTATCCCTTGGCATAACTTCCTTGAACTTATTGTTCCGCACCTCCAGCAAGGCAACACCATCAGCAAAATGCTTTATCTCATTAGTGTACATCTCAGGAGACGTCACGCCTTTCTTGTCAGCCTTGACACTGTAAAGATTCAGCTTACAAATTTTCGACCCGGCACTTTCTCCTATCAATCCGGCAAACTTATCATTGAGATATTCATTGGAAACATGTGCATTATCCTCTGCCGAGAACAAAGTCTTTTCACCGGTCTTCTCGAAACGGTACTTGTAAAAAAGGAAATTAGCCATTAGTTTATTGGGATTAATTACTCCCAACAAATATAGCCACTTATGACGGTTAATTGATTGTTTTCGTGAAATATCTATGTTTTTCGCTGTCCTAAGTCTTAGAATGAATGATAAATGATAATTTGCGTGCAAGCCGGGGGCAGAGCCAAACGAGGTTTGAGATTTGCCGAGGCGCAGTCGTAAATGCCGACGTCAGTCGGAATTTAGAATTAAGCAGAGCGCATGGTCTAGACAAATCCTATCGGCATAATTTCAGTTAAGCCGACTAAAAAAGCATCCCGTTTCTTGCCGATAACGGCAAGAAACCTTATCTTTGTATCGGCTTTTGTTATTTTTTATACCGATAAGCATGGATTACATCTCTACCAAAGAATATGCGGCGGCACATGGCGTCGCAGAACGTACAGTAAGAAACTATTGTATTCAAGGTAAAATTGCCGGAGCACAGCTTGTCGGCAAGACATGGAATGTACCTGCCGATGCACCTCTCCCGCAGCGCAAGAATGCAAGAATCAGAATATCTCCACTATTGAAGACATTGCGCGAGCAAAAAGAGTCAGGAACGAAAGGCGGAATATATCACCGCACGCAGATTGACCT
>DJSA01000030.1:0-460 GCA_002438905.1 Bacteroidales bacterium UBA6346
GTGTCGATGGAGTGGTGGGGAAACCCGGCCATGGGAACCGAATCCGGAGCCGAGTTGGAGCGTCGTGTGAGCACAATTCCCAGAATTTTGCTCGCCGTCAGAGCGTCGTCTCCGTATGTCTCGTAAAAATCCCCGCATCGGAACAGCAGCAGAGCCTCTGGGTGCTGTGCCTTCACCGCGAAAAACTGCTTCATCATCGGCGTCAACCCCGAACTCTCCTTTGCCATGTCATTTTCCTCCCCAATTCTGTTTCTTAATAATTTCCCAATGTCCGCCTTTGTCAGGACCGATTCTTCTTATTATCCCTCTTTTCCGAAGTTCAAATATAATTCTGTAGATGTGCGTAGGTGTAACTCCAATGTATTCAGACAATTCTCTCTGAGAAACCCGTTTGTTCTGCATGATTTTCTTGAGAACTTCCCTTTGAATCAATGTAAGATTTTCTTCTACATTTTCTTCT
>DJSA01000030.1:510-2821 GCA_002438905.1 Bacteroidales bacterium UBA6346
CTTCTACATTTTCTTCTACATTACCTACTTTTTCACCTACTTTGCCAGCCTTCTCTCTTTCGTTTCCTATGGCTTCCCCCTCAACAATCCTTGCCGCCTCAAGAGCCTTGAATACCACGGTAATGCTGTAACTGTCAATCTCAAATTCAGGTTCAGGAATCCCATAATCCCGGCAGGCATCACATATCTTCTTTATGCCACGTTCCCAAGACTCGACATACCCGGCGCGGAAAAACGCCCCTGCTATACTCGGGTTGAAAGGTACTGACTTATGATTTTTCACCAACTTCTCAGTGTCCCAGTCGAACAGCAGCATACAGTCGTTGGCAATACGCATCTCGTCGTCGAAAATCTTTATCTGGATAGGTGTGCAAGCCATCCAGTTGTTGTGAATCAATGCGTTGAGAATGCCCTCCCTCACTGCGTCTCTCGGGAACGGATACTTCTCAATTCGTGTCTCCTTGTCGTAGGAAATAGCCGCCTTAAGATATTTGAGGTATATGAGATCGAAGATTTTGTCTGCTATCTTAAAGAAAGAGCCATCGACTTCGTCCTGATAGAGAATGTCCGCCTCGCTGGCGAACTTTCCGACCTTGACGTATGCTCCGGTGCAGAACTTCTGCGGATTCTCATGAAACAGCAGCACGGCTGCCTTAGTCAGCTTCCCGTCTTCCGTCACAAGGTGAAGCGCCTCAAGCAGTTCAGCGTTTGACATTTCAAGGCTCTCCTTCGACATTCTTCCTGAACGGAGAGCCTCTCTCCTGAAAATCTTGAAACTGTCGTTGTCCAGGTCATCGACGCCTACATTATTGACGGGAGTCGCGTCCCAGTGCATTCCTGTCTTTGAAATGATGAAAGATGTCAGTGCATTGCCTTTAAGCTGCTGTTTCGTGCTTCCGCTGCGATAGTGAAACTCGCCGTGATAACTGATTGGAAAAGCACTCGGACTGATGACAATCTCGATGTATTTCTTCCCATCCTTTTCCAGCAGGTTCACGTCACAGACAATCCCCATACTGTTCTGTATCTTGTTCGGAATGTCTTCCATAAGCCGTGCGGCGTCCTCAACCCCGACAATCTCCTTGGCATCATTGACACCGATGTATATGCGCCCGCCCTTTGCATTGGCAAAGCCGCATATCCATCTGAGATATTCGTCTCTCCAGCACTCCTTAAACTCTATGTTCTGCGACTCTTCCATTCAGTCACGATTGAATATATAGCTCAATTTTTAGATTTGTGGAACTTTTCTGTAAGCTCGTCTAGAGCATTCTGATACTTTGACGGCAATTCTCCGTTTTTCAATTTATAGGAGTTAAGTGCCGCAAAACATGCATTGATCACGGCCGTGTCGGCATTCGAGCCGTTGATTTCATCTTTCAACAATTCTAATACAGATGATACAAGTTTCTCTTTTTCAGCATTTGGGAAATATTGAAGGTCTTGTTTCGCAAGAATTGTCAGATTCTTCTTTTGCTGAACTTTTCTCAATTGACTCTCCAAATCTGCAACTAAAGTATAATCTTTGGCTTTTTTTGCATCCTTAATCCTCTTTGCAATTCTTTGTTCTTCGCTCTCAAGTTCTTCTTGTGACTCGAGAGAGTCGAACTGTGCCTCTAAAAGTAGATTGTTGTTTTTGTATGCAATAGCGAAAGGATGCGTATCCATGCCATAACTTACTAATCGGTCATATATTTTTTCTGCATTTTTTTTGTTCAAAAGATTTTGAGCATTCGTTATATACTGACGTGATAAAAGCACATCGTCAACAATTACCTTAAAGTCTTCTTCTCTTAGAATCTTAAATCTGATATAGCTATGGATTTTGTCAATTTGTACAAGTCTGCCTTCTATGTCTTTGAATAGTACACTGGTTCCATCTGAATTGTTATCATACCAATTAACTATTTCTTGTAAACTTTGATTAGTCGTTGCGAAATCTGTTCCTAGCGAGATTTCCATGTCGTCATCAAATGTGTTCGGGGTAATGACAAGCAGTCCAATTGTGAGTTGTTCGTGGAAAATTCGGCAATATAGTTTATGTTCAAATCCTTCTTGGTAATATCCCCCTCCTATTGCACTGCTTATTTTGCCGATTGTATTCAATGTCGCTCCACCGGAAATGTTACCGAGACTGATTAATTCATTGGCAAATGTTTGCTGTTTGGTAAGCTTTATTTGTGCTGGTAATGCGCTTGCTGCCAGCATAAATACCATAAATATTAAGTATGTTCTTTTCATCATATTGTTGTCAATGTTTGCCTAACACGCATTAGGGCTATTCGCCCACTAAGTTACTCACAAAACCCGA
>DJSA01000041.1 GCA_002438905.1 Bacteroidales bacterium UBA6346
GACCGGTGCAAAGGCCGTCATGGCAATCAGCTGCCTCGCCGCCAAAATCAATGGCAGGCAAGTCAAATTCAGAGAGAATCTCACCCCTGCCCTCCCCAATCATAGGGCGGTTATAAATAAAAAACGGGCAATCGCTTCCGAGTTCGGCGGCAAGAGCGGCAAGTTCAGTCACATCAAGTCCGAGCGAGAAGAGTTCGTTCAGCATTTTAAGCGTAAATGCCCCGTCGGATGAGCCGCCTCCGAGTCCGCCGCCCACCGGGTTGCGTTTTTCAAGCGAAATCGCGACCGGCCCGATTCCGAACCGTTCATTCATCAGCCTCCACGCCTTTGCACAGAGGTCCGACATCGGGTCCCAGTCTGGGATGCCGGGTTTGGAAGAAGTTATGCTGATGGAAAACTCGTCCGCCGGGACTATTTCAAGAACATCCGTCATCCCGAAGTAGGGCACGAACAAGGTCTCGATGTCGTGGTAGCCGTCAGGACGCCGACGAAGCACGTTCAGACCAAGATTGACCTTGACGTTGGGGTAAGTGATCATATCCGCTTCAGGTTTTCTGCGAAATAAGTAAGAAGACTTGTGAAGTATCGCCGAGGGTAGATTTCTTTCAGAAGAGGGCGGCCATAGAAGCCTACAGACGTATCCCCCTTACCGCAGCCTCCACTTCAGCCCTCAGTCTCTCACGTTCAGACTCATCAGGAACGATGTCAAACACCGGCGACACGAATGAAATCATCTGGAGGAAACGTGCCTCCTCAAGAGGAATGCCGCGTGAGCGCATATAGAACTGCTCATCCTCGTTGAGCTTGCCGATTGTGGCACCGTGGGAACATTTCACGTCATCGGCATAGATTTCAAGCTGAGGTTTGGTGTCCACCCGTGCGCCTTCGGAGAGCAGCAGATTGTGGTTTGCCTGGTAGGCCTCCGTTTTCTGCGCGTCCTGCGCCACGACGATGCGTCCGTAGAAATTGAAACGCGCAGAGCCGCCGACAAGATTCTTGAAAAGCTGCGATGAAGAGCATCCGGGCACATTGTGGCTCAGTTCGACATGTATGGCGACTTTCTCGTCAGCCGTGGATATGCCGACGCCGTTAAGAGTAAAGCGAGCGCCTTCTCCGTTCAGGTCAACTTTCAGCGAGATGTCAGCACTGACTCCGGGAAGAGCGACAAGCAGCACGAAAAGTTGCTCATCACGCCCAAGGGCAATTGACTCAGGAACGATGTCGCGTCCGAGGAAATATGTCCTAAAATTTGTCATAACCATTCTCCTCAATGAAATCGACAAGTTCCCTCCCGGCTGTCTTCACGATGCGTCCATCCTTCAGGACGTGCACCACATCCGGCACGATGTATTCCAGAAGTCGCTGATAGTGAGTGATTATGATTGACGCCTTCTCCGGAGTATGCAGCGCGTTCACCCCATTCGCTACGATTCTGAGCGCATCCACGTCCAGCCCGCTGTCGGTCTCGTCAAGAATCGAGAGCACAGGGTCGAGCATCGCCATCTGGAAAATCTCGTTGCGCTTCTTCTCGCCTCCGGAAAACCCGACATTCACCTCTCTCTTCGCGAACTCGGGTCTCATCTGAACGAAAGCCATCTTCTCACGGAGCAGCTTCAGGAACTCGCCGGCCTTCATAGGCTCCAGCCCCTTGGCCTCGCGGTGCGAATTGACAGCGGTTTTCATGAAATTCGTGATGCTGACTCCCGGAATTTCCACCGGATACTGAAATGACATGAATATTCCAGCCCATGAACGTTCCTCCGGAGACATGGCCAGCAGATCCTTTCCCATATACTCGATTGTACCTTCGGTGACAGTGTATTGCGGCTTTCCCGCGAGCACGGAACTCAGCGTGCTCTTTCCTGCACCGTTCGGCCCCATAAAGGCGTGTATCTCCCCTTTCCTGATTTCGAGGTCTATGCCCTTGAGGATTTCCTTTCCCTCGATTCCGGCCCTCAGACCCTTTATTTTAAGTATGACGTCAGACATATCCTGTACATATTTTGTTTTCCAAATAATTCTGGTTTCGCAAGTATTTTTAAACTTGTTTGCCAAACGCTCAAATCCCACGCTCTTCTTCCCACACCGGTTCCCGTCACTCCGGAATCACGCATTCTTCCTATATAGTTTCATCCACGACACAAGCGAGGCGATGCCGTTGATGAGGTAGAGTCCGCAGATTATCGGCATAAACACGTGTCCCACAGAAATATGCAGGGCGAGCTGCGTTATGTTCACAAGCAGCCACGCCACCCAGCAGTCCCATTTCTTGAGTGCGGAGAGGAACTGCGCCACGAGTATCAGCACCGTCACGCAGGCATCCAGATATGGAACCGGGTCGGCAGGGAACTTGCCCGGAGCCCAGACCGTCCCGAGCCTGTGAATCAGCCACCCCCAGACTCCAGCCAGGACAAACACCGATACGACGGCAATTGCTCTCTGAGGCCAGGTCAGCATCGACACCTTAAGTTCTCCGTTGTCCTCGGAAGACTGTTCGCCGGCTTTCGGATGCGTCCAGCGCCAATGTCCCAGAACATTGATACCCAACGAGATGGGCTGAAGAATCAGGGACGCGTAGAGGTGCTTGTTCCAGAACATCAGGAACAGCGCTGCCGTGTAGAGGTAGCCCACCCAGAAGTTGTACTTGCTGTTGCGCCCGGCAAGGACCACACAAGTCAGCCCCAGCACCGAAGTGATGAGGTCAATCAGCAGCACCGGCCGGTCACCGCCTATCGTAAACAATGTATAATTTATAAAATCCATTCTAATTTTAAAATCCCCCTCCCGTCC
>DJSA01000017.1:0-5607 GCA_002438905.1 Bacteroidales bacterium UBA6346
ACGAGCCTTGGGGATATACCCCGTTGGAGTCCCTTGCGTTCAAGGTTCCGACACTCACTACGTCGCTCGCCGGCTTCGGGCTATGGGTTCGCGGGCACTACGGAAAGCAGCATCCGGGCATCACTGTTGTCACGAGGAATGACTCGAATTACAACAACGTCGTCGAGGAGACTGTAGGTAGGATACGAGAGATTGCGGGACTTACCGCCGAGACGCGTCAGGGCTATATGGACAACGCCCGTGACGTCTCGAACATCGCGTTGTGGGAAAACAACATAGTCTATTATAAGGAAGCCTATTCAAAGGCATTGAACAAAGTTATATCAGAAAAAGGAGCATTCCCGGAATTCAGGGATGAGAAACCAATGGAGTACAAGAAGAATGAAGTAAATCAGCCGTCATGGAGCAGCGTCTTCGTCTCAAGGCATCTGCCTGAGGCGCTTAAGGATCTGGAGATTCTGTCGAAGAACCTGTGGTGGTGCTGGAACGAGTCGGCAAAAAATCTTTTCAAGTCAATAGATCCCGAGGCATGGAAGGCCTGCGGGGAGAACCCTATAGCGCTGCTGGACCGCGTGAGTCTCAAGCAGTTCAAGAAGTTGAGCTCCGACGTCGAGTTCCTCGGGCAGCTAAAGGCGGTAAAGGATGAGTTTGACGAGTATATGGGGCTGAAGGCGAAGAGGACGAATCCTTCGGTGGCGTATTTCTGCATGGAATATGGACTTGACACATCGCTCAAGATTTATTCTGGCGGTCTCGGAATCCTCGCGGGCGACTATCTCAAGGAGACGTCGGACATGAACGTAAACCTCGTTGCCGTGGGACTTTTCTACCGCTACGGCTATTTTACGCAGATTCTCTCGGCGCAAGGAGCGCAGGTCTCAAAGTATGACGCGCAGGATTTTATGAAGACCCCGGCCGTGCCTGTCCGTGACAAGGATGGCAATTGGGTGACGATAAGCATAGCATTCCCGGGAAGGAATATCAACGCCCGTCTGTGGCTCGTGAATGTCGGCAGAACTGAACTTTATCTGCTTGACACCGACTATGAGGACAACTTGCAGGAGGACAGGGAGGTTACCTACCACCTCTATGGCGGCGACTGGGAGAACCGTCTCAAGCAGGAACTTCTTTTAGGAGTCGGTGGAATCCGCGCTCTGCGCAAGATCGGTTACTGGCCGCAGGTATATCACTGCAACGAGGGGCATGCCGCGTTCATAGGTCTTGAAAGACTCCGCGAGTACATAGAGCAGCAGAACCTCAGTTTCGGCGAAGCCATGGAAGTCATCCGTTCTTCATCGCTTTACACCACGCACACTCCTGTGCCGGCCGGACACGACGCGTTTGACGAGGGACTTCTCCGCAAGTACATCGGTCATTACCCGCAGCGTCTCAAGATTGACTGGGAGACTCTCATGGGATTGGGCAAGTTGAACGGGGCTGATCCTAACGAAAAGTTCTCTATGAGTAACCTCGCGGCGAACATTTCACAAGAAGTGAACGGCGTTTCATGGCTGCACGGAAAGGTGAGCCGGGAGATTTTTGCACCTATGTACCCCGGCTATCTGCCTGAGGAATTGCATATAAGCTATGTGACCAACGGAGTGCACTACCCTACTTGGACGGCTCCCCAGTGGAAGGAAATCCACTCTAAGGTATTCGGCAAGGAGTTCGCCACGCATCACTATGACAAGAGCTGCTTTGAGGGCATCTACAAGGTTTCCGATGAGACGGTCTGGAATGTCCGTACGGAGCTTCGTGCCAAGCTGATAGCAGAGGTCAAGGAGAGACTTTCCGACACTGCGGAGTCGAACCACTACTCGCCTCGTCAGATCGTGACAATAAAGGACACTCTCCGCGATGACGTACTCACAATTGGGTTCGCGCGCCGTTTCGCCACCTATAAGCGTGCGCATCTGCTTTTCCGTGATCTTGACCGTCTCAGCGAGATTGTGAACGACCCGGAGCGTCCGGTTCAGTTCCTCTTCGCCGGCAAGGCGCACCCAGCAGACAAGGCTGGGCAGGATCTCATCAAGATGATTGTCGACATATCCAAGCAGGATCGTTTCATCGGCAAGATTGTCTTCATCCCGAACTATGACATCACTCTCGCGAAGTATCTCGTCCAGGGTGTCGATGTGTGGATGAACAACCCGACGCGTCCTTTAGAGGCTTCCGGAACATCCGGTGAGAAGGCAGCCATGAACGGTGTGATGCACTTCTCTGTGCTTGACGGATGGTGGGTCGAGGGCTACAAGCCTGGCTGCGGATGGGCGCTGCCTATGGAACGTACCTACGATGACCAGAACTACCAGGACGAGCTTGACGCCGCGACGATTTACACTATCATAGAGAACGACATAGCTCCGACATTCTACCATAAGGATCCGGCAACCGGCCGTTCAGCTTCATGGATTGAGTATGTGAAGAACACTGTGGCTCAGGTTGCATGCAACTTCACCACGAATAGGATGCTTACTGACTATCTGAACCAGTACTACAACCCGCAGTCAAGGCGTTACGAATCCCTCGTGGCCGATGACTACAAGATCGCGCGCGAGATTGCCTCATGGAAGACGCACATGCGCCGCGACTGGGGACAGGTGGAAGTCGTCTCAGTCCACAAGCCGGACAGCGCCGCCGGAAACGTTTCCATCGGACACGAGTACAAGGCAGAAGTGGTTCTTAATATCGGTGATCTTGATCCATCGGAGATTGGAGTCGAGTTCCTTTTCGCTACTCAGGATGCCAAGAACAAGATGCACATCGTCGAGAGGTGCGAGTGCCGCCCTGTGGAAGTGAATGATGGCATCGTGAAGTATGAGGCTTCGGTTCTTCCGGAGACCACAGGAGTTTATCAGGTGGCCGGAAGAATCTATGCGAAGAATCCGCTTTTGCCTCATAGGCAGGACTTTGAACTTGTGAGATGGCTGTAATCGCCACCGGTTTTTTTGACGGAGTCCATCTCGGGCACCGGTCGGTCATCAGACAACTTGTCTCGGCTGCCCGGGAGCGCGGGATGGACTCCGTGATTGTTACTTTCAGTCCGCACCCGCGCGCCGTGCTTCAGCAAGATGCACCACAGCTGCGGCTGCTGACCTCCTTTCCGGAAAAACGGGATATGCTTCTCTCTCTCGGAGTTGACAGAGTGGAGGTGATTCCATTCACTAGGGAATTTGCCTCGCTTACGGCGGAGCAGTACATTCGGGATTGGCTTGTGGAGCGTTTCGGCTGTTCTGCGATGGTCTTCGGCTATGACAACAGGGTCGGCTCCGATGGGGCTGATGCCGCTGCCGTACGAGAGATTGCCTCCCGTCTCGGGGTCGAACTTATTCCGTGCACGGCACTGGGTGACATAAGCTCGACAAAGATACGCGCTGCTCTTTCTGCCGGTGAGGTTGAGACCGCCTCGGCGATGCTCGGCTACGACTATTTCCTGAATGGGGTTGTGGTTTCCGGCAACCGCATAGGCCGAACCCTCGGCTTTCCGACGGCGAACATGCAGCTCTACGAACCTCTGAAGCTAATTCCCGAGAGCGGGGTGTATCTTGTCCGCGTCGAGTTTCCGGAACTGGCGAGAGAAGCCGGTCTTGTTCCTGCACCTTCAGGAACGTCAGGCGCTGTGTCCCTGTCATGCGGAGCTTCCGGAGCTGACAGCATGGTCCAAGGCGGTCGTGTCTTATACGGTATGTGCAACATAGGTTCCCGCCCGACGGTGAATCTTGGCGCGAACATCACGATAGAGACCAATATTTTCGGTTTCGATGAGGACATCTACGGCCTCCCGCTCCGCATCTCTTTCATGAAGCGTCTCCGTCCCGAGACTCGCTTCTCATCCACCGCCGCCCTCCGCGACCAGCTCACCGCCGACCGCGTCTCATGCCTCTCCATCCTCGGCCAAATTGCCAAGTGAAAGCCGGCCAAATTGCCAAGTGAAAGCCGGCCAAGTTGCCAAACGGCTATTTGAAAAATTTGCGGAAATAGGAAGTATTGCCGTATCTGTAATAGGAACCACGTGAGGGCTGATGCACGCAATTATGCGATTGGTTTTAGATTGGCGGAGTAGTTTTTGCCATAATCACCGACCTTGACGAGTCCCCGTCAAGCCCCCAATTGGGATTCCATCGCGTCTTCATTTTGCAAAAATAATTTTTATGAGATTGTTGCTTCAAGGAAAATTTTTCATACCTTTGCAATTGTAGTTGGGGTTCCGCCCGTTGAAGGCGGGGCTCTGTTTGTTTTAGTGTCGCCGAAAGCAGCGAGGACGAATTTGGTCTTTGCCGTCTTTGGCGGTTTTTGGTAGTATATAACATAAAAAAGAATAATTATGGCTATTCATTATCTTACCCAACAGGGTATGGACAAACTCAAGAAGGACTTGGCTGACGCGATTGCGCAGCGTCCTGTAATTTCCGCTCAGATTGCGGAGGCAAGAGATAAGGGGGACCTTTCGGAGAATGCTGAATATGAGGCTGCGCGCGAGGCTCAGGGGCTTTTGGAGCTTACTATTTCAAAGCTTCAGGACCAGCTCGCAAATGCGCGCGTCATCGATGAGTCGCAGATAGGCACAGACAAGGTTCAGATGCTGAATAAGGTTCGTGTGAAGAACCTTTCGCTCGGGAAGGAAATGGAATTTACTCTTGTCGGCGAGTCCGAGGCGGACTTCACAAAAGGCAAACTTGCAGCGACCACACCTATTGGAAAGGCACTTATGGGGCATGAAAAAGGTGACATTGTGGAGGCTAAGGTGCCTTCGGGCGTCATCAAGTTTGAAATTTTGGACATCACACTCTGATTAGGGCGATAACCGGGCATTGTAGCACCCAGACATAGTTGGAACAATAAAGTTTGGACTTATGGCAACGATTTTCACACGCATAGCAAAGGGGGAGATTCCTTCGTACAAATGTGCCGAGGACGAGAATTACTACGCTTTTCTCGACATAAACCCTATGGTTCCGGGACATACGCTCGTGATACCGAAGAACGTTGAGAACGACTACATCTTTGCGCTTGACGACAAGACTTACATCGGCCTGTGCGAGTTCGCCAAGAAGGTCGCTACGGCGCTTGGAAAGGCTGTTCCCTGCAAGAGGGTCGGTGTGGCGGTTCTCGGGATGGAAGTTCCGCATACGCACATCCATCTCGTTCCGCTTCAGAAGGAGTCGGACATGGTCTTCGGAAAACACGTGGAAGTTAGGGCGGAGGAAATGACGAAAATTGCAGCGGACATATTCAGCGAGTTTAATGCACTTTAATTCAATGGGATGATGACCGGAGGAAGATTCGGGCATCGTCCTTTTTTATTTTGAAGAACTTATGAAATCTTACAGAATCCTCTCTGTTGCGGCGATTGCGGCCGCCTTGCTGGCCGGCTGCACCCGTGGGGCAAAAGTTACTGTGACCGGAAACTCCGGCAGCGACATCGTCGTCAAGGCTCTTGACGTCAATAAGTACACTGTTCTGGACACGCTCGAACTGGGCAAGTCCGGAAAGTCTGTCTGCAAGGTAGCCCTCGAAAAGGGCCAGCCTGAGTTCATCTACCTCTATGACGGCCAGAAGAAGGTCGCATCGCTGCTGCTTGAGCGCGGTGACAAGGTGGATGTCATT
>DJSA01000017.1:5700-16326 GCA_002438905.1 Bacteroidales bacterium UBA6346
TCGGAGAGGATGTCAGATCTTTCTTACGACCTTGACAGGGCTGTAGGCGATGATGAAATCTCGCAGGCGAAGCACGAACTTGGACAGGCGTATGTTGATTATTACCGAAGCGCTGTGAAATATGTCCTCGAAAACNNCTTGACGGTGCTTCCGGTGTTCTGGCAGTCATTTAATGGCGAACTGCCGGTCTTCGGGCAGGAAACAGACGGCATCCTGATGCTCAACGTCGCAGACTCTCTCGAAACTGTATATCCGAAGTCAAAGTATGTCAGGGCTTTGCGTGATGAGGCGAAGAGACGCATGGACTATATGGCTCTGATCAACAACATCCGCAACGCTGAAGCCGTATCTTTCCTCGACATAGAGCTCCCAGACATAAACGCCAAGAAAGTGAAGCTCAGCGAGGTGGATGCTCCGCTCGTGATGCTACATTTCTGGACAGCGACTGACCCTGAACAGTGCCGCTTCAACATCGATGTTCTCAAGCGCTTCTACGATAAGTACCACAGCCGCGGACTCGAAATCTACTCTGTCGCGCTCGATCTTGACAAGACCGGTTGGGCGAAAATCGTCAAGGAGCAGAACCTTCCATGGATTAGTGTATGCGATTCACAGGGTGCAAATTCCAGATACATAGGCCAGTATAACATCACTAAGTTGCCTACCTCCTACTTCATCAGCCGCGGCGAACTTGTGGACGCCAAGGTCACTGATGAAAAATCATTGGACGAATGGCTTAACCGCCTGTTGAAATAGCCGACAGAATGTGATGAAGCTGACCATGGCTCCGTCCGGCGGCTTCATAGTTTCCTTCAAGGCATTTAGGTATTCATCCCCGTCGCGTCACAGCGTCGGGGATTGTTTTATGTCGCCACGTTTCCTGCTGAAGCTTACGAGAACGACTCCGGCCATGCAGGCGAGAGCGGCGATGGCTTTCTGCCAGTTCATTGTGTCCATCCCGATGCCGATGCTTATCGCGGTGGCCACGATGGGCTGGCAGTAGTTGTACATGCTGACGAGGGTCGGGCGGATGTTCTTCTGGCCTATCGGAAGCAGGAAATAGGAGATGAACGTGGCTCCGAGCACGAGGACGGCGAGGTCGGCTCCGAGATGACCGTTGAACTGGCACCAGTCGAGGTTTAAGAGCTCTCTCGCCGAAAAGGGAAGTGTGGCGAGGGATGTGAAGAGAAAAATCCACTTCATAAACGTCACCACCGAGTACTTCTGAATCAGCGGGCGGAATATGCCGAGGTAGAGTGCGAAGGAGATGCCATTAAAAATCATCAGAATGATTCCCGGGAGGGAATTGCTCGCCCCACCTGAACCGTTGCCAGTGCTGTTGAGAATGAGGAAAACGATGCCGGCGAAGCTGAGCAGCACGCCTCCTGCCTTCTGCGGCGTTATCGGCTCCTTCACCGCGACTGCGGCGATGAACATCGTGTAGATCGGGGTAAGCGCGCTCAGAATCGAGCAGGTCATCGGGGTAATCTGCGGCAGTGCAGTGAGAAAAGTCAACTGCGGACATAGAAAACCGAGGCAGGCCGCAACAAACATCTTCAGAAAGTCTTTCTTTTCGACTTTTTCATGAGGGAAAAACAGCGACATAAGCCAGAACAGCACTCCTGCACCGAGAGCCCGCAAACAGAAAAGCCCCACGGGTGAGAGGATGTGGCTTCCCGCCAGGTCCTTGCATGTCACCATGTTTATGCCGAAAATCGTGTATGCCGTAAAGCACGCTAGGTGTCCTAGTAATTCTTTTCTGTCCGTCATCTTTCTTCAATCCTGAAATTATATTCGCCTTTTCGCTTCGGATTGGCCGGAAACCAGCCTTTTTCCACCCTTTTCTGCTGTTCGAAGATTTCGAGTATGCTCCAGAAGCATGAGAACGCGAATACGCCGATAAGGGTAGACCATATATAGTGGTCTGTGAAGAGAGATGCTGCGGTTGCGGCGAGTCCAACTATGAGAAACGCCCACCAGCAGCGGGTGCCGAAATGATATTCCGCCTTGATTACAATCGGATGGAACATTCCTATCATCAGGAATGCGGCTACGCCTATGATGAGTCCAATAAAATTCATGTCTGTCTGACGCTCCGTTTCGATGGAGCCCGTCTTTTGAAAAAATCTGTTTCCGCCCGCAAAAATAGTGGAAATATCCCTTTGTCACAAGGAAATTATGCCCCCGTGTCTTCGAATACCCAAAAGTTGTTATCGCGCACTGGGGAATTACCCAGAAATTGTGATTGACCCCATACCCCCGGCAGTGTAATTTTGCAGCGTTTTTGACGGTTTCTTTACATAATGTTGGTTGGATATACATTGTTTTTTGGATATACATTGTTTTTGTGGTAATAAGTTGGAAATCAATATGAAACAGAAAATCATCCTGCTGGTCACCCTTTTGCTGACCGCAGCGTCAGTGTCCGCCCAGAGGCTCACGATAGGTGGCTACGGTGAGGCAATGTACACAAGAAACTTCTACAGCGACGCATGGCAGAGGTACATCACCCCCGAGAAATATGCCGATGACAAGAGTCACGGACGCTTCGACATTCCGCATTTCGTCATCAATCTCGGCTACGACTTCGGCAAGGGCTGGAGCCTCGGGACTGAAATTGAGTTCGAGCATGGCGGAACCGAAAGCGCGGTGGAACTTGAAGCCGATGAGACCGGCGAGTACGAGAGCGAAATTGAGAGGGGAGGAGAGGTCGCCCTTGAGCAGGCATGGATTCAGAAAGTGATTCACCCGGCATTCAACGTCCGTGCAGGAATGATAATCGTTCCCGTCGGGCTGACCAACGGGCACCATCTTCCGAACGAGTTCTTCACCGGCTATCGTCAGGAGGGCGAGAACACGATTTTCCCTTGCACATGGCATGAGGTCGGTCTGGAACTATGGGGCGAGTTCGGGAAGAGCAAGGCTTGGAAATATGAGCTTCTTTTCCTTCCGGGACTTGACTCAGATCGTTTCAGCACGGAAAACTTCATTCAGGGCGGTGCCGGTTCCCCTTATGAGTTCAAGATTGCCAACTCCTACGCGGGGGCGTTCCGGCTCGACAACCGTTCGGTGAAGGGACTCCGTCTCGGCCTGAGTGGCTACGTCGGCGGCAGTTTCAGCAACTCCCTCACAAAGAACAAGAAATACGAGGGTTGCAGAGGAGAGGTCTTCATCGGTTCCGTTGACTTTGACTACAGTGGGCATGGTGTCATGGCGAGAGGAGTCTTCGACTATGCCCATCTGAACAACTCCGCTGAAATCACCGCGTTCAACAAGAACAATATGTCGGCGGCATCGCCGTCATCCCGAAATTCCGTAGGCTCCGACGCCATTGTGGGAAGCCTTGAGGTCGGATATGATTTTCTTCACCCTGTCAAAAAGATTGACGATAAATGTTATGTCTTCGCTCATTACGAATATTATGATTCCATGTTCAGGGTAGCCGACGGCATCTCCGACTATCCGTGGGTGGGGAAGCACCGCATTGCCGTGGGCTTCAACTGGTATCCGATTGACGAAATCATAGTGAAGGCGGAATATTCCCACAGATTCTACGAAAAGCCGTTCAACAACGAGCCGTCCGTCACTCTCGGAATCGCGTTCGCCGGCTGGTTCGAGAACACGTTTCACAAGAAAAGTCATAAATAATTTATAGAAAGATGAAAACTTCAAAGAAATTGGCTGCTGCAATCGCAGTCGCTCTCGTGGCGGTGTCCTGCGAGAAGTCAGGGCTGGGCAACGATTCCGCAAAGGATGCCCAGCTCCAGAAGGTGAATGAAAAGTTCGTGGATGAGGTTGTCGTTCCTACTTACAAGTCTCTTGCGGACGAGTGCATCAAGCTTCAGGCAACCCTTGAGTCACTTACGGAAA
The DNA here is from genome assembly GCA_002438905.1 of Bacteroidales bacterium UBA6346. Lineage (GTDB taxonomy): Bacteria > Bacteroidota > Bacteroidia > Bacteroidales > UBA932 > Cryptobacteroides. Next base: position 9,571 of record DJSA01000017.1, read on the forward strand.
CGAAGACCGATGCCCTTGTCGGCCAGGCCTGCAAGCAGTGGAAAAATGCCCGTCAGTATTGGGAGTGGAGCGAGGCATTCCTTTTCGGAGCCGCTTCAAAATATTCCATAGATCCGCACATTGACACATGGCCTCTCGATCGTGCCGCGCTTGAAGGTGTCCTCGGCAATCAGGCTATGATGGATGACATTGAGAACTATGTCGGCAACTTCAATAACGGACTTCTCGGGTTTCATGGGCTTGAGTTCATAATTTTCCGGGACGGAAATGATAGGGCAGCTTCCGATATTACTGATAATGAGGCACGTTATGCCGCAGCGGTTGCCGCGGACTTGACTCTCAGCGCTTGCCGCCTTGAGGCCGCTTGGTCAGGAATTGACAATGTGACAAAAGAAAAACGGGGCATTCTCGAAGATGCGGAGATGGAGCCGGAGGATGATTTCGGAGAGCAGATGAAACTCTGCGGAAAGGCCGGCAGTGTCTGGAAATCTGTGACAGCCGGTAGCGAGCAGATCATCGAAGGCTGCAAGGACATCGTAGACGAGGTGGGCAATTCAAAGATAGGCAAGCCGTTCACCGGTGAGGATAAAAATTACATAGAGTCCCCTTATTACCGACTTCTACGACAACATCGTCAGTGTTCGCAACGCCTATTTCGGCAAGTTCGGCGCGACCTCAGCCGAGACAAATTCCGTGAGCGCCTACATCGCGAGCGTTGACAAAGACACCGATGACAAACTCATTGCTGCAATCGAGGACTGCCTCAAGGCCATCGATGCAATGCCGCGTCCGTTCGTGAATAACTACACGGATCCTAAGGTAAAGTCCGCCATCGATGCCTGCGAGAACTTGAACGATGCCCTAGAGTCAGCACGTCAGGTACTCATTGAGCAGTAACCAAATAAAAAACAGATTGCTGCATTACGATCCTCGCCCAAATCCTCACAGCCGTCAGGTTGCTGCGGTTTGGGCTTCGTCGCAAGCCTGCACTCCGTCTTTTTATTCGATTACTCCGAATGGATTGTTATGCAAATTTTAAAACTGGTATTATGAAAAAGATATTATATGTTGCCGCACTCGCATTTGTTGCCGCCTCCTGCGACAAGTCTTCGGACGTTCCTTCGCCCAAGCCCGATAAGACAGAACTAAGTGACGAGTGGTATGCCGGCGGAAAGCTCGGAACGGCATTCAACTCAAGCGCTTCCGCCTACGAGCAGCCAACCCCCGTGGTCGAGAGCGAGGGCATGGTTCAGGCCTTCAAGAACGGCGAACAACTTTTTGAGAGGGATTTCAACCAGAACAAGGAGGGCGCGTTCAAGGGTCTCGGCCCGCTTATGGTTCGGCGCGGATGTCTCTACTGTCACCCTAATTACGGTCACGGCCGTCGCCAGACTGAATACCGTGCCGACAATATGGGCAACGGCTACCTTCTCGTCATTACGGACGAGACCGACACCTACCTCAGTTCTCTGACCGGCATGCCGCAGACCCTCGCCGTCGAGCCGTTCAAGGCTCCACTTGACGAGAGCAAGATTGTGATAGAGTGGCCTGAATACAAGGACGAATGGAACAACACATTCCCTGACGGCGAGACTTACAGACTCGTATATCCGGAAGTTACTATTCCGGAGGACGCATACTATGTTCCGCTTGAAGTGACGAAGAACGGCAAGACCACGACTGTTGACCACAGCAATGTGCGCGTGCGTCTTGAATCGACAATCGGCATCTACGGAACCGGACTTCTCGACGCCATCGACGACGATGACCTCAAGGCGCAGTATGCAAAGGAGGAGAAAGACGGATATTTCAAGCTCAATCCCGCTATTTTCGCAAACGGGGAATGGGTGAAGCTCTATGGCAGCACAACGCATCCTCTCCGTTTCACCTACGCCCTTTCTCGCGGTCCTCTTCAGGACGCCGCTGGCGCGAACGCAATCTGGAACATCACCAATGTGACCCGTCGCACAAAGCCTTCGCACTATATGACTGCAACTTACGCGAAGGTGGCATCGCAGGATCCGGATGTACAGGACAAGTTCTACGATTACTTCCCAGAGAGAAAGACATCTGCCGGAGTGGAGCAGGACATCTATGACTACCTGATGGGCAAGAACATCGAGCCTGAGATGTCCGACAGCGACTACGCTGACTTCATGGTATGGCACCGCGGTCTTGCAGTCCCTGCGGCACGTGACCTTGACGACGAGGACGTTCAGAGAGGAAAGAAACTTTTCACGGAGATAGGCTGTGCCTACTGCCACCGTCCAAGCTGGACGACCGGCGAGGACAACTTCTCCGACCCGACAGGCTTCTTCAAGGACGGGGATGACCGCCTTCCTCGCTACCCGCACCAGACAATCTGGCCCTACACCGACATGGTTCAGCACCGTCTCAATATGAAGAACGATATCCGCACCGGATGGTGTCGCACCACCCCTCTTTGGGGACGCGGGCTCAGCACTCTCATAAACGGCGGTGAGGATCGTCTTCACGACTGTCGCGCCAACACCGTTATCGAGGCCATCATGTGGCACGGCGATCCTCAGAGCGATGCCCGCCGAACTGTTGAGAAGTTCCGTGAACTGTCCAAGGAGGATAGGGATGCGATTGTTAAGTTTATAGAATCAATATAGTCAGCCCCTCTGGCTCAGTTGTTTTTTTGAGAAACTTTGAAAATGCTGAAGAAATTGGTTAACAGACCGGCGGTGCTGGCACTTCATGCTGCCTTGCTGTTGATTGTTGCCGGAGCGATTGTGACATCCCTTTCCGCGAGGAAGGGGATGCTTCACGTTCGTGTCGGGGACATCGCGACGTCATATTCCGAAAACAGGAAAGGTGAGCTTCAACTGCCTTTCGGGCTTAGGCTCGACGATTTTGAGGTGGAGTATTACCCTGGTACGGACACTCCGTCGGACTACAGGTCTTCGGTGTCCGTGCTAATAGACGGGGAATGCGTGAAATCGGCGGAGGTCAGCATGAACCATATCCTTTCGTACAAGGGCTATCGTTTCTATCAGACGACCTACGACAGTGATGAACATGGCACCACATTTACCATCGCCCGCGACCCCGTGGGAATCGGACTCGTCTATGCCGGCTACACTCTATTTCTTCTTGCATTCATCATTTTCTTCTTTACTGACAGAAAGTTGCGCGCTCTTGCCCGCAAGGTCGCGGGCACGGCTGCGGCAGTCTTGCTTTTGACCGGTATCTCGACACTGACGGCGTCCGCTGCCGGGAATAAGCCCCCAAAGACGCTCACGAGAGAGGCCGCAGCGCAGTTCGGCGAACTCTATGTCTTCTACCACGGACGCGTATGTCCGCTCCAGACCGTCGCGAAGGACTTCCGGGTGAGACTTTATGGGAACTCTGATGTTTATGGCCTTACTGATGATCAGGTTCTGACGGGATGGATGTTCTATGGCACGTCATGGCGCGATGTTCCGCAGAAACATAGGCGCGGCGCGAATGACGCGCGGGACAGACGGCAGACGGTGAACTCACTTTTGGGCGGTGAACTTCTTAAGCTCTATCCTGTTGCAGATTCGCTCGGGCGCGTGAGCTGGTATGCCCAGAATGACAGGCTTCCGGATGAATTGGACGATGACGAATGGCTGTTTATCCGCAAGTCGATGAACTATATCGGCGAACTGGTCATTACCGGAGACGATGACGGTCTCGCCACGGCTCTTGGAAAAATGAAGAAATTTCAGGAAAGGCAGGCCGGCGGCTCGCTGCCTTCTGGTTTCCGACTCGCTGCGGAGAGGCTCTACAACAGCTTTCCCCCGCTTTTTCCGGTGGCGGGCATATATCTTCTTGCCGGGCTTGTGCTGCTCGGATGGTTCGTGACCTGCCTTGCCAGGCAACGTGAGACCGGCATACGGATACGGCTCTCTGCAGTCGTCCTGGAAGCTGTGCTCTTCACTTTCCTGACGCTCATGCTCACGCTCGTGTGGATTGTGGGCGGACACGTCCCCCTTTCCAACGGCGCGGAGACGATGATGGCGATTGCCTGGACCGTGCTGCTCGCGGGGATTGTCTTCGGTGGCCGTTTCTCTCTGATGAGGCCATTCTCGCTCATAATTTCCGCCCTTGCCCTGCTCGTGGCCGCAATGGGACAGGAAAACCCTGCCGTGACCCTGCTCGTCCCCGTTCTCCAGTCACCGCTGCTGAGCATACACGTCTCCCTGATGATGCTTTCCTATGCCGTCCTTGCCGTGATTATGGTCAACAGCATCGCCGGACTTTGCACCGGAGCAATCGAACGCAGGCACATTCCTTCGGAACCGTATGACACTGTGACATCGGAATCGGCTCCGCTGCGGAAATCCGTTTCTCCCGTCTCCTCCCGCCTCGCCGACATCTCTATGCTGCTGCTCTATTTCGGTGTGTTTTTCCTCGCCGCCGGCATCATCTCCGGCTCCGTCTGGGCAAACGTCTCCTGGGGCTGCTACTGGAACTGGGATCCGAAAGAGACATGGGCGCTCATAACACTGCTCATATATGCAGTAGCCGTCCACCGTAGCGACATTCCTTTCTTGCGTAAGCCGTGCGCATATCACATTTTCCTTCTCCTCGCATTCGTCTCGGTGCTGTTCACCTACTTCGGCGTGAACTTCCTTCTCGGCGGAATGCACAGTTATGCAGGATAATCCGTATATTTGCAGATTAGAAGAAATCTGCAAATATGAAGAATATACTTCCTTACTCGGCGAATATGAAGATGGCGGACATACTTTCGGACAACCGTATGCTGTCGGTTCTCGAAAGGCTTCATTTCAGACTCGGCTTCGGCGACTCGACAATCAGCGAGGTTTGCCGGAATCATTCGTTTCCGGAGCGGCTGTTCATCGAAATCTCCAACGTCTTCTCCAATCCTGACTATGTTCCGGAGCTTTCCGGTCTTGACCGCAGCGATGTGGCACATCTTGCCGACTACATCCGCGCGTCCCACGAATATTACTCCCATGTTTCCGTCCCCCATCTCCATGGCCTCATCCACACGATGCTCGGTGAGGTGGGCACCTCTTTCGCGGACGCGCTGAACAAGTTCTTCGACGAACTCGTAGAGAAACTTAACGCGCATTTTGAACATGAGGAAAGGATATTCAACAGCATAGGGAGCGGAAATTATGAGGTGGAATCCGAGGAGACTCACACGCAGTTCCTCGAAAAGCTTGACGATCTCAAGAACATAGTGATAAAATATCTTCCCGACAACGGCGAGAATGCTTCACGCTACAATATGCTGAACCATCTTCTCGCGATGGAGACCGACATGCGCAACCACATGCGCGTTGAGGAAAAGCTTTTCAACCCCCTCGTCCTCAGCCTCTTAAACAGCGATGACTCCGGCGAAGAGCAGTCCGATGACTCCGAAGTGCTCTCCCTACGCGAGAAGGAAATCCTCGCCGCAGTGGCCCACGGCAAGACCAACAAGGAAATAGCCGACGACCTGTTCATCTCCATCAACACCGTCGTCACCCACCGCAAGAACATAGCTCGCAAGACAGGCATCAATTCCATCGCCGGCCTCACGGTCTATGCCATCTTGAACCACATCGTCGAGATCTCGGACTTCTGACGTAAACATCTTCTAACATTTGCGGATTTTCGGGTGATGAGATGATCCCGATGTCCGGCTTATGCAGTTTTCAGCGTCCGCATGGCGTTGAGAACCGCGAGGACGGTGACTCCGACGTCGGCGAAGACTGCCATCCACATCGTGGCGAGACCGAAGCCGGCGAGGATGAGGACCGCGACCTTGACTGCAATCGCAAACCAGACGTTCTCATTTGCGATTTTCAGGGTGTGACGGGCTATGCGGATGGCTGCGGCGACCTTAGACGGCTTGTCGTCCATCAGGACCACGTCGGCGGCCTCGATGGCGGCGTCGGAGCCGAGGCCGCCCATCGCTATGCCGACATCAGCGCGGGCGAGCACCGGGGCGTCGTTGATGCCGTCGCCGACGAAGGCCAGAGTCGTCCCGGCCGGCTTTTCCGCAATGAGCTTCTCGACGGCGCTCACTTTGTCCGCAGGCAGAAGCTCCGCGTGGTACTCGTCAAGTCCGAGCTGTATCGCCACCTCTTTTCCCACCTCCTCGCGGTCGCCCGTGAGCATCACCGTCTTTGCCACTCCGAGCGACTTCAGGTCTGCAATAGCGGCGGCCGCATCGTCCTTCACCCTGTCTGAAATCACTATGTGCCCGGCATAGACTCCGTTCACGGCTACATGGATTATCGTTCCTACCTTGTGGCACGGATGCCATTTCGCGCCTATGTAGTCCATCATCTTAGTGTTGCCAACGCAGACCGTGTCCCCGTTCACCTTCGCCCGGATTCCGTGTCCGGAAATCTCTTCCACATCCTCAACCGTGCAACCGTCATGCTCGTTCGGGTAGGCGTTCTTGAGCGAAATTGCAATCGGATGGGTCGAGTAGCGTTCGACATGCGCCGCAAGGTGCAGCAGCTGAGTCTCGTCGAATTTGTCGGGATGCACCGCGTTCACCTCGAACTGCCCCTTGGTGAGGGTTCCGGTCTTGTCGAACACTACCGTGCCGAGCTTCGAGAGGGTGTCCATGTAGTTCGCTCCCTTGACGAGAATGCCGTTCTTCGACGCGCCGCCGATGCCCCCGAAGAATGTCAGCGGGACGGAAATCACGAGGGCGCATGGACATGACACAACAAGGAAGGTCAGCGCGCGCTGAAGCCATGTCGGGAAGTTTCCTGAAAAATCTCCGGAAACGAGCGGCGG
>DJSA01000037.1:0-289 GCA_002438905.1 Bacteroidales bacterium UBA6346
CATAATGGAATTATCGAGAATTGGGCGATTCTCAAAGACGCTCTAGTGAAGGAGGGCTACACGTTCAAAAGTCAGACAGACACAGAGGTGCTCGTTAACCTGATCGAATATGTCCGCAACACGAATCATTGCTCTCTGCTTGAGGCTGTGCAGGGGGCTTTGAAGCAGGTCATCGGCGCATATGCGATTGCAGTGGTGGAAAGGGGGCATGATGATGAAATCATCGTGGCCCGCCAGTCTTCTCCGCTTGTGGTGGGAATCGGTGAGGGGGAATATTTCCTTGCCTCCG
>DJSA01000037.1:369-36117 GCA_002438905.1 Bacteroidales bacterium UBA6346
AGATTGCCGTGCTCCATCGCGGACAGCCTCTGAAGGTAGTGAATTTCGACAATGAAGCGTGCCCTGTGGATGTCCAGCGCCTGAAGATGAACATATCCGAACTTGAGAAAGGCGGGTATAAGCATTTTATGCTCAAGGAGATACACGAACAGCCGAAGACTATCTTCGACTGTATGAGAGGAAGGGTTAGTCCAGACTCGTACGATGTGATAATCAGCGGAATAAGGGATAATGCCTATCGTTTTCTGGCTGCCCGGAGGATTGTGATAGTAGCCTGCGGGACTTCGTGGCATGCATCGCTGATAGGAGAGCATCTCATCGAGGATCTGTGCCGCATTCCTGTGGAGGTCGAGTTCGCTTCTGAGTTCCGCTACCGAAACCCGGTTCTCAATCCGGATGATGTTGTCATAGCTGTTTCCCAGTCCGGAGAGACAGCGGACACTCTGGCTGCGGTTGAGCTCGCCAAGGCTGCGGGGTGTTTCGTGTTCGGAATTTGCAATGTCATAGGCTCTTCGATATCCCGTGTGAGCGATTCTGGGTGCTACATCCATGTCGGTCCGGAAATCAGCGTGGCCTCGACCAAGGCGTTCACGGGTCAGGTGACGGTCTTCGCCATGATTGCTCTTTCGCTCGCCAATACCCTCACCCGAATTCCTCGCGACCGCTTCGAGCATCTTTCGAAGACGCTGCTGTCGCTTCCCGCGCTGATTCAGGAGGAACTTGACGTGCTTGACGAACCTATCAAGGCGCTCGCTGGAAAGTTCAAGGATACTCGGGACTTCATATATATGGGGCGGGAATACGAGTATCCTACCGCTCTTGAAGGCGCTCTGAAACTTAAGGAGATTTCCTATATTCATGCCGATGGTTACCCAGCCGCGGAGATGAAACATGGTCCTATTGCTCTAATAGACAAGGATATGCCGGTGCTGGCGATTGCTGTTCCTGACCCGATTTACGAGAAGATGGCCAGCAACGTGCAGGAGGTCAAGGCACGCGGGGGAGTTGTGATTTCTGTGGTGTCAAAGGACGATACCGTGGTTTCCGCAATGTCCGACTACTGCATACGTGTCCCTGTCGTAGACCCTTGTCTTATGCCGATTCTGGTTGCAGTCCCTCTCCAGCTCTTTGCCTACTACATCGCCGACGCGAAGGGTCTTGACGTCGATCAGCCGCGAAACCTTGCCAAGTCCGTCACGGTGGAGTAGCCGAAGTCTCTTTCCGGAGTCTGAGACTTCGCGGGAAATATCATAATTGACAAATATTTGTGCCCTCAAATATTTGTTTTAATTAAAAATCGCCGTACCTTTGTGCCCGCTTTGGGTTTACAGACCGTGACCCGAAAGTTTTGGTTTATTAACAATCTTAAATTTTTTCAAGATGGCTGAATATTTGGCACCGGAGAAAAAACAGGAGATTTTCGCGAAGTACGGAAAGTCCAACACTGACACCGGCTCTCCAGAGAGTCAGGTCGCATTGTTCTCCTACCGTATCGCTCACCTCACGGAGCACCTCAAAAGCAACAAGAAGGATTTTTCAACCCGTCGTGCGCTTTTGAAACTCGTGGGTAAAAGACGTCGTGTACTTGATTATCTTAAGGAAATCGACATCGAGAGATACAGGGCTATCGTCAAGGAGCTTGGTCTCCGTCGATAGACGACATCGGGAAATCAGGGTATATCCGAAATTGGATATACCCTTTTTCTCGTTTTTTTGGTATGTTCCTGTGAGAACGGAACATATTTTTGTTGCAGCATATCCCGGCGGCGTTCACAAACTTCAACCTGCGGCACCGCTCGGAAACCAATATATATTACGCAGTACACAATAGTTTTACTAATCGGCTCTCATCGGGAGAGGCAGGTTGAACAAAAATTTAATGAACATTATCAATAAGAAAATCGAATTATCCGATGGACGGGTAATCGAGATTGAGACCGGTAAGCTTGCAAAACAGGCTGACGGCTCTGTGGTGGTCAGGATGGGCGGCACGATGCTGCTCGCGACCGTGACGGCAGCCAAGGACGCCAAGGACGACGTGGATTTCATGCCGCTTCAGGTCGATTACAAGGAAAAATTCTATTCTGCTGGGCGTTTTCCAGGCGGGTTCATGAAGCGGGAAGGAAAGGCCACTGATGCGGAGGTTCTCACTGCGCGTCTGGTTGACCGTGCTCTCAGGCCGCTGTTTCCGGATGATTTCCATGCCGAAGTTTATGTGCAGATTACGCTCATTTCCGCCGAGAAGGACATCCAGCCTGATGCTCTTGCGGGGCTTGCGGCTTCTTCAGCCCTTGCGGTGAGCGACATCCCGTTCGGGGGCCCGATCTCAGAAGTGAGGGTTGTTCGCATTAACGGGGAATTCAAGATTGATCCTACCTTCAGCGAAATGGCTCAGGCAGACCTTGACCTTATGGTCGCTGCCACCTACGACAACATCATGATGGTCGAGGGCGAGATGAAGGAAGTGAGCGAGTCCGACATGCTTGAGGCAATCAAGTTCGCCCACGAGGAAATCAAGAAGCACTGCAAGGTGCAGATGGAACTCACCGAGGAGTGCGGAAAGACAGTCAAGAGAACTTACTGCCACGAAGTTAATGACGAGGAACTTAAGAAGGCTGTCGAGGCTTTCTGCTATGAAAAGTGCTATGCTGTGGCGAAGTCCGGTCAGGATAAGCATGCACGCAGCGACGCTTTTGAGGCCATCAAGGAGGAATTCATGCAGACCATTCCGGAGGAGGAGCGCGAAGAGAAGCAGATGATGGTTGATAGGTACTATCATGCAGTCGAAAAGACCGCAATGAGGAATCTTATCCTCGATGAGGGAATCCGTCTTGACGGGCGCCATACAGCCGAGGTCCGTCCTATCTGGTGCGAGGTCGGCTATCTGCCGTGCGCACACGGAAGCGCAATATTCACCCGAGGAGAAACCCAGGCTCTCGCGTCAGTAACCCTCGGAACCAAGATGGACATGAAGGAGCTCGACGAGGTTCTTGTCCAGGGTACCGAGCAGTTCGTTCTCCATTACAACTTCCCTCCGTTCGCAACCGGTGAGGCAAAGGCTCAGAGGGGCGTCGGACGCCGTGAGATTGGTCACGGAAATCTCGCATGGAGGGCGCTCAAGCCGGTGGTTCCGCTCGCTCCGGAGAACCCTTACGCAATCCGCGTGGTTTCAGATATCCTTGAGTCAAACGGCTCTTCATCAATGGCCAGCGTCTGCGGAGGTTGTCTCGCGCTCATGGATGCAGGAGTGAAGATAAAGAAGCCTGTGGCAGGTGTTGCCATGGGGCTCATCACCGATGCCGACAAGCCTAACGAGCGTTATGCAATCCTGACTGACATCCTCGGAGACGAGGATCACCTCGGCGACATGGACTTCAAGGTTACGGGAACCAAGGACGGAATCACGGCCACACAGATGGACATCAAGGTTGATGGCCTCTCATACGAGGTGCTCGCGAAGGCACTTGAGCAGGCTCGTCAGGGTCGTATGCACATCATGGGCGAGATGCTGAAGACCATCAGCGAGCCTCGTGAGGACTACAAGCCGTTCGTTCCGCGCATCGTCCAGATTCGTGTTCCTGGCGAATTCATCGGTGCGATTATCGGCAAGGGCGGTGAGGTCATCCAGAAGATTCAGCGCGAGACCGGCACCACTGTCACCATCACCGAGGAGCAGAATAATGGCGTCAGCGAGGGTATTGTTGACATCTTCGGCGACAACAAGGAGTCTATGGACAAGGCCCTTGAGTGGATCAATGGCATCTGCGCTGTTCCGGAGGTCGGCAAGGTATATCACGGAAAGGTGGTTTCAATCCTTGAGTTCGGTGCATTCGTGGAGATTCTTCCGGGCAAGGAAGGCCTGCTCCACATCTCCGAACTTGACTGGAAGAAGACCGACAAGGTTGAGGACGTTCTCAAGGTCGGCGATGAGGTTGATGTCAAGCTCCTTGAGATTGACCCTAAGACAGGCAAGATGCGCTTGAGCCGTCGTGCTCTCATGGAGAAGCCTGAGGGATATGTCGAGCCTGAGCGCAAGCCGCGGCCGTCCGGAGACCGGGATCGTCGCGATGACCGCAGGGGCGGAGACCGCCGCGACAGCCGCGGACCTCGCCGTGACGGAGATCGTCGTGATGACCGCAGGGGCGACCGCCGCGACAACCGCGGACCTCGCCGTGACGAGCGTCCGGATGCTCCGAGGGAGATTCCGATTGCTGATGGGGAGTCTGATCCGAATATGTTCTGAATTCGGGGCGAATAAGAGTCGGTCTGCTGCGTTGGATGTCTTGTCAAAATCCTCACAACATAAGGTTGCTGCGGTATTCATGTTCGCTAACGCGACCTTTTCTCGCCACGGCAGTCTCAAGTAAACTTGGACTGCGCTGATGGCTTAACGAAAAGCGCTGGGCTTCGATGAGGAAGTCCAGCGTTCTGTTTATGGACCGAGGTGTCAGAGGCTTTGCCGGATTGCTTCGGCGAGAGCCTTGGTGTCAAATTTCTGTGGCGAGTATGCCTGAGGGAAGGTCAGCCCGCCTGCCTGGGCGCCTGCTGTGCCTTCCGGAAGGGAAAGCAGTTCAAACCCGAGTGCAGTTGCCTGCTCAAGTAGCTGCCTTACGCTTGCCGCCGCCCAGGTGTAGGAGCCAAACGCGAAGAATCTGCGGCTCTTGACGCCGCGTGCTGACACGGCTTTTATGAATGCCTCGACCGGTGGGAAGATGCCTCCGTTGTAGGTTGGCGACCCCACAACGAGCGTGTTGTACTTGAATGTATCTCGTATCGCGTAAGAGGCGTTTTCGATGCGTAGGTCGTGAAGGGCGTTCCGGATTCCGAGAGCGGTGAGTTCTTCGGACAGCTCCTTCGCTGCCTTTTCGGTGTTGCCGTACATTGTTCCGTAGGCTATGCATACTCCAGGTTCGGCTTCATATCGGCTCAATTTGTCATACAGTCCCACAACTTCCCCGACGAGTTTCTCCCATACAGGGCCGTGCGTGCTGCATATTCTTTCGATCTTAAGCCCCGCAAGTTTTCTCAGCGCCGTCTGCACCGGCACTCCGTATTTCCCGACAATGTTTGAATAGTACCGTGTCATCTCGTCACGATATATTCCCAAATCGTTGAACTCCCTATCATCGATTGCGTCTGCATCGTCCGTAATTGTCCGGCTGCAGCCGTCATTGTTTTCGACAGCCCTGATTCCCGGTTTTCCGAAGGTTCCGAACGCGTCACCCGAGAACAGTGTATGCTCATTTTCGCACCAGGTCATCATCGTCTCCGGCCAGTGAACCATCGGGGTCATGTAGAACGTGAGCTCCGTCTGCCCGAGAGATATCTTCTCTCCGTCGCCGACAACCTTAATCCGCGATGCAGGAATCTCGTAGTAGCCTCCCAGCATCGGCACGGCCCTCGCGCTGGCGACAATCGTGATTTCAGGATAAAGTTCAAGAATTGTGGAAATAGATGATGAATGATCAGGCTCCATGTGGTTGACAATCAGATAATCTACCGTACGCTCTCCGATTGCCTGTCGGATTTTTCCTACAAAAGCGTCCTTCCACGGCTCCTCTACCGTGTCAATGAGTGCAATCTTCTCATCGATAACGAGATAGGCATTGTAACTGACTCCATAAGGAAGAGGCCAAAGCCCCTCAAAAAGTGTCGTGGTCTCATCGTTTACCCCGACATAATGTATCCTTTCACTGATTTTTTCCATAATTCCGAAATTTTATGATTACCGCAGCCACGCCCTACAAATTTTAGGCAATTCTTCTTCTGGCAGAAGAGGATATTCACATTGCCGTTTCTTTCTTACGGAAAGTACGCGTCTTGCATCGAGAAATGAGTAAGCCCCAAGGTCATGCATACAAATTTTACTACCTTTGCACGCTTTCTCTCACATATAGAGTCAAGGTTTTTTGAAATATGACAACACCATCCCAGTGGCGTGCAGGCCACATTTCACTGTTTCTCTGCAATACAATCTGGGGCGCGGCCGTCCCCGTGTCCAAGTTTATTCTGGCAGGTGGCATCATTTCCTCGACTGTGCTTGCGGACATACGCATCCTGTCCGGAACGCTGTTGTTTTGGCTCGCTTTCTCTGCTCTGAAGACCGAGAGGAAAGAGCGTGTGGAGACGAAGGACTATTGGAAGCTGTTTCTCGCGGCATTTTTCTCAACCGTGCTGGTTCAGTTGTTCTACATGAAGGGCATTTCGCTCTCGTCCCCCACAGAGGCCGCTGTCTGCATGACGACTCTGCCGATTTGGACGGTGCTCATGTCCGCGCTGCACCTTCACGAGAAAGTCAATGCCCGCAAAGTCGGAGGCATTCTGCTGGGAATGTCCGGCACGCTGCTCATCACCCTCTACGGCAGTTCCACCGCTTCCGGCGGTTCAATCTCAGGCGCAGCCTGCTGTCTGCTCTCGCAGATTTCTTACGGAGTCTATCTCGTTTTCTTTCAGGATATTATCAAAAAATATTCTCCGATAACCCTGATGAAATGGAAATATCTCTTCGGCCTCGTCATGCTTCTTCCTTTTTCGGCCAAGGATATGTTCCTCACGCAGTGGCCCGCTATCTCTTCCGCCGCATGGCTCGCGCTCGCCTTCATCATCATATTCTCGACCTTCATCAGCTATTTCCTCGTCCCCTTCGGCCAGAAATACCTACAACCGACGACCGTCGCGATGTACAACTACCTTCAGCCCGTCACCGCCACCCTTCTCGCTGTCGCCGCCTCTCAGGAAACTTTCGGCCTCGTCAAGGCTCTCGCCATGCTCATCGTCTTTCTCGGGGTATGGCTCGTCAGCACCTCCGGCATACGACGAAAATAATGTTATCCCCTATCCGAGTTCATTCGGCAGTCTCAGAACAGCATTGCCGCGAAACCGCAGAGAAGGGCCACGGCGCAATTGATAATCTTCGCCTTGAGAAATGCTGCCTTGCTCTCTGCTAGCAGCGGAATGGAGGCGTGCCCGTCTTGGGAGATGCTGCTGGCAAGAAGAACAGGGAAGGGGACCATGCCGGCGGCGAAGAGGGTCACGAAAATCAAGTGCGGGCCGGATTCCGGAATTATGCCCACCGCGACGGCGAGCAGAATCATCAGAGCGGTGTTGTCGCTAACCCACGAACCGATGTCCACGAAGTGTGTCAGCAGGGCTATGGCAGCGAGAATGCCGAATGTCCAGAGAAAAATGCTTAGGAAATGTTTCCTTATGACATGATGCCAGAGATGTTCCTCAATGAAGTGGTCAGGGGCAAAGATTATCACGCCGAGCATTATGATGCTTAGGCAGGCGAAGAGCACATTCATCCACGATTCGCTTAAAAGGTCAATCTTCAGGGCGTGATCGGCTTCACCCTCCAGGGAATCGTCAGAAATCCGCTCGTCTCCGGTGCTGCAGCAACTTTGGCAGTGTGTGTGCCCTTCGAAGTCATGACCCTGTCTTTGGATCTCCTCATGGCAGGTCGTGTCGGCGGCGTGCCCCTCATCGTGGTTGTGTTCTAGGACTCCCAAGCCGAGCGCTGCAATGAATGCTGCCAGCCCGATGGACAGCACGGCCCTCTTCCATCCGAAATGACGTTTTCCATGCCCATGGGTGTCCGTGTCCTCGTGCTCGTGAATCTCGAATCCATCATCGCAGCAGGCCTTTCCTTGCTGTACAGACGTTCCTTTCTTTTTAAGGATTTGCTCTCCGACAAAGTCGGTAATGACACCCGTGACAACGGCAATGACAAACAATACTCCGAACAGAATCAGAGCTTTGTGCGGGAACATTGCCAGCATCACAAAAGACTCGTCCCCGGAAGACGCTATCATCATGGCCACCAGCGCTCCGAAACTGAACAATCCGTGAGTGTAGAGCGAAACCGTCGCGAAACCTCCCATGCAGCCGGGAATAAGCCCGAGTGCGGCTCCGAACGCTACCTGTCCGACTTTTGTCTTCCGCAGACGTGAAAAAAACTTTCCGTGGGACTCGATGTTCAAGGCTTCAATCATCATCATCATCACGATTACCAGACCGGTGATGAGTATGCTATTGCGCAGGACGTCTATGAGGGTGTGGAGAAACATTTGATGGGGCATTGCTTGTTATATGGCTCTCGGCTTCTGTGTGTTGCTGTAGTGGGCGGCTGAAGGTTGGGGGAGGAACTTCTCATTCCAAGTATCCAGAGATGAACAGGTTAATGACCGGACGCAGAGGCGAATTGGTTGTGAGAGTCACAATGACCAAGGTTTCCCCTTTCGGCAGCATGGAAGTGTCAACATGGACGCGAACCTGTCCCTTTTCTCCGGGGGCTACTGGCTGGATTGTCCCGTGGGAGTAGCGCGGAGCGTCAGTGTCGCATTTGTAGACTTGGAAACATCGCTTGCCTTCGTTGGTGAACGTGAACTCGGCATCGATGGTCTTGCCGGCCTTTATCTTGCCAAAAGAATATGTACTCGTTGCAAACTTGGGCCTCGGCCCATCGGATTTCTGAGACTCCGAGAGTGAGCTGAAATTGTCTGTTGTGAACGCATATATCCTTAACTTACCGGCTTTTACGCCATCAGGAAGCCCTGCGAGCGTATATGACTCAACTCCGTCCACGACCGGTACGGCATAGTACAGATTCTTGCCCCACCTTTCGCGCGACGTCTTCACGGTGTAGCTGATTTCTGCCTCGCCTCCTGCCGGAATGACCTCCGGAGAGACTTTCAGCGACAGCCCGTCGCTTATGTCCGTAAATGTCAGTTTTACAGGCCTCTTCCCGAGATTGGCCACTGTTAGCCTGTCGCTCCGGCTCTCACCCTGAAGGATGTTTCCACATTTTACGTCAAGTGTGCGGAATCCGACCGGCCCGAAGCGCTCCTTGAATATTTCCTCCTTCGTCAATTTTTTTTCGTGGCATACACCGCGGAGCTTGAGTATCACCGGCTTCTTCATGTCGGAGAAATATGCCGTCAGATTCTTGTCGAAGGGGAGAGGCGCCTCATTGTTGCTGTAGGTCACTGAAATCTTGCCACTTTCACCAGGTTTTATCGGGGATTTTGTCCACTCCACGTCCGTGCACCCGCATGAGGTCACCACACTATAGATAGCGACAGGTTCCTTTCCGATGTTTTTCACGGAAAATGAGCAACTTACCGGACCGCTTCCGAGGAGTATGTCCCCAAAGTCGTGGCAGTCGCTGTCCAGTTCGATGTTCTCGCTGATCTTCACCTGCGCCACCGCAGGCATGCCCAAAGCCGCAGCAAGCATCATAACGGCGATGACATATATGATATGGCGTTTCATGTGTCCTGTCATTACGCAAAATGTATTGAACCACGGGGGTCACTTACAAAATACAAAGATACTTCAAAATATTTTGTGAAAACCAAAACAGTTCCTAAATTTGCAAGACTTTGTGTCTCCGACAATGCCGGAGCGGCAAGGGGAAGGAATTAACGATTATTTAAACTCATAAATTTATGGCTCACAGAATCACAGAGGACTGCATAGCTTGCGGAACTTGTATCAATGAATGCCCTGTCGGAGCAATTTCCGAGGGCGACATCTACAAAATCGACCCGAATGTGTGCATTGACTGCGGAACCTGCGCCGACGTTTGCCCGCAGGGCGCAATCGTTGCTGAATAAGGCAGTCAACGCGCATGATTGCATGGCAATTACAGGGAGAATGGCAGTAATGCCGTTCTCCTTTTCGTATGCAGGGGAGGAATGTAAATAAATGCATATTATGTATATAGGTGACAAACTATTTATATTTGATTTGGATGGGACACTGATTGATTCGGTTGCCGACCTGGCGGCTGCGGGAAATCATACTCTTGAAATACATGGATTCCCGACCCATCAGCTCAAGGAATATTACAAATTTGTCGGTAATGGCATAGGAAAGCTCATGGAGCGCGCCCTTCCTGAAGGCTCGAAGCACCTTGCGGAATCGTTGCTTGACGATTTCCGGGCCTACTACAACATCCATCTTGCCGATAACACTAGGCCATATCCCGGCATAAGCGGGCTTCTTGCCTACATTCAGTCTCAGGGGGCTAAAATTGCTGTAGCCTCCAACAAGTATCAGGCTGCCACTGAGATGCTCGTGAGCAAATTTTTCCCAGATATCCGCTTCTGCTCCATACACGGGCAACGTGATGGCGTGGCGCGTAAACCAGCACCCGAGGTTGTGTTCGAAATCGTGGAGGAGGCAGGTGCAAGGCTCTCCGATGTCATATATGTAGGTGATTCAGACGTTGATATGCGCACTGCCGCGAATGCCGATGTGCGGGCGATAGGCGTAACCTACGGATTTTGTCCGGCCGAGACTATAGTCTCATTCAGACCTTGGAAAATAGCCTCATCTGCAGACGAGATTTTGGACATTCTCAGAGGCTGAAAAATATCGTGGCGGGATGCAAAAATTTTTTGCCATATAGAAAAATAGTCTTATACTTGCACCGCAATTTGAATAAAGGAAAAAGCGATATGGAAACGAAAAAAAGACGTGTTGTCAGTTACGAAAATATGGATGATGCGCTCACTGCAGCGTTCAACGAGAAATATCCGAAGGGATTTGCTGACTATCTCCCTGATCTTAAGGAATATCCTAAGCCGGACGGAACATCTTTCTATGCCGTGACGATAGAGACCGATGATGCGGTTTGTCTTGTGAAAATAAAGATTCGCACAGACGATGCCGAGGACATAGAGAGGTGGCTAGACAGCGATGACGAGGACGACGAGGACGACGCATCAGGCGAGGAGAATGGTGATGCCCTTCCTGACGATAACATCTCCCAATACTCCAACGGCGATGATGACCCTGCGGAATAGACGACACCGTCATTCATGAGAACATGAAGCGCCCCAGTAAAACCAGAATTTTGCTGGGGCACTTTGTATTAATCCAACTTGTCTTGAGGCTGTAGTTGCTGAAGGCATCCCTCCGGGGGGGGTGGATTATTTTTCTTCCTTGTAGGATTTCCTATCTTTCTTGCCGTTATACGTGTAGTTTATTGAAGGAACGGACTCATACATTGTAGGCACTTTATAGGCGTCAAGCTTGGATTTGAGATGAACGGCAAGCGAGCGCTTGTCGAGGTTGGTCCCGTCCTCAAACACAGCAAGCAACTTCAGGACAGGGCCTATTATAGGATGCGTTGCTGCAACGCATATACAATCCTTTATCCCGGGGAAAGAAGATGCGGCATTCTCAACCTCAAGCGGGTTTACCTTGTACCCACCGACATTGATTATGTCGCCTTGCCGGCCTGAAAGATGTATCATTCCCTCTTCATCGATATAGCCCAGATCTGACATATAGACCTTTCCTCCGACAATAACCTTCTCCGTACTCTCTTTGTCGTTGACATATCCGCTCATGATTGTTGAGCCGGACACGATGACGGTGCCGTCGTCCGCAATCTCGACATCCGCATTCTTGAGCGGGCTTCCGATGCATCCTTCCATATATTTCCCGTCATTGAAATCGTATGTCGCGACACAACCTATTTCAGTACCGCCGTAGGTGTTGTAGAGGCGGGAATGCGGCAATGCCTTGCTCAACTGCTCCATGTCGGCTTTAGTGATGGGAGCAGCCCCGGTCTCGATGAATTCAATCTTGGAGGAAAGCGAGCAGAGCCTTTCATAAGAAAACTGCATTATGAGCCTGATGCTTGCAGGAACGAGGAACGTAGCGAATTTCTCGAACGGCAGGTCGAAGACCTTAAAGAAGGCATTCATGTCCTTGAGCCCGTCCAGAATGCAGATTGTGCCTCCGGCAGACAAGGTCGGATGAATCTTGAATAGGGAAGCGATATGATTCAGCGGACCGCTGATGATAAAAAGAAGATCCTTCGAGAAATGAAGGTCGCTTATAAAATTGTCCGCGCAGGAGGTAAGGCATGTCTCGGACAGCATGACGCCCTTGGACTTGCCGGTTGTCCCTGTAGTGTAGAGAGTATCCGCTATGCCTTTGGGAAATTCGTATGCTTCCACTTCCGCCTTGACAGCCCGGAAATTTTCTTCTGACGCCATGTGCTCCAGCGGAACGGCGACAGCACCGAGATAATGCACGGCACAATAGGTGATAATGAAGTCAATGTCTTGATTGGCGCGATAGACATACGGGCGCTGCGGCTGAAGCCCCTCGTCTCTCAGTTTCTGTGCTTTGGCGACAATCGCGTTCCAAAGCTGTGCGTAAGTCATGCTTTCTGCTCCGCAAATTACAGCAACTTTGTCTGGGGTCTGAATGGAAAACTGCCGTATCTTGTTCTCCAGAGTCCTCTTGGAATTGACCATTCTGGTGACTGCTTCTATATTCTTGAAGTTTTTAGGTGTCACGTCTTCGGCATCGAGAAGTACTCCATACTTCCGGGAAAGGACATAAAGCATTGTGGCAATGCCGAGCGAGTCCAGTTCCGTAAAGAGGAAGTCGGATTCGAGATTCACGGCAGGCAGCACGTCTTCCAACAATGATTTGATTTCTGCTGTTGTCATATTCTGTTATTTTTTGTATTCAATGTTATCTGCTATCCCTCCGGCGGCCACTTCCGCAATGTTCCGGCGCTCGTCGTCCGCAATGTGGGCGATGACCTTGAGGTCTTTGTGCGAAAGCGCGAGCAACAGGGACAATTCGCCATAGCCCTCGTCAACTGTTTCTATCTGTTGCGATTGCGGCGTCTTCAGCTCCATCATCTCCTTGCCTTTGTTCTTCAGATTCCGTCTCACGGTTCTTTCCACGGCCTTTCCCTTATATATGTAGCGGCCTTCAACGGCAGAGCGCAGATCATTCGGGATCCCGAAGAAGATCGTTCTCAATGTCACCGGATAGCGTCTCGGCTCCCCGTTCTTCATGGTGAGCCACCTGAACATGAGCGGTGGTATAAGGTAGGCCATCAACACGACCGAAAACATTCCGATTATGGTGACTTCCGCCAGTGAACGCATTGCAGGATGTCTGGCGATGATAAGGGTGCCAATGCCGACGAACATTATCGCCGCCGACTGGAATATGCTGCTCTTATATGAGCCCAGAATCGGTTTGCGATGCGAGTATTCGTATTGGCATCCCTCGGTAATGAAGATGGTGTAGTCATCACCCTGGCCGAATATGAATGTCGCGAGGATGATGTTCACGATATTGAACTTAATGCCGAGTATCGACATCAGTCCGAGAATCCATATCCAGCTCACGGCCATCGGCAGAAATGAAATCAGCGCGAGTTCAATCCTTCCGAATGAAAACCAGAGGAAGAAAAACACGATGAGCGAGCAGACCCAGCCTATGTAGTTGAAGTTGTCGGACAGACTGCGAGTCATTGCTGCGTTCATTCCAGAAACATCAAAACAGCCCGGCTCCAATGCCGATTTGGCTTTCTCTATGTTCTTGGGTTCGACATTCAATGCCTGGACCGCATATTTGGTCCGTCCGTCTTCCGACTCTGTGAAATTCTGAACAAACACGGTTTTGGCCAATGGCTCGAAAAATTCAAATTCTTCTGGAGCTGGGTCCCCTGCATTTTCTACCAATGAGATGAACTTATTGAATGCCAACGTTGTGAAACCGGCGTCAGAAGCGGCCAGCTTAAGTGATGAGGTGAGCTCATCGTTGTGGCGCTCAGTGAAATCCTTCCAAAGTTCAATGCGGCGTGCCTGCTCGCCCTTGGGAACAATAAACGCATCTGCGTAATTCTGCCTCGCCACGATGCCTGAGGCCACGAGACTGTCGATTACAGATGAATGATCTGCGCTGTTCGAGAGCGCTTCGTCAAAGCTGCTCCCCCTGCCATAGACATATAGAGTCAGAGCGGTGTGAGTAGTGTCTTTTGTGAGCATGTCCTCAAAATACTGCATGTCGGCCTTCTGGCTGGCAGTCATGTAGTTTATATGCGACATGTTGGTGTCGAACCCCGTTTGCAGACTGAAATATGACAATATTGCCGTGATGACAACCACCGCGATGACGGACACCCTGCTTTTTTCCGGCGAGAATCCGGAAATTCTGTCCAACAGCAAGTTTCTGTGCCTGATGTCTTTGCTGTGCGATACATAATGCGGCAGAAACAGCAGCACGAAGAGGATGGTTCCAATCAGAAGAAGCGACGCGAAGAGGCCGAGGTCACGAAGGGCTGTGGATTTGAGCGGCACCAGGGCAAGGAACGCTCCGACTGTAGTTATATTGCCGACCACAAGCGGTGACACGATTTCCGACATTGCCGTTTTCATGTCGCTCTGATGCGCCGTGTGCATGATAAGATGCAGCGGATAGTTGATTGCAATCCCAAGGATAACGCTTGAGATGCCTATGACGATGATGGAAACGCTGTCGCTGAAGGCGGCCATTCCTCCGAGAGCGAACAGCAGCCCCCATCCTACCGACAGGAATATCAGGAGGATGTTCTTGATTGAGCCTATGGAATAGACCAGAAGCAGGATGACGAGCACGGCCGACAATGATATGGCGAGAATGCTGTCCTTCTTTATCCGGGACGAATTTCCGACGGCAATTGCCGGCCCTCCGACTATGTCTGCCTTTACGTCAGGGAAGTCTGCCTGCATCGCCTCAGAGGCATTCTCCAACAGTTTCAGGAGTTTTGAATTGTTCTCTGTCTCGCTGCTTCCGAACGGCGAATCGAGCATCATAACCGCCCGGCTCATGTCGGGAGTGAAGATATGGCCGTCATACATCTCAAAGCCGATTTGACTGCCTGAAGCCTGCATCCTAGCCAGTACCGGACTGAAAAGGCCGAGCGGGTCACGGGTGATTGCACCGGTCACTAACGGGGACGACGGGAACAGCAGCGCGTTCCTGTCCCTTTCAAGCGCCTGTCTGACATATCCCGGTTTGGACAGAAGGGAGTCCATCCTCTGTATGTCCGCGTCAGTTATGAAATAAGGGATATTGTCGTAAACGAAATCCGACACTTCCGCAATGGTTTCCATGTCGATTCCTCCAACTATATTCTCGCACCATTGTTCCGGGTCATTCTCGTCAAGAAATGACAGATAGGACTCAATGGCGCTGACTGTTCTGTCGGCATCTCCCGGATTCGAGAATAGGATGAATATCCTTTCCGCACCGGAGATGTTCTGATAGATGCTCATCTCTTCCCTTTCTTCGGTGCCGAGTGGGAGGAAATCACTGATGTCCTCACTGAAATTCAGGGTGGCGGCCAGGCATATCAGGATAATGGACGTAACGGTGAGGATACACCGCCTGAGCGTGCATCGTTCAGAAAAGAAATCATATATTTCAGAAATCGTCATCATATCCCGGAACCGTCAAAACGATTAATCTTGTTCAGTATATAGTTCCTGCCAAGAATGGCCTCGCATGTGTTGATTGCCGTAAGGGACACGCCGCAGAATCCGTGAAGATTGCAGTTCTGCCCCGTCAGGAACAGATTCTTGACTTTCGTGGCGACAGGGACCTGAGAGCGGACTATGTCGTGGCAGTCTTTTGAGAACCCGTACATCGACCCGTCTTTGACGCCATAGAAGTCTCGGATCGTAAGCGGAGATGCGGTGTTTACAGACTCGATGCAATCCCGGAACCCAGGGGCAATTTCTTCCATGCACGCTATCAGTTTTTCGGCACAGTCGGCTTTCCATTGGCTGTATTCTGGACCTCTGTTGCCGACAGTGGTGTTTTTCCACTGCTCGACGGCATTCCATTGCATCGGAGCGGTTACTATTATCTTGTCGGCAAATTCTCCTTGATTGATTTCCGGAGGTGTGACGTACAGGAAACCGGATGGCCACTGCTTTGTCTGACCGAATTTCCAGATGGCGTCATACCGGGACATATAGTACATCGTGTAGTTGAAGAACCTGAACGTCCGGGGCTTAAGCTTAATGTTCAGCGTAAATGCGGAATAGGAATTCGGCAGATTGTCGAGTCTTTCCCGGTAAGCTTTCGGAAGAATTGACGCATCGTCGAGAAGAGGGAAGAACGAGCAGGGATGAATTGCACAGATATAATAATCCGCACTATATGATTTTCCGCTTTTTGTCGTTACTCCGGTAATATTGCGGTTCTCGCTGTGAACTGACCTGACGGCGTCCCCGGAAAGGACATGGCCTCCATGGTCGGTTATCAGATCACTGAGAGTCTGCGCAAATAGTATGCTCCCGCCGGCAAAACGGCTGGAGCCGTCAATGTACAGGACGGAAATCAGGGCATGGATGTATGCGGGGGTTACTCCTTCTTTCCCTCCGTACAAGGGATTCAGATAAGCCACTACGCTTTGCAGATGCTTGTCAGTGATATACTTGGCAATAAAGTCACTGGCCGGCATCAGGAATTCATCGGAATGGACCTGCATATATTCCGGCGATGGCCTGAGATAGAAAAGATCCACCTCGTCGGCCACTCTATACAATGCCTCTATGTACGCCTCCAGATTCTCTTTCTGATCAGGAAAATCTTTGCTCAGGGACTCCACAAAGCCAACTTTGCCCTTGGCTATATGATAGGTTCTCTTGTCTTCGGCGAAGAATATGCTGTCAATGTTTTCAGGATCCGTGTCCTGCGTGTGGACGTCTTCCCATATACCAAGATATTCGCATATTCTTCGGATATTGCCGCCTTTCTGCATGCCGCCTATAATGTGCATGCCGGTGTCGAACACTTCCCCGAAGCGCCTGAAGCTCTGAAGCCCGCCGCCTATTATCTTGTTTTTTTCCAGAACCGTTACGTCAAGCCCTTCCTTTGCGAGAATTGCTCCGGTAAAGAGGCCGCCAAGACCGCCTCCTATTATGATAACACTTTTAGACATTAGTTTGTTCGACTTTATCTGCAATTTCCGAATATCGTGACATATAGTATTTTCGCCAATATGAAGCCCGCGATTTCAGGCTGTCACCCAATCTGCGCGCATCATCAGGAGAAACCCTTTTGTCAACTTCCATTATGATGGGCCAGGGCCGGAGTATTCTGCCATGCTTTGGCAGCGCCTGACCAGTGCCATAAATCACAGTCGGGAGGATGTCGACATTCAGTATCTCCGCAAGATAAAACGCACCTTGATGGAATCGCCCGATCCGGCAGTCAGGCGAGCGAGTGCCTTCAGGATACACAACTATGCTGTAACCTTTGGAAACCAATTCTCTGAGTCTGGGGACAATGGCTTCCAGACCCCTGGACGCCGGAAGATAGTCGGCCTCGCGTATGATGAAGCCATATAACGGGTTGTGCCACACCCAATCCGCCGTCAGGATTATCAGTTTTGGCGTCAAGGCAAGCATAGGCAACAAATCGAGGTGTGACTGGTGATTGCAGATAATTATTGAAGGGCGGTCGAAATTTTCTTCGGCATTGAATCTGAGCGAGTATTTGTTGCCAAGACATCCGAGGAATTTAAGGGCAAAGCCCAGAGTCTTTTTTATTGCGACATGAAGTCTTTCCTTCTTTTTTTCGGACTTCTTGCCGAACTTCAAGTACAGAAAAATGCCCGGGGTCACAAATACGGTCATTCCGATGGCATAAAGCAAAATCGTCAGAAATGACTTTATGATAAGAAAAAGCCAACGTAGCAGTGTCAACGGCAATCCGA
Organism: Bacteroidales bacterium UBA6346; assembly: GCA_002438905.1. GTDB lineage: Bacteria > Bacteroidota > Bacteroidia > Bacteroidales > UBA932 > Cryptobacteroides. The sequence continues at coordinate 17,900 of DJSA01000037.1, forward strand.
ACACCAGAGCGAGGAGACATAACACCACATTCAGGACAGAAATCCTAGCGAAATCACGGATCGGGCGAAAATGCGAAACCCTTTCGTCTCGCGGGGGATAGTATACCCGCACGTCCTGGCTTACGATTCTGACTCCGCACCATGCAGAGAAGACGAGCAGCTCCAGTTCGGCCTCATATCTGGATGTGAGAAACCGCAAGCCGTGCAGTTTCTTCAGGGGATATAGTCTGTATCCCGTTTGAGTGTCCTTTAGCGGAACAAGTGTCTGAAGAAAAAACCAGAAATTGCTGAATGAATTGGCAAAGCTGCTGGACTTGCTGCGTTCCACGCTGTCCAGCCCCTGTCTCCTCCCAACGATGAGGGCTCCCGGATGCCTGCGGTTTGCTTCCAAAAACAAGGGAATGTCTTCCGGATAATGCTGCCCATCGCCGTCAAGAGTTATCGCGTACGCAAAACCGGCGCTTCTTGCCTGTCTGAAGCCGGCTCTGAGGGCATTGCCCTTGCCCGTATTCTCGGGCAACTCAATGATATTCGGCTGGTTTTCAAGTCTTTTGAGTCTGTCGACAGTGTCATCGGTGCTGCCATCGACCACGACAAAGACATCCTTGCAGAACACAAACGCCCGGCGTACGACATCCTCAATCGTCCCTGCATTATTGTATGTGGGGACGATTACGCAGATTCCTCTGCTTCTCAGATTTTCTGCGGTGTCTAACGGCATATCAGTGACATTTTTGCAACGGGAAGGCCATTACTTTCAATATCGACCTGAGCCTTTACGGAATCATCCGTCTCTGAAATCTTATAAACCTTTACCTTAACCATCGAACCGTCCGGCCGGAGAACATTGAGAAATTTGACGTTCTTCACGCGGCAAAGTTCCAGCTTCCTGCATATCGCATCCGACATCAGTTCAAGTCCTGTCTGAAGAATGCAAACCCCCGGCGTGATTGGCTCTTCCGGGAAATGCGCCTTATATATCACATTATCCGCATTCATACGAATCGCATAGATGCAGCCATCCTCTGTGGTGGCTTTAGATTCAACGAAATATAACTTATTCTGAAAATTCATACTCTGCGTTATTGAACGTTATGCTTGTCAAATCCCCGGACTGCTCCAGCATATCGAATCGCCTGGCATGCCGGCAGTCCATGTCATAATACAGGACAAGTGCTTTCCACATCTTCTTCATCTCTTTGTTCCGAGGGGATAAAGTGATGACAATCTGCCCGTCTGCAACAGACAGGCTTGAAGAAAACATCTTGTTGTCAGTCAAGATGCTTCCATTTACATTGCTGACAATAAGTTTTGTCAATTCACCTATCATCCGGGCCTGCTTGCCACTGAGTTCTTCCTTGTGGCCATCTCTGTTTAAGCGTGTTACAGCCCCGTCAACTGTCAGCGTGAGGACAAAAGGCGTCTTGTAACTCCATTCCAGATAGTCGGGCTTGCGATAAGTCAGGTGCCCCGTGGAGACAGCCTTGTCAGAAAGCAGCGACGATTCCTTGATCTGCGTGAAATCGCAGTCTATCGAAAGCACTCTGCCGGCATTTGAAATTATGTCTTCCCGAATCTGCTCAATGTCAACATCTTGGGCTCGCAGACCTGCAGAGCCGACAGCGAGAAGAAATATTATCGATACAATACGTTTCATCATTTTGCTATTAGGTAGCACCCCGCCATTATCAGCAGTACTCCAATCCATTTCGAGATGCTGACCGGCTCATGAAAGAACACGATTGCCGCGATCATGCCGAACACATAACTCAAGGAAACCATAGGGTATGCCATGCTGAAAGGATAGTGCTTGATTATATAAAACCACAGAAGGCTTCCCGCCCCATAGCAGACCCCGCAAGCGGCAAACTGCCAATTGACGAATACGGACTTCCAGAAAGCCCCTGTCCATGAAAACGGGAGCATCCTAATCAGCGCGAATTTGAGAAGGACTTGCCCTGATGCCAGAAGCAGGCTTTGGACAATCGCTATCGGGAGTAAAGGAATCCTGACCATAACCAACTCATCATTAATTTATTGCATATATTGTGCTTTCAGCCCTGAATCGGCAAGTTTTCCCGTTCTGCAGCTCTTCGTCAAACTCACATACCAGAACTGTCTTCGCTTCTCCTTCCCGGAGCAGCTGCCGGGCATCCCTTACTGCCCAAAACGAAGACTCATCTCCTTGTGAGTAGGTGATGTTGTATCCGTGGCAGCCGGTGCGTATCGCGATGGCAGATCCGATTGTATTGTGAGTGCTCTGCATAAATAAGGTAGGCTTGAGCAGCTCCTCTTTGTTCTCAGAAATTTCCTCAAGAAATTGAGTGCTCAACTCCAGCATTCCTTTTGAAGTGGCCGTGACGATTGCATCCGGAGTCTTGATTCCAGCTTCCTTCAACGCGCAGAAGGCAGAGAGCAGGCTTGCTTTCATGAGCTTGCCCATTCTCCGGGTCTCCATAGGGGAGAGGAACTCCTTCAATCCGGTGAGTTCCTCTTCGTTGCAGATCAGTTTCCGCGACTTTATGACAATTTCTGACGAATCTCGCAGGGGCACGTCTTCCGTCTCAAGAGGCTTCTTGCTCAGTATCAATGACGAATCGTTGCCACCGAAACCGAAGGAGTTGCACATGACATGGTCGAGATTGACTCCGGTCCGTCCCTTTGTGGGAACAGCTCCTCCGGGGAATCCATGGCTCCACCCCAAAGAGGCCGGGACGAAGTCGTTCATCATTGCAAGCAGGCAAATGACCGTCTCCACGGCACCTGCGGCCGATGTCGTGTGTCCGGTATACGACTTGGTGCTCGACATGTCAGGAAGCTTTTCTCCAAAAACACGGTGGAATGCGGCACTCTCTGACGCATCGTTGTCCGGAGTCCCGGTGCCGTGGGCGTTGATGTATTTTATGTCTTCTGGGCTAATTCCGGCTTTCTTTAAGGCCGCTGTCATCGCCAGGTATGCCCCATCACCCTCTTTCGACGTCGCTGTCTGATGATAGGCATCACAGCGGTTGGCGTATCCTCTTATGTATGCCAACCCGTCAGGGGAATTCCTTTCAAGCACAACGAAAGCCGCTCCTTCTCCAAGATTGAGCCCTGCACGAGACTCATCGAACGGACGGCATTGCCGGCGGTCCAGAATCATAAGCGTGTTGAACCCGTTGAGGTGATATCGGCTGAGCGGTTCTGAACCGCCTGCGATGACAAAGTCCACCTCATTGTTTTTCAGCATGTCAGCCCCAATCATTATGGCATTGAGAGCCGAAGAACAGGCCGTGCAGATTGTGCAGCATCTTGCATTTTTGAGACCGGCAAACTCCGCAATTTCCTGAGTGCTCCTGCCGCATTCGTTGCTGTGGGGCAGGTACTGCAGGCCAGGCTCCGTTTTCATCCTCTCAAAGTACCGTTCCGTCACATCCATGACACCCACAGTCGTTCCGGATATGAGAGCGACCCTCTTGTCTGCAATGTCCGTAACCTTGGCCTGTGACAGGGCTTCCTTGACGGCAATGGCACCTATGACAGATGTCCTGCTGACGGGAGTGTCGCCGGTAATCCCCAGCATGCGCTTCATCTCGTCCGTGGACAATTTTATCTCGCCTACAGGAATGTCAGTGTGGATGGACTGAAGATATTTCATCGATCCGATCCCCGATTTCTTTTTTTTCAGGGAATCCAGAACAGAACGGGTGTCATTGCCGATGGCACATATAATGCCCATTCCTGTCACCGCAACTGTATCGCTCATTATTTTGTCCTATTCTTTTGAACGTAATCGGCTATGCTGTTGATGCTTTTGAAGATCGCCTTCCCCTCGGCCGGACTTGAAAGCTTGATTCCATAGTTTTTGTCAAGAATTACAATCAATTCCAAGGCATCAATCGAATCCAGCCCGAGTCCTTCTCCGAAAAGAGGTTCATCGTTGTCGATCTGTTCCGGGGTCATTTCTTCAAGATTAAGCGCATCAATTATCTGCCGCTTGAGATTATAAATCAATTCTTCCATATTATAATGATTTTTCTTTCAACAACTGAAGTTTCGCAAGTATTCTAACTCATTGCGAGACTTGTTTCAATAATTTGAGATCTGCCTTGAACGTAGTGTCGTCGGCACAATCCACCCATCCATATATCATTGCCTTCGGGCGAGTCGCATCGAGAGTGGCCCGTATGACTCTGTCTATGACAGCTTCATCTTCCTCCGGCAGCATGACCAATGTCGTTTCTCCCTTTACATTGTTTTTGATCGCTATTTCGCCAAGGACAATGTTGGGCAGGGTGTTGATGAATACGACGGGGCTGGGGTAAAACTCTTCCTTGTCGGAGAATGTTGAAAGATGTTTCCTGTCCGCAAGCACTGACCCCGTCTTTGTAAATATGAAGACGGCCGTATCTTCAGGACTGATGTCCTTGAGCTCATCGCCGGCTACTAGCCCTGCTCCCACATATGCAAGTCTGCTGAACTGGTCCATCTTGAAATATCTGGAATCATCGGCCATATATTTCTTGAAAATTTCGGTAATAAACGGATATCCCGGAGTTTCGGCCCGAACCACGTTCCGGTTAAAGACTAGTTTGTCCGGAGTTATGATCACCTCCCCGGCCTGGCAGTACTGCGCGTGACCCGGATTCTTCTTTGCGGCAACAATGTCCTTTGAGTATATCATGGCACCATTGCATCCTCCAAATCCGGATTGAGTTTTGACGAATGTTTTTCCTGCAGCCTTTCTTGGCTGGTTTGAAATGTTTATCTTGCCGCTGACGCCAATCTCTTCAAACCCGAGTGCGGGCAGAATTATGTCCTCATCAAGGGCGCGCATCGTTATGATCGCCTCAACTATTCCGGATGCCCCGAAAGTGTGGCCAAAATGGGCCTTGTACGCCGTTGCTGGGATGCTGCCCAGTCCGGCGCTCTCAATGGCTTTGGACTCCATCTGATCATTGAACATGGTCGCTGTGCCATGGGCGGTCACACATGCAATGGCCGCCTTAACCTCAGGAGTGAGAATCCTTGCAATTGCGCGGCTCACACCCTCTCCGCTCGGCAAAGGGGCACTGACATGGTAGGCGTCATTGTCGAGACAGCCGTCAATTATGCGCCATGTGCTGCCCAGTGTGTCATTGTCGGACTTCTTCAATATGATAGTCGCCGCGCATTCTCCGATGTTGAGGCCGAGCCTTTCGATGTCAAACGGGCGGCAATACGTCGGGGACAATGCCTTGAAGGAAGAGAATCCGGCAAGGACAAAAGCCGACACGACGTCTGCTCCGCACACTATCGCGTAGTCATAAAGACCGGCACTGATAAGCCTGTCAGCCATCATCTGCGCTGTTGCGCCTGAAATGCAGGCATTGCTTACCAGCAGAGGGTCATTCACGAGCCCGAGACTCCGCGCTATCTTTTTTGCCGCTACGCCCGGGGCGAGATATTCGCCATCCTTTTCCGGCACCTCACCCAACTCCTCTATTCCGGCAGTGGAAGTCGCAAGGATGAAGATAACCCGGGGTGACGCGATGTCTATGGAAACGTGACTCAGAGCCTCCCTTACAGACCTCAGGACAATGGACTCGAACCAGCTGAAGCCGCTGATTTTCAGAGCCTCTTTCTGCTGCGGCGTACAGATTCCCACGCAGAACTTTCCCGGAACGCCCAGACAGCCATCCTTTATTTTCAGGGATGTGTCACCCCTTTTCACCGCCGTGTAATTTTCAGCAGTGGTCAAGCCTAAGGGGGAGGTTATGTTAGTTGAGATTATGTCTGTCATAGGAGTCCCATCTGTTTTTTCCAATTCAGATAAAATTCAGGCGATTCCCACAGAAGATTATAATTCCTATCCATGAAAACCTGAACGGAACTTGCAGTAAGGTAGACCATGCCGTCATTCGGGTCGGCTATCTCATAATCGAAGACAATCTTCGCGGAATCTGTCGGACGATACCTTACCTTTACCACAGGAGACATTCCATACATCAAGGGTTTTTTGTAATTGACCTTCAATTCCACAATTGGTGCGAAGACGTTCTCGACGATGTATTTCGTGTATGACAAGCCATATTTTGCACCGAATGCCTCGCGGCCGTCCTCAAGATATGCGGCGTACGAGCCGTGCCATACGACTCCCATCATATCGACTTCATTGAACCGTATTTCCAGTTTCTTCTCTGCAATCAGTGTAATATCGTTTCCCATTATGATTCAATGTTCTTTACGGCCAGTTTTATCTGTCCTCTGGCGATTATTTTGCCATCACTTTCCACAATTGCCGATGCGAGCGTCATTCCGAAAACCTCCTCAAGGACATCGACCGTTGTCCTGACAATGGAGCCGGCCTTTGCAGTGCCGAAAATTTCATAATCACGGATAGCCCCAATATACCCTATCTGAACATCCTTCTGCAAAATATATTTGTTGTAAAATCCTATGCGGGCCGCGCATGTCTGGGCGATATTCTCCATAATCCCACAGGGAGAGAAGACCCCATCGTCAACAAAGAGATTGTCCTCGCGTATCAGAGTCTCGGTCGTCGACGAATTTAATGTAAATTTGACAAGTTTTCCCACCATAACAAAAGGCTCCTGTTGAGGCAGAACAGTGTGCATGTCTATCGACTGCAGAAATTTGTCCGTAACGTCTTCAAGTCTCATTGTGCCCAAAAATCAAAAAAGTTATACCACTGGGTTGGATAAATTCTGATTATCCGCTCTAACTCAGCCACATAGGAATTGCACAGCTGCTCAATCTGTATCTTGCGTGGAGCCTCCTTGTCGTAGTGCAGGGGTGTCAGATGAATCTTGTATCTTTTCACTCCGGCCTTCATGACATTGACAGCAAGGACATCAACTCCGCGCATTGTCGCAACGCTGAACGGCCCCTGCGGAAACTTTGCTTCCCTGCCCAAGAAAACCGCCCTGATGCACCTTGCGCCTTCCATATACCGGTCTGCCGGGAAACTGACTATGTCACCGCCTCTCAGTGCCTTGTCAATCTCAAATAGGTGGCTCATGTCGTCTTCCAGCACGATCATGCAGACATTTGTCTTTACGAACATGCTGTTGCGGTTATTCATCACGGACTCCTTCTCAAGAGGGGAGACAACGGCATGAATCTTTTTCCGGAACGAGTCCAAGGAATAGCCTGCAATTTCATAATTCCCGACATGCGCGCTCAGCTGGACAAATCCCTCATCCTTTGACGCAAGCTGTCTGAAATAATCTTCGCCGGCAATCTCAACCTCGAATTTCTTTCCTGCGTACATCGCAAAACGGTCAATTACAACCTGCGAGAAAAGGCAATGATTCCTGTATGTGAGCCACGCCGCTTTGATTGCCCGATATCCCAAATGTGAATGATAAAACGAAAAGGCTGTTCGCCGGCTGTTGTTCAACATAAGACAGATGGGAACAATGAATATGTCGGAAAACACATAGAGCAGCCTGACATCTGCAAAACGGAGAACACGGATGAGATTCCTATGCATCCACCCGTTTCCGAAAGTATTCCCTGTCCACCGGCGCTCTGCCATTCCCTGATTCAAGTCTGCAAGTATCTGACTCAAGCCTCGCAAGTACGAGATTTGAGCACCCTAATTGTTTACCTTCGTTTCAATGTAATCGCAGAATTTGGCGAATGTGTCGACACCTGCCATCTCTTCCTGCTTGATCTTGAAACCGAATTTCCTGTCGACCAAAACGACTATGTCCACAAAATCCAAACTGTCAATTCCCAAATCTGCCTTAAGCTTCGCATCCGGAGTGATTTTCTCCTCGTCCACTTCGATTTCATCGACAAGGAACTGTTTCACCTTGTCCTCAATTTCTTTTCTTTCCATGTAAGTAAGTTTTATATTTTTCTGATTATCAGCGCACTGTTTGTTCCGCCGAAGCCGAATGAATTGCTCAGCACCGTGTTGACGTTTGTTTCTATAGTTTTACGGGCTATGTTCAGTCCTTTTGAATATTCGTCTCCTTCTTCAAAGTTGATGTTCGGAGCCACGAAACCATTGAGCATCATTATGAGCGAATAGACTATCTCGCTTGCTCCGGCCATCCAGCATTCATGCCCGGTCATGCTTTTGGTGCTGCTGATAAGAGCATGTTCTCTGCCGAATATTTGCTTGAGGGACTGTGCCTCGCACGCGTCCCCCTGGCGGGTGCCGGTGGCATGGGCATTGACGTAATCGATGTCGCCTGCCTTCATTCCCGCATCATCCAGCGCACGCAAGATCGCTCGTGTGCATCCCTCTGAACTGGGCTGGCTTATCACGACGGTGCCGTTGGAAGAAAAGCCATACCCCACAACCTCGGCCAATATTGTGGCTCCACGGGCTACTGCGTGGTCGTAGTCTTCAAGTACCAGGGCTGCGGCGCCTCCGCTTGGGACAAGTCCGTCACGGTCCTTGTCGAACGGGCGGCTTGCTTTTGTCGGGTCGGCATAATTCTTAGAGAAAGCTCCCAATGCATCGAATGACGCCATCGAATAGTAATTGGTCTCCTGCGCTCCACCGCACAATATCATGTCCTGCAATCCGTTCCTGATGAACATGTAGGCCAGCCCAATCGCATGGCTCCCGCTGGCACAAGCGGCGCTTACGGTGAAGTTGATGCCTTTCAGCCTGAATATCGTGCTGATATTCATGTTGACGGTGGAGTTCATCGCCTGAAAGATAAATGACTGCCCCAGCAATTGGGTGTCCTTCTTCTCCTGCATGATTCTTTCCGCTTCAATGACCGGCTTTGCAGACGAGTCATTTCCGAATATGCAGCCCACCTCATTGCGGTCGAGATATTCGTCATTTATTCCGGCCATATCAAATGCCTGTGAACTAGCCATAAAGGCATATTCCGCCTCTTCCGACAATCCTCGGCGAAGGTGGCGGTCAAGCACACCCTTCAGCACCGGTTTGGGGACAATGCCGGTCAACGGTGACTGGAAACCATACTCCAGCCGTTCCGGCTCCACGCCGATGCCGGACTTGCCGTTATATAGGGAATCCTTTACTTCTTCGACACTCGTCCCTATGCAGGACCATATTCCCATGCCGCTTATTACTACCCGCCTCATTTAAAATACTAAGCAAAAAATTCAAACATCTTTTCAGAAAAGCCCGCCGTTTATGCTGATAACTTCACCCGTAATATAACTTGCCTTGTCGGAACAAAGAAAACCGACCAGCTCCGCAACCTCCTCGGGGCGTCCGAAGCGCCTCATCGGAATCATCTTCTTGAGTTCCTCTTCCGGAAGATTCTTTGTCATGTCCGTGGAGATGAACCCCGGAGCGACCGCATTCACTGTGACATTCCGGGATGCGGTCTCCTGGGCCAGAGCCCGTGTCGCACCTATGACTGCCGACTTTGCGGCACAATAATTTGTCTGCCCTGCCATCCCCTTAAGGCCCGAGAGCGATGACATGTTCACGATATGCCCGCCATGCCCGCGAGCCATCATTTTGGGCAGGAGGTAACGGGTGACATAGAATAATCCGTTGACGGAGGTCTTGATGACCGAGTCCCAGTCATCATCTGTCATCATGAACATGAGACTGTCATGTGTGACGCCGGCATTGTTCACCAAATAGGCAATATAGTCGTCAGGATGGGAGCTTTCCCAAGTTCCCAAGGCCGTCTCGACACTATTCTTGTCGCTTACATCAAAGCATATTGTCGAAGCCTGTCCTCCACCCTGCAATATCGTGTTGCAGACTTCCTCTGCGGCATCTTTGTTTGAACGGTATCCGATCAGCACGGGGATTCCCATTTCCGTGAGTTTTAGGCAGACGGCTCGCCCGATACCTCTGGAACCGCCGGTAACTAATGCGTATCTTGTCGACATAATTGGCATCAATTCTTAACAAACTGCAAATATAATAATAAACCATGTCAGGTTTATCTTTGGGTATGTATTTCTTTTCTAATAGACTACAAACGCGGTGAATCTCAGTGCGTGACGTAGTTCTTCGGATGGCGGGCAGTGAGGTGCATGCCTTCGTAGATTTTCTGGATACGCTCCATGTCGGCCTTGGCATCGTCGGTCAGTTCGAACTTCTGCCCTCGTCCCACGCGCTTGGTGCCCCAGTCGAAGTAGCCGAGGTAGACAGGACAGCCTACTTCCGTTGCAATTTTGTGAAAGCCTGTCTTCCAATGCCTTACAGGTTTGCGCGTACCTTCCGGGGCAAGCGCGAGGTGCATCGTCTTTCTGCTGTTCATCTCATGGACGACACTCAGCACGACCGAAGCTCCGTTTGTGCGGTCGACAGGCACTCCGCCCATTTTCTTTATAATCCAGCCCAGCGGGCCCCAAAAGAACTCCTTCTTCACCATGCAGTAGGCCTTGCCTCCGACGGAAGTATAATAAAGATAGGATATAAGGAAATCCCATACCGTCGTGTGCGGCACCCCGAGAATCACGCATTTGTCCTCCGGTACCGGTGGCTCCACGGCCGTCCATCCCAATGCCTTCAGCACGAAGGCGCAGAATTTTCTCCACATATATCAATCATTCTTTTTCAGTTATTCAATCAGTTATTCAATCAAGCGAGATTAGGGATGTATAAAAAGATGGAGTGCAAGGCGGACGAGAAATTCAAACCGCAGCAACCTCATGGTTGTGAGGATTTGGATTATCGAAGTCCAACGCCGCAATCCGCTTTTTATACATTCCGTACTATATATTAACGTCCTCTAGCTCCTCTTCACTTCTAAGATTACCCCGAATGAAGTTCTGCCGCTCGATTGTGTTGTCGCCCATGTAGAACTCCATAATCTCGGAAATCGACTCCTCGTCGCTCAGCGTCACCGGGTCGAGCCTCATCCCCTCGCCGATGAAGTCCTTGAACTCGTCCGACGAAATCTCTCCAAGGCCCTTGAATCGCGTAATCTCCACACCCGTCTTGATCTTGCGAATCGCCTTTTCCTTCTCCACGGCGTCGTAGCAGTAGATCGACTCCTTCTTGTTGCGCACGCGGAAGAGGGGAGTCTGTAGAATGTAGACATGCCCGTTGCGGATGAGTTCAGGGTAATATTTCATGAAGAAGGTGAGCACAAGCATGCGTATGTGCATTCCGTCGTCATCGGCATCGGTCGCCACGACAATCCTGTTGTAGCGCAGATTAGCCACATCCTCCTCCACGCCGAGCGCGTTCAGAAGCAGGTTCAGTTCCTCGTTCTCAGCCACCTTTTTACGGCTTTCCTTGTAGCAGTTGATAGGCTTTCCGCGGAGGCTGAACACGGCCTGGGTTTGAGCGTCGCGTGCCTTGGTGATGGTACCGCTCGCGGAGTCTCCCTCGGTGATGAATATGCTCGTGAGGTCAATCTTTTCCTTGTTCTGCTCTGTAATCCTGTCTCCGAGGTGAAGCTTGCAGTCGCGCAGCTTGCGGTTGTAGACATTCGTCTTCTTGTTGCGCTCGCGTGTCTTCTTCTGGATGCCCGAAATCTCCTTACGTTCGGCCTCGGAAGCGATTATCTTCGCCTGGATCACCGGCACGATCTCCTTGTGGATGTGAAGATAGTTGTCGAGATTTGTCTTTATGAAGTCGTTGATGAACGCCCTGATTGTCGGCCCTCTCTCAATTCTGTTGGCTCCGTTGGCGTCCTTCACCGGATTGCCGTTTTCATCCAGAACCTCCTGTTCGTAGGTGTAGGTCGAGCCGAGCTTGGTCTTGGTCTGTCCCTCGAAGTTAGGCTCTTGGATGCGGATGCTGATGGCTCCGATGACGCCCTGGCGAATGTCCTCGGGCGCATAGTCCTTCTTAAAGAACTCCTTGAGAGTCTTGGCGATGGCCTCTCTGAACGCTGCCAAATGCGTGCCTCCGTCGCGGGTGTTCTGCCCATTCACGAAGGATGCGATGTTCTCCCCGTAGGCGTTTCCGTGTGTGAGAACGACCTCAATGTCCTGCCCCACAAGGTGAATCGGCGGATAGAGCGGCTCTTCGGAAAGGTTGTCGTTCACGATGTCGAGAAGTCCGTTTTTCGAGACATAAGGCGTCCCGTTCAGCGTGATGGTAAGCCCCTTGTTGAGGTAGCAGTAGTTCTTGACCATCTTCTCAACGAACTCCATGTTGAAATGGAAGTTCCCGAACATGTCCACGTCTGGAATGAAGCAAACGAGCGTTCCGTTCTTTTCCTTTGTGCTCACGTTGTCCTTGTCGGTGACCTCCTCCTTGAGCCGTCCGCGTTCGAATGTGGCGCTCGCCGTCTTGCCGTCGCGGTAGGATTCAATGTGGAAATAGGATGAAAGCGCGTTCACGGCCTTTGTCCCCACTCCGTTCAGCCCGACGGATTTTTGGAAAACTTTGGTGTCATACTTCGCACCCGTGTTCAGCTTGCTCACCGCGAGCGTCAGCTTTCCGAGCGGAATGCCTCGTCCGAAGTCCCTCACGGTCACTTTACCCGCCTCGTCGATGTCAATCTTCACGTTCTTTCCGAATCCCATCGCGAACTCGTCGATGCAGTTGTCCACGACCTCCTTCAGCAGGACATATATCCCGTCCCCCTGATTGCTGCCGTCCCCGAGCCGTCCGATGTACATTCCCGGTCTTTTCCGGATGTGCACCACGTCCTCAAGGGTTCTGATGCTGTCGTCGTTGTATTCGTTTACAGTAGGATTCGTCTGTGCCATAGTTCTTTTTTTGCAAAAATCAGTGATATTTCCGCCGAAACACGAAAACACGCAAAGTTACAAAAATCCGCCGAACTTGGCAAGTCGGGAAAGTTTGCTGTTTTCGGGGATATTCGATAACTTTACCGCGGAAAATTGTAATCAACAATAATAATCACATGAAGAAAAGTTTACTGCTTATCGCTGCCGTATGCGGTTTGTGCTCATGCTCTGCCGGACCTGCAGTCGGTATAATTGCCCATCGGGGCTACTGGAACTGTGAAGAGGGAGGGATGTCGCACAACTCCATCGCTGCGCTCAAGGCTGCCTGCGAGCATGGCTTTTGGGGCACCGAATTTGACGTGAACCTGACTGCGGATAACCAACTTCTTGTCTATCACGATGGTGCTATAGAAGGCAAAAAGATCTGCGAGCACAATTTCGCTGACTTCAGCGACTTCCGGCTTCCCAATGGAGAGAAGATTCCGACTCTGGACGAATATCTTGGCGTTGCGGTGAAATATCCGAAGACTCGTCTTGTCCTAGAGTTGAAGCCGCATGATGACGAGTCCCAGCAGAGGATTGCCGTCAACGGCATCATCTCCTCGTTGGAGAGGCACGGACTGTTCAGCCCTGACCGGGTGATGTTCATATCGTTCTCGCTGAGCGAATGTCGTCTTTTTGCCGAGTCGGCTCCGGGCTTCACCGTGCAGTATCTCGACACGGACAATGATGTTAAAACCCTGATAGAGAACCATGTCAACGGCATCGACATCTACTATAAGGCGTTCCTCACCGAACCAAAATGGCATGACGACGCCCGCGCCAACGGCTTCAGCATCAATGTCTGGACGGTTGACGATGAGGAATCGCTCCGCAGTTGCGTTGACGCCAAAGTCGACCAGATTACAACCAACAATCCAGAACTTCTCCGTTCGATCCTTGCTGAAAAGGGAGTGAGGGAACTGCGCTTCTGAGAAGTTGCTGTTGCTGGACTCTGGTCTGAATGGCTTTGAATGATTGAACTTGTGGTTTTATATGGCGAATAAGATAAAGACAGCGTGGTTCTGCACGTCCTGCGGAAATGAGAGCCCTAAGTGGATGGGGCGGTGTCCGGCGTGCGGGGAATGGAACACAATGGTTGAGGAGACCGTGGTGACGGGGAAGAAGCCGGTCGGGGTGGCTGGCGTCAGCACGGTCGGCGGGTCGTCGAAGCCCCAGCCGCTTTCATCGGTGGAGACTGGTGGAGAGGCCCGCATTTCCCTGAACAACAATGAACTGGATCGTATCCTCGGGGGCGGAATGGTCGATGGCTCGCTCGTGCTTGTAGGCGGTGAGCCCGGCATCGGTAAATCGACGCTCTCGCTACAGATACCGCTTTCCTGTCCCCATCTGAAGACACTTTATGTAACGGGAGAGGAGTCTGCAAAGCAGGTGAAACTCCGGGCGGAACGTCTTGCGGCAGGTGTGGGGGCGAATGTCTCCGACCTTTCGAACTGCTTGATATACAGCGAGACTCTGATGGAGAACGTCATCGCGGAGGCTCGCGCAATAATGCCGGATCTTATGGTCGTCGATTCTGTGCAGACTATGTATTCCCAGAACATCGAGTCCTCGCCGGGTTCCGTTTCGCAGATTAAGGAAACTGCGGCGATGTTGCTCCGTTTCGCGAAGGAGACAGGAGTCCCAGTGATTCTCATCGGCCACATCACCAAGGAAGGAAGCATCGCCGGGCCTAAGATATTGGAACACATAGTTGACGTGGTGCTCCAGTTCGAGGGCGACAACAGGGGCGCATATAGGCTTCTTCGCAGCATTAAGAACCGATTCGGCTCAACGTCTGAAATAGCCGTCTTTAAGATGACCGGCACCGGACTCGTTGAAGTCCCGAATCCTTCAGAACTTCTGATACCTATGCACGCCGACAATCTCAGCGGCATCGCGGTAGGAGCGATTCTCGATGGCACCCGTCCGTTTCTGATAGAAGTCCAGGCACTTGTCAGCACGGCGGCATACGGCACCCCGCAGCGCTCGGCCACCGGCTTCGATACGCGCAGGCTCAACATGTTGCTCGCCGTCCTGGAAAAGCGGGCGGGGTTCAAGCTCAGTGTCAAGGACGTGTTTCTCAATATGGCCGGCGGTCTGAAGATTACCGAGACCGCCTGTGACCTCGCCATTGTCAGTGCGGTGCTCTCGTCCAACATCGACTTCCCGATTCCGTCCAACGTGTGCTTCGCCGGCGAGGTGGGGCTCAGTGGTGAGATCCGTCCGGTGGCGCAGATAGAAAGGCGTATAACCGAGGCCGCGCGACTTCAGTACCACAAGATTTTCATTTCTTCGTTCTCGACCCTTGACTTCAAGGCTGGGGGCATTGAGGTGGTGCGTGTGGGGGATATACCGGAACTTTGCCGAGCCTTGTTCAGACGGGGCGAATAATCAAGCGGGGCGAAGAAAAAGCGGATTGCTGCGTTACCGTCTTGGCACTTCAATGTAGACTTGTTTGCCGACTCCCATCGGATTTTTTTCTCACCGGAGAAATTCGGTGAGGACGTGCTCTATGTAGTTGCGCAGCCGTGACGTGGACTGTGTGCTGCCGTTTATCATGATTGAGAAGGCTATTGTCTCATCGGCTGACGAATCCTCCGATGTCCTATTGCGGGAGACGACTGCTGAAGAAGGTAGTATGTAGCCGCTGTAGCAGAGAACTCCTCTCATGGAGCCGCTCTTGAGGCGTATGCGGCAGCGAAGTTCGGGCGCGGCGGCGCTGAAAAGCCGCTCATCGGGACCGGGAGTGTTGAGGGAGCGTAGATAGGTACCGAAACAGCTCTGGCGGGACATTGCGGTGAGGAAGCTGACGAGAAATTCGGGACTGACGCTGTTTTTGCGCGAAAGTCCGCTGCCGTCATCGAGGCGTGCCCGCGATGTTTCCACGCCCATTATTTCGAGCGCCTGCAATTCGGACTTCAGGACGTCTTCAGTGCCACCGCCTGGCGCAAGGGCGTGGAGCAGGGCTTCGGAGTAGAGATTGTTGCTGGTGCGAAGGGTCTCCCTTATTATTTCCGAAAGTTGCGGTGAAAGAGTCTTTGTGATGGAAGTGAGTGAATCCTGTGGCGTGAAATGTCTTGAATATGTGAGACTTCCGCTGGTGTCGAATGTCTCGAACCCGAAAACCGGTTCCGCCCCATCACCATTATAGGCAGTTATGCCGTCGGACCCCGGACATTTGGCGCTATCGTCCGCAGGGTATGACATGCGGAATGACGCTGTCGGATGGCAGGATGATGTGGCGGTGACTGCCGCGCATGGGATTCCGTTTTCGGCGAGGAAGGACGCGAACTCATACGCACAAGAGAAGTCCGCGAAAGGGTCGTTATAGTTGACAGTCTTCGCTTTGCGCCCGGCGGCATAGGTTCCTACAAGCTGCCCTGTCGGGGCAAACTCGCTCACAAACAGGTAGCTTTTGTCTCCGCTGCCTTCGGACCCGGTCGAGCAGCTGTTTTTTATTGTCATCCACGGTCTGTCTGGCAGTCTCAGGCAGCCGTCGGCATCCATCTCCGAAGATTTGCCGTCGGCCTTGATACTCCTTATGCTGACACCGGCAGGTTGGAACAACTCGATGGCGTCCCCGACCTCCTTCCCCGGTGCGATCGTTATGCCGAGACAGTTCTCGTTGAACATCAGCGCGCTGCATGTTGCCCCATAGTAAGTTCCCATATCCTCATACATCCAGCTTCCGTTCACTTCCGCAGGCATCCTGCGCGAATCTGCGACTATGCTGCCTGCAATGCTTCGGATGCCCGTGCCGCGCACCGCACGTCCCCATCTTGCGAAGAGGCTGTCCTTGGGGATCGCGAGTGCTGCCGGGGAACCGAGAGTGGGGTCTCCGCCTCCTATGATATATAGATCTCCGCGAAGCACACCGTCCTCATCCACATTTCCGGAGTATGCCAGGGATGTCTCGAACCGGAATCCGGCTCCGAGCTGTTTCAGGGTCACTCCCGTCGTGACTATCTTGAGGTTTGATGCCGGGATGAAGTTCTGTTCAGCGTTGATTTTTTTCAGAACCTTTCCAGAGAGTGTACTTACGCATATCCCCACCTGTGCCCCGGCAGGCATCGCCACATCGCGTGCGCCGTCCCGCGATGGCTCTCCGTTTGTCTGTGTTCCTGCGTGTGCCGCCTCCGCAATGAGCAGAGCGATTGCAATTAGAGTCCTTACTCCTGTCATACTGTCTGAGTATAAGAATGCCCCCGTTTGGGCTCCTGTGAGCCAACTTGTGTCAAGATAGCGAAAAACCGAAATTCGCCGCGTCAAAATTACTTAAAAAAGCTTATATTTGCCAACCGAAACCGAAGATGTAGAACATAATCTTCGAGATGAGAGATATAATTTTTTAATCAGATAATTATGAACAAGAAAACTGTTTTGGTTTCAGGTGGTGCGGGCTTTATCGGAAGCCATGTGACCGTGGAACTCATCAATGCCGGCTATGACGTGGTCGTTGCGGACAACCTGTCCAACTGCGACATGACCTGCTTCGAGGGCGTGAAGAAAATCACAGGGCGCGAGGACATCCCGTTTGAAAAAATCGACTGCTGCGACGATGCCGCCGTGGATAGCCTCTTTACCCGTTACAAGATTGACGCTGTCATTCATTTCGCCGCCTTCAAGGCTGTAGGCGAATCAGTTGCGGAGCCTATAAAATACTATCGTAACAATCTTGACTCGTTTCTCAACATCCTCAATGCCTCAATTCATCACGGCGGATGCAACGTCCTATTTTCATCATCGGCCACTGTTTACGGCGAGACGGACAAGCTTCCTGTCACGGAGGAATCTCCACGTCAGCCGGCCACTTCTCCGTACGGAAACACAAAACAGATTTGCGAAGACATTCTCCGCGACGTTGTGAAGGCCTCCGCTGCTTACGGAAAGGCTGTTGAGGCCGGCAGAAATGAAATGGGCCCAGTAAAGGGAATCGCGCTCCGCTACTTCAATCCGATAGGCGCGCATCCTTCGGCTCTCATCGGAGAACTTCCCCGCGGTGTTCCTAACAACCTCGTTCCCTATATCACTCAGACAGCAATAGGCAAGAGAGCCTGCTTGAGCATCTTCGGTAATGATTATCCGACCCCTGACGGCACCTGCCTGCGCGACTACATCGACATCGTTGATCTCGCCAAGGCTCATGTGGCCGCTGTCGCAAGGATGCTTGACTGCAAGATGAAGGCAGACTACGAGATATTCAACATCGGTACAGGCCGTCCTGTTTCAGTTCTCGAACTCGTCAAAGCCTTCGAGAAGGTCAACGGAATCAAGCTCAACTACAAGTTCGCGCCGCGCCGCGCCGGTGACGTTGTGGCCATCTGGGCTGACACTTCTCTCGCCAACAAGGAACTCGGCTGGAAGGCTGAGCGCAGTATAGAGCAGACTCTGGCTGCGGCTTGGGCTTGGGAGAAACATCTTGCCGGTCAGGGCGAATAAAAAGCGGTCTGCGGCGTTGCACGGATTGCCAAAATCCTCACAACTATAAGGTTGCTGCGGTATTTGGCTTTACCGCGCGCCTTGCGTCCCATCTTTTTCTTCATCCCTGTCCTCTCGCAATAATTAAGAAATATGAAAAAAAAGGG
>DJSA01000037.1:36165-48031 GCA_002438905.1 Bacteroidales bacterium UBA6346
TTTTTCGTGTTTGCCCAGCCTTGTCGGCTGATATTATTTGGAAACCACTGCGCTGAGTTTTTCGCAGAGGTCGTCAAGCTTCTCGAACATTTCCTTGCGGACGCCTGCGAAATAAACTGCCGGTTTAACCCCTTCTTCGGGGTGGTTCACCTTGTCCTTAAGGTTGTTATAGAGGTCAACTGCCTCGTCAATCACCTTCGCAAGTCCGTCATCATTCTTGCCTGGGTTAAGTGCGGCGAAAAGAGTGCAGTCGTCAATGAATTCACCAACGAAATACTCGATGTCTTTCTTAATAACTCTCAGATTCATAATCGTATGTAATTAAATTTATTCTTGGTCACCAGCGGCTCGGGCTATACCTGCATCCACCGCATAATTCCGCCGCAAATGTAGCATTATTTCTCATTTTACGCAAATCATATTCTTTGCAGAAAATAGAACGTGGAGTCGATCATGCGCGTGGCCTTGAAGCGGGTGTCGCGGCTTTCGTTTTCGTGGCCGATTATTCGTACTGCAGACAGCAGTCTGTGCGCGTTCTCATAATAGTCTATTTCTCCGTAAATCAGAGAGTTAATACGAACCAACTGCGATGAATGTATCATCCGTCCCTCGCCGATGTATAGACCCACATGAGTGACTCTGTCCGGAGTGTCGCCCGTGCCCCGTTTCCCGAAAAACAGCAGGTCACCGGCTTTGAGGCTGTCGGCGCAAAAGCGGCGTTCCTCCTCAAGAGAGTCCGACTGATGACCATCCGTGCTAGACTCCGATCCCATGGCAGTTCCTTCTCCTGTACAATGGCCGCTGAATACCGGCACAGGGTGGCCGCAGAACGCCATCTGGTTGGCATTGCGCGGGAGCAGTAGGCCGTTCATGAAATAGGCGAAGCGCACGAGCCCGCTGCAGTCGAAGCCGTTGGGGGACATTCCTCCCCAAAGGTAGGGCGTTCCGACAAAGCGCATCGCTGTCTCCACCACGGTCTTTCCCGTCGCCTCGCTTTCTGTGGCCCATCTGCGGAAGTCCCTGACATCGGAACACTTGACCCACCCGTTTCTTCCTGAAGGCGTCTCCACCTTTGCCCATCCGCCCCTGCGTATCGGCAGTCCCTGCGGATGCGCCTTTGGCTGAGGTTTTCCGAGCACGGCACGGACGATGTCCCCTTCCACGAGGTCGCAGACTACATCCGAATGGCTTGTACGCTCGGAATAGATGACCGAGTGTGGCGAGACAACGATGTATCTGCGGGCGGAAGTCCATTCTTCAACCCCCGCCTCATCGACTTCATGCACCCCCTTGTCCGTGCACCATGCCGTGTATGGCTGCGGAGTCCTGACCTGAAGCCAATAGCCACTTTCCCCCACGATCTCCACCACCGTTCCCATAAGTTCCTGAGTCTCAAGCGGAGACTCGTAGTCATCGGAAAGTCTGAGATGTGAAACGGAGAAATCTATGATTCCCCATCTACTCTCCCCGTTTACTGCGGGTCTTGGCTCTTGGGCGGAGACAATAGCCGACTGGAGTACCATAATCGAAAGGAACGTTGCTACGATGGGGAGTGAGAATCTTCGAGTTTTCATATACCTATTATTATTACATATGCGCATGCTTGATGCTCAGCGTGGCAAATTTACTCAAAATCTTCGCAACCACATCGGAAACCAGTGATCTCTCAAGGGGAAATATATTCGTTTTCATCCACTTTATTCGTGTTTTTGCGGTTTTTAATATGTTGTATTTCAGGTTAATGGATGTAATTAACATCCATATCGTCCACTTTACCCCAATGATGCGAACATCGGAAAGTCTAAATTTATAACTTTGTGATGTCTCTTGGAAATGTCCGAGAGATACTGACAACACAAAACTAATAATAACACACACATGAGAAAGTATCTTACTATGCTCGTGCTGTTTGTCGCGGGATTCACAGCACTCGCGCAGCAGCATTCTGTCAAGGGCACCGTAGTTGACTCTCAGGGGAATCCCGTGGTAGGGATGACCGTTATGGAGAAGGGTACCCAGAATGGTACAACTACCGATGCCGACGGTAATTATCTTTTGAATCTCACCTCCCAGGGGGGGGCACTAGAGTTTAATGCTCTTGGCTACAAGACTGTCACCGAACAGGTTGCAGGCAGGAGCGTAATCAATGTGACGGCCCAGGAAGAGGCAATCGCCCTCGATGCCGTCGTCGCAATCGGCTATGGCACTGTCCGCAAGCGCGACCTCACCACAGCCGTTTCAACAGTTTCAAACGAGGACATGCAGTTGCGTCCCATGACCGAGGCTTCTGGTTTCATCCAGGGAAAGGTCGCCGGTGTGACGGTGCAGCAGACTAGCGGACTTCCGGGCAGCGGAATGGTAGTCAGGGTGCGCGGAGCCTCGTCAATTGCGTCTTCCAATGACCCTCTCTATGTCGTTGACGGAGTCCCTGTAGGTACGGGAAATACCGCCATTGCATATCTTTCCCCGCAGGACATCGAGACGATGCAGATTCTCAAGGATGCCTCGTCCGCCGCGATTTATGGTTCAAGGGCAGCCAACGGAGTCGTGCTCATAACCACGAAGCAGGGAAAGAAGGGCCGCGGGCCGCAGATTACTCTCAACGCTTCCGTCGGACTCGCCAACGTGGCGCGGACCTACGAGGTGCTGAATGTTCAGGAATACAAGGAACTTATGGATGAAATCGGTGCCGTCTCCCTGCCTGACGGGCTTAAGGACGAGACCGACTGGTTCAAGGAGACCTACAGGACCGGAATCAACCAGAACTACCAGCTTTCCGTTTCCAACGCGACAGACAAGATGCGTTACTATATCAGCGGAGGCTACACTGACGAGGAGGGAATACTTCCTGTCGCCTACAACAAGAGGGTGAACTTCAAGGCGAGCATGGATTCCGACCTATATAAATGGATAAATGTCGGTGCGGACATAGCATATTCGCACTACAAGAACAACGGCATCATTTCCGGAACGGGATCCAACCGCGCTGGCGTCGTGCTTTCAGTTATCAACACTCCTACCTATGCCAAGCCTTGGAGCGAGACCAATCCTGCATGGCATTGGACAGAGTTCTATGGGGCCAACCTTACGACTCCTTCCGAGAATCTTACCCGCACGGAGAACAACTACACGCAGAACGACCGTCTCCTGCTCACCGGCCATGCCACCATCAAGTTCCACCGCACTTTCCAATTCAAATCAACGGTTACCATGGACCGCAGGTGGATACATGACTACACCTTCCTCGACCCAATCAAGACTTCCTACGGCCGCACTCAGCACGGAGAGGCCTCTTCGAAGAGGACTGACGACATGAGGATGGTCTATGACAACATCTTCACCTACAACAACTCTTGGAACGCCAAGCATAATTTCGAGGCTATGGCCGGAACCTCCGCCACAACTTCCAAGTGGGAAACTCTGAGCGGCTCACGCAGCTACTTCTCTCCAGACTACAACAATGTCATCTTTGGACTGAACGGAGGAAACAAGGGCGGACTCAGGGGGCAGTCCCAGGGTTACTCAAAATGGGCTATAATGTCCTACCTCGCGCGCGTTTCCTACAACTACGACAGCCGCTACTACATCACCGCGAACTTCCGCGCTGACGGCTCGTCCAAACTCGCTCCAGGACACCGTTGGGGACTATTCCCATCAGTTTCGGCAGCGTGGAGAATCTCCGGCGAGAGCTTTATGAAGGACATCAGTTGGATTGACGACCTGAAGATACGCGCTGGCTGGGGACAGCAGGGTAACCAGTCCGGTCTGGATGACTATGCTTGGGTGCAGATGTACGACATAAACTACTCAGACTGGACAGAAGAGGGCAATGCCGATGCAGTGCCTACACTCGGGGGCAAGACCAACATTGGTAACAAGGACTTGACTTGGGAGACAACCACCCAGACAAACATCGGAGTTGACTGGTCAATGTTTAACGGCCGCCTGTCACTTACTTTAGATGGTTACTACAAGTACACGAAGAACCTACTGATGAACGTGCCGCTTCCGGCTCCAAACCCTTCGATTTTCAGAAACGAGGGCGAAATGTCAAACTGGGGACTCGAACTTGCGCTCAGCTCCGTCAACATCGATCGGGACGACTGGAGGTGGACGACCGACTTCAACATCTCGATGAACCGCAACCGTCTTGAGAAGCTTTCCCTCCAGCAGGTCTATTACTACACCCAGACTTCCGAGGCTCTGAGTGAGTATGTCGTGAGGATGACACCGGGCGAGCCGCTTTCCAAGTTCTGGGGATATACCGCGCTGGGCGTTGATCCGGAGACTGGAATGGTGATTTACGAGGACCGCAATGGTGACGGCAAGATCAATGTTTCCGACAAACATTACATCGGTGACGCCAATCCTCTGTTCACGGCCGGAATGACCAACACCATAAGCTGGAAGGGCCTGAACCTCAGCTTCCTTCTCACCTCATCGGTGGGCAACGACATCTACAACGCATCGAAGATAGAGATGATAGGAATGTACACCGGAGCCAACCAGATTAAGGACGCGGTGAGGCGCTGGAGGGTTCCGGGACAGGTGACCGACATCCCTAAGGCAGGCGAGCTTGACAACCTCAAGGCTTCAACAAGATGGGTCGAGGACGGCTCGTACCTGAAAGTCAAGAATATAACCCTTTCTTACGACATCGTGCACCCAGCACTTAAGAAGGCGAACATTTCGAGGATACGTCCGTACATCACCCTCGACAATATGATTACCTTCACGAAGTATTCGGGCTACGACCCGGAGATGAGCGAGTACACGGCAGCCACCAGCATGGGCATAGACTGGGGAACCTATCCTTGCGTGAAGACCATCCTTTTCGGAGTTAACGTTGAATTCTAAAAGATTTGGAGATATGAAGAAGAAATATATTTTCACGGCCATACTTTCAGTGCTCGCGCTTTCTTCCTGCGACTTGAACCTCTTCCCAGAGACAGGTTACAATGAGGGAAATGTCGAAGTTACGGATGACAGTGGCGAGTCGCAGTACAAGACCCGGACTGATATGGAAGGTCTGAGGAATGCGATTTATCAGAGCTGGGTCAAGGACATTCAGGAAAAAGGCTATCTCGACTGGCTCGCCTATACGGAATGCCGAGCCGACAACGCCTACGGTGGAAGTACTACCACGGGAGAGCTGATGGCAATCGAGTCGAACCAGCAGGATGGCGAGAACAAGAATGTCCAGCGAGACTGGGACTGGTACCTCGGGCAGGTCAGCAACTGCAACGACATAATCCTCAACATCGACCGCATCAAAGCTGCCGATGCGACGATGACCGACAAGGAGTGCCGCGAATGGAAGTCCGAGGCTTACTGCTGGAGGGCTTGGAACCTCTTCCAGATGTCTCAGATTTGGGGCGACATTCCTCTGGTGAACTCGATTCCTCCGGCGATCACCGCTGAAAACATTGAGGAGGTATATAATGAGTACTATCCACCGCGGACCTCTCGGGAGGAAGTCTATAAGCAGATTATCGGGGAGCTTGAGTTTGCGGCGGAGAACGCTCCGGACGTTGACCCTTCCAACAAGTTCCTGTTCACCAAGGGTTTCGCTCACGGAATGCTCGCGAGAATCTATGCCGAGGAGACTTGCCGCGACTGGACTAAGGTCGAGGAGCACTGCCGTGCAGTAGAGGGCATGGGCTACAGCCTTGTTGATGACTACGGTCAGATGTGGGCTTACGATGAGAATGACGCAGTGCGCAACACCTCCGAGTCTATCTTTGAGGTCACCTTCACTCGCGTCAGCGGCAATTGGGTGTGGATGATGTTCCACCGCAACGCCTACAACCCGAGCGACAGTTTCAGCTGGATGAAGTGGATCACACCGTCACGCGACCTTGTTTCCGCATACGAGAAGGAAGGCGACACGGAAAGGAAGAACGCCTGCATCTGTGAGGACGAGTGTACCTGGTCCAACTACTATCCTGCCAATAAGTACAAGTTCATGCACAAGGTTCCGACCAATGCCTCCAGCATCATACTGATGCGTCTGGGAGAAATCTATCTCCTTCACGCCGAGGCTCTTGCCAAGACGGGACACATCTCGGACGCGATAGAATACGTGAACAAGGTTCGCGACCGGGCCGGCATTGCCAGAATTCCTGAGCCTGCGTCGGAGGACGAGGCCATTGACGCGATTCTCCACGAGCGCCGTCTTGAACTTGCATTCGAGGGCTTCCGCTTCTATGACCTGCTCCGCCACGGATTCGAGAGGGCGAAGGCTGTGCATGACGCGATGCCTCAGAAGGACAGCTACTGGCAGCCAAGACTCCCGCTAACTGAGGAGACTGTTCTTATGCCGATTCCGCAGACGGCTTTGGATAACAACCCGAGTCTGACACCTAATCCGGGATATTGATTATGAACATTAAAATCATAATGTTGTCTCTGGCGCTTGCCTGCCTCTGTCCTATGACCGGCTGCTGCACCCCGTCCGAAAATGAGAGCGGGGGTGGCGGCACGGAGCAGCCTAGCAAACCGCAGGAAACCATCGGAGATGTCGTCACGTACACGACTTCCGGTGACGGGACGCGGCTTTTCGTCAAAGGGACTCTGGATTTTGCAAAGCCCGGCAGCATGAGCCCGAACCAGGTGAAGTTTGCCAAGGACGATTCTGCAAAGGAGATTGATGGCTTCGGACTTGCCATAACGACGGCCACTGCCTACAATCTCTTAAAGATGAGCGCTGAGGATAGGACAGCCTTCCTTACGGAACTATTCTCTCCGTCGGAGGGCGTTGGCTCAAGCCTCATTAGGGTCAGCATCGGGGCTTCCGACTTCTGTCTGAAGGACGAATACACCTGGTGCGACACGGAGGGGCTGGAAAACTTCGCCGTCGCGGCGGAGGACAGGGACTATCTTTTCCCGGTGCTCAAGGAGATATACGCCATCAATCCGGACGTGAAGATAATCGGCTCACCATGGTCATGCCCGAAGTGGATGAAGGGCGGTTCCTACGGATACGAGGACTATGACCCGGACTATCTCGAGAAGGATTTTCCGAATTGGACCAGCGGTCGTCTGAAACCTTCGTGCTACGCAGCATATGCCTCCTATTTCGTGGAATGGATAAAGACTATGGAGACGCAGGGTTTTGATATTCATGCCATTACAATGCAGAACGAGCCTTTGAACCATGGCAATTCGATGTCCATGTATATGCCTTGGCGTGATCAGAAGGAGTTCGTGAAGGTTCTCGGCCCAGCGCTCGAAAAGGCCGGACTCGGGGACGTGAAGATTCTCCTATTCGACCACAACTACAACTATGACAACAAGTCCGACCAGAGAAACTATCCGCTGAACATCTATGCCGATGCCGAGGCGTACAAGTGGGCTGACGGTTCCGCATGGCACAGCTATGGCGGCGACGTCTCCGAACTGGACAACATCGAGGCGGCAAATCCGGAGAAGGACATCTATTTCACGGAGGCTTCGATAGGCGAGTGGAACTACAATTTCTCCTCTTGCCTTCTGAACGATTTCTCCTCAATCTTCCTTGGCACGCTCAAGCGTGGCGGAATGGGAGTGACTTTGTGGAATCTTATGCTGGATGACAAGAACGGCCCGTACAGCCCGCACAACGGCTCCTGCAAGACCTGCTACGGCGGCGTGACGATAAATTCGTCCGACTACAGGACCATCGTCAAAAACTCGCACTGGTACAATGTCGCCCACGCCAGCGCTGTTGTCAGACCGGGAGCTCGGAAAATGACTCTCGGCGGCTATACGGCACCGTCAGGGGTTGAGGTCATGGTGTTCATGAACCCGGATGGAACAGTCGGCACACTTGTCTGCAACAAGTCCGGGGAGGAGAAGACCATTGTCTATGGCGCGGAAAAGTACACCGTGAACCTGAAAGTTCCGGCGGGCAGCATCTGCTCCGCTCTTTGGACGGATAAATAAAATCCTTAAAATCAAGAAATTATGAAACTGAATGTAAAGAATATGATGGTTTTTGGCGCAGTGGCTCTCACGGCACTCTCCTGCGCGAAGAGCCCTGAATTCGTGAAGGCCGAAAAAGGCCCGGAAATGGAAGTGCTCTCAAGCACGGGCTCGACCTATATGGGCGCTGAAATCAGTGTTGACCTGAAGCTTGCCGATGCGGACTTTGCCCTTTCCACAGTGAAGGCTTTCCTCTACTACGGCGAGACAGAGGTGGCAACGACCACTTTGCGGACGAAGAACGAAGGCGAGTACAAGCTGAAGCTCCGTGCACCGCTGCTCAAGGATGTCCCGGACGGAACGGCAAGCCTCGTGCTGAAGGCACAGAATGTCGGTCTCGGCATCACGGAAAAGACCCTCGACATCGCGTTGACGCGCCCGAACTTCGAAGAGCTAACCTTGGTAGATGAGGACGGGAAGGAGTATAAGATGAAGAAGACTGCCGACTATAGCTACGAGCTCACCGATGATTTCCCTGCCTATGTCAATGCCAACCTCGTAACTCCATCGTTCAGGCCTAAGACCGGCACAGGGGAGGAAGCCGCCGAGGAAGAAGTGATCACTCTCGGCTGGGACGGCTCCGTTCTGACGGCAGCTGACGGCAGCGAACTGATTCCTTTCGGAGCCAGCATTGCGGGAAGATACACTCTGAAGGCAAATCTTTCGGACTTGAGCGTGTCTCCGACCGGAAGCGCCGCTGTTGTGTCTGTGGCGGAATACAGTCAGGGTCAGAAGATGGACTTCGGCAATGTCGTGAACGTCGAGGCGTGGACGCTTGACCCTGATTTCTTCGATGTTGACAAGGACACCAAGGCTGTGACTTTCCGTGCAATCGATGGATTGTATAGAATGACTTATGACACGGAGAACCTGTTCGTGAAGGTAGAGCCTATGAAGGATGAGAACACGGTGCTCACACTTTCAGAGGACGGTTCCGGAGCCGTTTGGGCAATAGGTGCGAACTTCGGAAAGCCTGTGATAGGCCCGGGATGGAACACCTCCGATGGAGCCTACCCTGCGGCTCAGGTTTCGGACAAGGTTTATGAGTTCACTCTCGCGGTCCCGGGGCAGCTCGCGATTTCCGGAGGAGAGTTCAAGTTCTTCCATCAGAAAGGCTGGGGCGGAGAGTTTGTCAAAGCCGACTTTGCGGAAGTGAAGCTGGAACCTGCATTCCAGATGACCGATGTCGGAAACATTCAGGCTGCTGATGTGACGGCCGGGAAAGGCTACAGAATTGTCCTCGACCTCACCGGCGGCGTGAAGGCCGCAAAGATTTCCTACGAAGAGGTTGAGGTCACGGTTGCCGGGCTCAACATCACGGTGAACGGCGAGAAGGCTCTTAAGATGTCAGCCGATGTCTATAAGGTCACGGCCGTGAAAGTCGAGAAGGGCAGCATCATCTCTTTCTCCGGCATCGACAATCCTCAGGAATGGATGTTTGACAAGGATCATTTTGAACTTACCGCCGAAGGTCTGAAGTTCAACGCCATAACCGCCTGGTACTCATTCGAGCTGAATGTCAAGGATAAGTATGTGATTGTCCGTCACGTGAAGTCGGACGGAAAGGCTGCGACCTACGCCGGCGAGAAGGCGATCACCTTCATGGGCTGGGGCGTTGGCTACCCTACGATGGCCAGTCAGCTCGGCTGGGACTCCGGACTCCTGACCACCCTCTCGCAGATTGAGGACGGGGTCTATCAGTTCACCGGAGTTGCCTGCAAGGAGGGTGATGAGACCATGGTCGGCAATTGCTGGTGCTACAACACGGATGATATCACCTCGTCTAACTTCCTTTCCTTCAAGTTCTTCGGTCAGGCCGGCTGGGGAGATGAGATGAGGAATGTCACGCTCACGGACGAGGCGAAGAAGTATCTTTCGGTTGACGGCAATGTGGAGCTGATTGTGGATCACAAGGAGACTGCCGTTATTGATGGGAATGAAGAGGAACGTAAGGTCTTCAAGCCGCTCGAACTCGGCGCGACCTACCGTATGACCGTCACGAACTGCTCGGCCCTTGATGGCGGCAAGTTCGATGTGACCATCGATTTCCGCAAGATGTAGAAGGCAACGAACCCCGTCGGCTTTCGCCGGATGTTTTCACGCCGCCCGCGACTATTTGCCAACGGGCGGCGTATTTTTTCCCCGCGACCATGGATATATATTCTCGATTTTGCATAAATTTGTTCCCCGAAACAGAAACATATTCCCGAAAGCGGGTATTCATATCCCCGAAAAGCCACATTGCAGATGGATATGCTACGACGTACAATATCTTTAGTGTTTTTCCCTCTTTTTTTCCTATTGTCCTGCTCCTCATCGGAGAACGGGCAACTTCTGGAAAGACTTGACGAAGTTCTCGAAGACAAGGCTGTCTATGACGGCTATTTCCGCGACGGAGTGCAGGTTCTCAAGGATGTGCTTGTCGACCAGACAGATCCAGAGCAGATTTATAATCTGAATATAAGGATTGCTGACTTCTACCGTAAGTACAGCCTCGACTCGACGCTTGCCTACATTGGGAGAGGAAGAAGTGTGGCGGAAAGGATCGGCGCCCGCGAAAAGGTGGCGGACGCCGATTTCAGGATGGCAGTTGTGTATGTCAAGGCGGGCTATCATGTTGAGGCGGCCGACATTCTGAACCGCTACCGTGGTCGTGCGATTCCCGATGGTATGCTCAGGGAATATTATGGCGCTGAACACACATATTGGGGAGAGACGATGGCATACACTTCCGCGTCCGAGTTCTATGATGACAAGCTTTCTCGGCGCGATGCATTCAGGGGACTGTTGCTGGCGATGACGGAAGAGGAGACTTGGGAATGGTACAATCTGAAGCGGGAAGAGGCGGCCGAGGCCGGGGATGTCGAGGCTGTCAGAGAGTTTTCTTCCGGAATGCTCGGGTGCAGTCATGATAATTCTCGAGAATATGCAGAGGCGGCGTACTACTATGCCTACAGTTTCGAGGATTCGGATCCTTCGCTGTTTGAGGAGTGGCTTATACGCTCGGCAATAGCGGACGTGATGTGCGCGACCAAGGACTATGCCTCGTTGAACGATCTGGCGCGCACAATGTTCGACAGAGGCGACATCGATAGGGCTTTTCGCTATGCTGCAGACCACTGTATGGTGGATGCTCTCTGTTATAACGGCAAACTTCGTCCGTGGCAGATTCTGATGTTCTTTCCTGAAATAGAGAATGCCTACCAGCAGAAGCACGCCAGGCAGAGCCGCTACACGCTTGTCCTTCTCATATGCATGTCAGTCCTATTCGTGGTTCTGCTTTTCCTACTGGCTTTCTTGTATAAACGTCAGCAGATTCTGGACTCTATGCGCGCGAAATTGCAGGAGTCCTATCTTGAGATAGACAGCCGGAATCATGACCTTGTTGCAGCCAACAGCCGGCTTGTTGACATGAACGCGAAGATGCAGGAGTCGGACAAGGTGAAGCAGGAGTACATCACTCTGTTTCTCGGGATGGTGTCGGACAACATCAGCGCCTCGCGGCAGTACCGCAACAGGGTTCTCAAGTGCATCAGACAGGGAAAGACGAAAGTTCTGACGGACGAAATCGAGAGCCTTGCGCCGGTGGATGACGACATACTCGAGTTCTACAAGATGTTCGACCAGGCTTTCATCAATCTCTATCCAGATTTTGTAGATAAGTTCAATGCCCTGCTCGTTCCCGGTTTCGAGATTGTTCCCAAGGGCGACGACATCCTGACTCCGGAACTGAGGATTTTTGCCCTGATTAAACTCGGCATCACAGAGTCGAGCCGCATAGCCTCGCTGCTGCACTATTCGGCCAATACGATTTATAACTATCGGGCGAAAATAAAGAACCGTGCACGCGGGTCGAGGGATGACTTTGAGGAGGCGGTGCGTAATCTGGAGTGAGGCAAAATGG
>DJSA01000137.1 GCA_002438905.1 Bacteroidales bacterium UBA6346
CAGGTTCTCGCCGGCAAGCTTCCCGGCATCTCTTCCGTGCAGGAGTCCGGCCAGCCGGGAGAAGACCAGGCAAGCCTCAGGATTCGCGGGTCGATTTACGGCGTCGCATATGTCGTTGACGGCTTCCCTGTCTCCGACATCAATGACATAGACCCTGCCGACATCGAGAGCGTCTCTGTACTCAAGGACGGAGCGGCTGCGGCCGTCTATGGACTCAGCGGAGCCGGCGGCGTAATCATCGTGACGACCAAGCGCGGACAGCAGGGCCAGACCAAGATTACCTATAACGCCTCTCTCGGAGCATCGATGAACGCGAACTTCCCTGAGTTCATGAACGGTCCGCAGTTCGCCTACTACTACAATGTGGCGGAGATGATGGACCAGATGGCGAGGGGCGTGATAACTTCCGACACTGAATACAAGCCGTACTTCACGAAGCATCAGGTGGAGCTTATGCTCAACGGGGATCCTACGGATGGCTGGGACAATGTGAACTACATCGATGAGGTCTTCGGAACCGGATTCAACCAGAAGCACAGTGTCACCGTGCAGGGCGGCAATGAAAAGACCCGCTATTTCGCCTCGTTCGGCTATCTCGGGCAGAAGGGAAACATCGACAACTTCGGCTACAGGCGCTACAATGTCCGTGCGAACCTTGAGTCGCGGATAGCCAAGAACTTCAACTTCACCCTCGGAGTTTCCGGAGTGCTGGGACGCAAGTCCGCTCCGTACTATATGGCTGGCTCCGGCGACAGTTCTGTCTATGGCGGAGACGAATCCACCAACTGGCTTTCAATAGCGAACCAGACCATTCAGATGCACCCGTATCTCCCCAAGACCTACAACGGGCTCTACACCGCATCGACAAAGAAGAACACTGGACTCCCTCAGTCTCCTCTTGCCGCCATCTATGATTCCGGCTACAGGAAGAACAACACTGCCGACGTCTCGGTGAACACCTCCCTCTCCTACGACGTGCCTTTCCTTGAGGGACTTCAGCTCAAGGTTTCCGGCTCGTATATGGGATATACCGCGAGTGCAAAGACTCTTTACACTCCCTATGACCTGATGTCGAACACCTACGATTCGGCTCTCGGCGAAATGAGCTGGAAGCAGGTGGTGTCGCCGAACGGCAACGGCTCCGGGAACACCGTGCAGGAGAGCGCGAACTGGTCTCGCCATCTCATCGGGCAGGCAAGCGTCGGCTATGTGCATTCGTTCGGAAAGCACAATCTTGACATACTCGCCCTTGCTGAAGTGCGGGACTGGAAGGCCAACGGCCTCGGGGCCATGTCCAAGAACATCCCGTTTGCCTCGCTTCCGGAACTCAGCCAAGGAACCCAGGTTGAAGGCTCCGTATATGGAAGCAGTGACGCGACACGTTCTGCAGGATATGTCGCAAGGCTTCGCTACAACTATGACGAAAAATATCTTGCCGAATTTTCCGGCCGCTATGACGGTTCCTACAAGTTCGCCGGAATGTCAAAGACTCGCTGGGGATTCTTCCCATCGGCATCATTAGGCTGGAATATGGCCAAGGAACGCTGGCTGGAAAACGCTTCGGGGCTCGATGAACTCAAACTTCGCGCTTCCATCGGACTTCTCGGAAATGACTCTGTCTCCCCATATGCCTTCCTCAGCGCATATAAACAAGGCGGCAATGTCGTACTCGGTGGCAGCGCAAAGCCATCCTATTACACCTATGTCATCGCAAACCAGAACCTTTCATGGGAGAAGACCCTTTCCTACAATGCGGGCGTGGATCTCAGCCTGTGGAACGAAAAGTTCGGCGCGGAAATCGATGCATTCTACAACTACACCTACGACATCCTCACGGCCCAGGGCTCTAATTTTCCGCCTTCAATGGGAGGGTACTATCCGACATTTGTCAACGGAAACGCCATTGACACGGGCGGTATCGACATAATGCTCTCGCACAAGAACACCATCATGCTTGCCGGGCAGCCGTTCACCTACGGAATCTCCGGGAATGTGACATACGCCAAGTCGCGTTGGATTATATATCCTGACCAGCCGAACATTCCGGAGTATCAGAAAGTTACCGGCACCGAGGTCGAAGCCATCATGACATGGGTGGCTGACGGACTCTACAAGAGCGAGGAGGAAATCGACAATTCGGCATGGTATGGTACACGACCTTGCATCGGTGACATAAAGTATGTCGATATAAACGGTGACGGAAAGATTGACTGGGATGACAAGTGCCGTGTCGGCCGAAACAATCGTCCTAAGCTCACATATGGTCTTAATCTGAATTTTTCCTGGTATGGATTTGACCTCTCCGCGCAGTTCACGGGCGGCGCCCTGTTCGACGTCTCCCTCACGGGCACGTATTACAACGGATATGACGACAACACCGTATGGACTCAGACATTCAAGGAGAACGCGAACTCTCCGCTGTTCCTTGTTGAGAATGCCTACAGCATCTATAACCCTGACGGCACATTCCCTCGCCTGACCCTCGGAAACACGGGACACGGCGGCGACAACGGGCTCGGCTCGACATTCTGGCTCCGTGACGGCAAATATGTCCGTCTCAAGACTGCGCAGCTCGGCTACACTTTCCCGCGAAAATGGATGGAAAGGCTCAAGATAGACACTCTCCGACTCTTTGTCGAGGGACAGAACCTCTTCACCATTGATGGACTTCCGGACGGCATCGACCCGGAGTCTCCGGGAACCAACAATGGCTACTATCCTCAGCAGAGGATTGTTATGGGTGGTCTGACATTAACATTCTAAAAAGGGACAATGATTATGAAGAATATATTTAAAGTATTCGTGCTCGCGTCGGCATTGTCCGTCAGCGCCTCCTGCACAAAGATGCTTGACATGACTCCTACTGGACTTGTCTCGGATAAGACTATTTGGGAAAAGACGGAGTCTGCAGAATGGGCCGTGAACTCGCTCTATACCTATATCTATGACATCATGGAGAATCAGAGTCTTGTAGGTCTGACAGAGTCGCTGACTGATATGATGAAATACGGCTCCTACAACTATAACAAGATGGCTTTCATACCGAGCGAGTTTGCCTATGGTGAAGATAACACCATTACCGCATCGTATGTCGACGTCTATATGGGATATTGGATAACCCGCTATGCGCAGATTAAAAACATCAACGAGGCGTTCAGCAATCTGAAGAAATACGGGCAGATGCCGGAAGATGACAAGACGAGGCTTGAGGCAGAAATCCGCTTCATGAGGGCTTATGTCTATTTCGACCTTGTGAAACGCTACAAGGAAGTCATCCTCTATGACGAGGATCTTGCAGCCATCGTGAAAGACAAGGAACTATCCACAGAAGAGGAGGCATGGAACTTCATCCAAAAGGACCTTGAATTTGCGGCGGACAAACTTCCTGTTAAGGCGGAAGCCGGCGGGCGTCTTGACAAAGGGGCTGCCTATGCATTCACCACGAGGGCAATGCTTTATGCGAAAAAGTATGATGCCGTCATATCCGCTGCTGAAGAAGTCAAGAAACTTGGCTATGATCTTGAGAAGAATTACGCTGATTCTTATTCGAAGTCCACTACGGACGGAAATGTGGAGGCTATTCTCCAGTACCATTTCAGCCGCGCTGACAACATCACCCAGCTTTTTGACAACTACTACACTCCCGGAGGCGATTTCTCCCTCAACGGGCAGATCGGTGGAGGATACGGAACCCCGACTCAGGAACTTGTGGAGTCTTATGAAAAGGCGACCGGTGGAAAGGTCGATTGGGAACCATGGCACACGACGGGCGTGACCGACACCCCTCCTTACGCTGAACTTGAGCCGCGCTTCCATGCAACCATCCTTTACAACGGTTCCGACTGGAAAGAGCGCAAGATTGAACCCTATCTCGGTGGCACCGACGGATTCTGCGAGTGGAATGTCGAGCCTGAGCCGAATGGCAGAACGACTACAGGGTATTACCTGCGCAAGATGGTGGATGAAAGCCACGACGTTATACAGTATTCTTCCGGAGTGCAGCCATTCACTGTCATACGATATGCGGAGGTACTGCTCAATAAGGCCGAAGCTCTCTACAATACGGGAGAAGAAGGACTTGCGAATGACATAGTCAACGACATTCGTTCCAGAGTGGGTCTGCCTTCGATTTCTGTTGACGGCGCTGACCTTATGGCGGCAATCCGTCAGGAGCGCAAGGTTGAGTTTGCCTTCGAGGGGCTCTGGTACTGGGACCTGCGCCGCTGGGGAATAGCCCACAAGGCCTACCCGGAGGGACTTACCGGCTATCAGGTGCACGGGTTCAAGATTACCAAGGACGAGGAAGGCAACTTCACCTACGACTACATAAGCGTCGATGACAAGAACCGCAACTTCCTAGAAAGGCTCTATCGCTTCCCTCTGCCTGCCGATGAACTCAATAACAATGGGGCTGTTAAACAGTTTACTGAATGGAAATAACAACTCTTTCAAAAGACATAAAGATGAAAAGAATACTTTCCTATATTTGCCTTGCTGTGATCGCCTCTGCCATGTTCGCTGCGTGCGAACCGCAGTATGTGCTTCCTACAACGGAGCGTGAAGGGTTCACCAGCATAAGCGCATATTTCACTTCGGGAGAATACAACAATCTTGAACTCGCTAAACTTGAGGTTACGGACGAGATGGTAAAAAGCGGGCGTTTGGTCATACCTGTGCCCTATTTCTATCCCGAGACTTCCGACAATCCGACGACGAAATATATGACGAACGTCAGGGTTAAGGCTGTACTTGACAAGAACTGCAGCATCTCTCCTGCACTCACTCTTATGGATTTGAACCTTGAGAACGAGTTCACGTTTACCGATGCAAAAGGCAATGTTTATCCGATAGTAATCACCGGAAAGAGGACAAAGTCTTCTGCTGCCTCGTTTATCTCATTTTCAATTGTGGGTATGTTCGAGGGCTTTGTGGATAACGAAGCGAGAAAAATCTACCTTTACACGGTTGATGACCTGTCGTCATGCACTGCCGAGGCCCAGGCTTCGGCACATGCGGAAATTGTTACGGATCTCAGTGTCGCCCGCAACTACAATGAGCCGCAGACTATCGTCATCAAGGCCCACAATGGCACCGAATACGAGTATGTGACAGAAAAGGCCATCCCTACCAAGATTCGCAATGGCTTCAACAAGGAGTCTGTAAAGCAACTCTTCAATTTTGATCCAAAGTCCCGTTTCGGCACTCCGGATTATCTCACCAAAGGCCTGGATCCGTCAATAGCCTCAATAGAAGGCTACCTTGTCGTCTGCCTTGGAAATGGCTCAACCCCGTTCTATGTCCACGGGACGACAGGAGAAAAACTCGGTGAGATTGCCCTCGGTTCCGCTGAGCCTTCCGGAATAACCAATGATGAGGCAGGAAATCTCCTTATGATCAATAAGATTGAAGGGAAGGGCAAGATTCGCATATACAGAACGACGTCCGTAAAGACAGAGCCGACCCTATTCTATGAATATGACAATGCGGTCCCACTTCCAAACGGAGTGAAGATAAAGGTTAGCGGAAGCATTGACGGGAATGCCGTGATAACAGTTCCTTATGTGGGAGTTGCTGGCGTCACCACCGCATCTCAGATTCTGAGGCTTACGGTAAGCGGAGGAAAAGTCTCGGCTGCGGATGTAATTGATCTCGCTCCGGCTAAACTATCATGGGACGCTGATCCTTCAAATTACGCTGGTTTCGCTCCAGCCTCGTCCAATCCTGCCGATGGATTGTTCACAGCATCATACGGCAGCACAAGACTTGACTGGCTGAATTCGTCATTTGCCATTGCAAAGTCGATGGGAACGACAGTAGAGGCGGCTTGGGCATGGAATCCGAACTCCCTAGACTGCAAGTTATACAATAACGCACAATATCTTGCGATGCTAGTTCTTGCGCATTTCCCAGCGTGGGGCGGGCACCCTTCACTCTACATATACAACGTTTCGGACAAGAATTCTCTCACAGGTGACTTCACGTCTTCACCATCACTTGTGCTCGCGTCCGGAGACATCAGCTCGTTCAACGCAACAAATGCCGACTCAACGCTTTCGTCCGGTGATGTCGTGATTGCACAGTCCGCAGATGGCTTCAAGATATTCATCTACTACTATGACCAGTATGCCGGTGCAATCGGAGGCTACTCCGCTGACTGCATAAAAAGGAACTGATGTCAATAGGAGGACGGATAATATTTCTGAAGGACATCAGAACATTTCGAGCATTGTGACGTTCAAATGAGCGTGCTAAGGGAAAAACTGAAACATAAAATATTTTATTGACGAAATCGAATGATGAAGATTAGGACGAATCATATACTTCTGGCTCTGGCGCTTGTCTGCGGGGGTATTGTGGGCTGCGAGAAGCCTGAAGCGGGATTCTTGTGGATGGATGAATGGAAAGAGCCGGAAGTTCCGGACCAGCCGGACCAGCCGGATCAGCCGGAGACTCCGGAATTGCCTGAAATCAAGGGCAAGCCGAGGCTCGTGTGGATTGACGCGGCGGCAAATTTTCAGGAATATGCCAACAGCGAGTCCAAGATTGCCTCGGACGTGAAGAAAATAGCTGAGATGGGTTTCACGCACATGGTCGTGGATGTCCGCCCGACCAACACTGGTGTTCTTTTCAAGTCTTCCGTCGAGCACGGTCTTGACAAGGTTGATGCGTGGACTAATGGCGGATATGTGTGGCTCAAAAGGACCGAGTCTTTCGACTATCTCCAGAAGTTTATCGAAGAGGGACATAAGAACGGCTTGCGTGTATTCGCGAGCATGAACACATTCGTTGGCGGCTGTCTGTGCCCTTACGGTTTGGGTAGCGATGGCATTTTCTATCGCGACACAGCTCCGAAGTCATGGGCGAGCGTGATAAACGCGGCCGACGGGCTTGTGAACACGATGGATTTGCAGGATGATAAAAATGATTATGGCGCGAAATTTCTCAGTCCCGCCAACGATGAGGTGCAGGACTATATTTTGAGCCTCATCGCCGAACTTGCCGCCTACGATGTCGATGGAATCATCCTCGACCGCTGCCGTTTCGATGACTACAGCCTCATGAGCGACTTTTCTGATGCTTCGCGTGAGAAATTCGAGGCCTATCTCGGCAAGAAGGTCGAGAACTGGCCTTCGGACATCTTCTCTCCGGGACAGGATGCGCTTGGCACTTCAGTGACATCGATGCAGAAGTCATGGCTCGCGTTCCGTGCCAAAATTATCCACGATTTCATCGTCAAGGCATCGGACAAGGTGCACTCGGTGAACGCCGACTGCCAGTTTGGCGCCTATGTAGGCGCTTGGTACTCAAGCTACTATTACAGCGGAGTGAACTGGGCGAGCCCTAAGTA
>DJSA01000079.1 GCA_002438905.1 Bacteroidales bacterium UBA6346
ATATTGAGGAAAAACATGAAATATACAGGGATTCAGGATATATTGTTTGCGGATGCGTGCCTTGTGTTCATCGTCACAGGAATAATCTGCGCCGTCGTACGTTGGTTTCACATGTGCCGGCCATACGACAGGGAAGAAAAATACTTCTACCCAGTACGGCGTCTCGTTGCCCTCGGCTATTTGTCGATGGCTCTTTTTGAAATTCCCTATTTCCTCGCGCCTTCAGATCCGGCGACTGTCATATATGTAGGCATAGCCGGAATACTTTTCTATCCGATGTGCTTCGCGTCACTGTTCGGGAAATATTTCAGCACACAGCATCTCAACAAAATTCACAACAGTGCTTATGTCATCGCGACACTTGCTCTGATAGTCTCACTGCTGATCACCCTCGTTGCGGGAGGCGGAGACTGGATGGTCGCGAACAAGGCCTGGCTGAAATGCGCGGCAGGGCTCACGAGCCTCGCCCTCACTTGCATTCTGCTGAAGACAACAAGACGGCTAAACAAGAGAATTGACGAGTATCACCTGCAAAATTTCTCTGATGAGGGAGACTTTCCCTACCGGTTCGCAGAGAAAACTCTGTGGATGCCATTGGCCTGGGTTGCGGTTGTATGGGCGATATTCATCACCGGGAACGGAGTGGTCAAACTCGTCATTGACCTCGTGCTGTCCGTGTCCATGCTGATGTTCCTTCTGCTCATACTCCATCCGCAGCGTCTGCTGCCGACAGAGGCCGTCCGCAAGGAAGGAAATCGACTCGACAACATCACGGACGAACTGATGCATGAGGCGCTCGACGAGGCCGAGGACATAGAAGAATACGAATCCGGAATCACCGACGCCTACGGGACAGACGAGCTTGCCTATGACGAAGAGGCGAAGCGGCAGGTTCTCGAAATAATCCTCCGACGCTTTAAGGAGCAGCATCTTCAGAAAAAAGAAGTTCTTGCAGAAGTCGACAAGGGAAAGATAGCCCCCGCGAGCCGCTTCATTGCGTCTGTGGGCTACTACAATCTGATTAACATGTTCCGTCTCGAATACGCCCGCCAATACAGCGAGGCTAACCCGATGGTCAAGCAGTCGGCCGTGGCGGAAGCCTCCGGATTTTCATCCGGGTCAAGTTTCAGCAAGGCTAAGAAGAACGTGACTTCCATTGACAGAGACTTTGTCTCAGGTGTTCATCTATAATAGCTAAAAATCAATGAATTGAATACCCGGGCTGCTGCTATAAAGAAACAAAACTGCGCCTTAAAAGAAACTGACAGGAGTGTAAACTCACTCTCAGAGGAAATTGTCCGCGTCAAAAATTCCAATCAAGAACGTTTCTATGCCTAAATTTGCAAGTTTTTTTGAAGGATTGTCCAAATCCCGACAAAGAATCAAATGTACACCGCAAAACGACTTCTTATGCCCATGCACAAACTGACTGCAACCATTATTTCCCTTCTCCTGACTGTGCCCGTACTGTCAGCACAGGAAAAGGACAATTCGTCCGGCTGGTATGTCGGTGCCGGTGTCGGAATGCCGGCAGGAACCGCATCTCTAAGCAGTTTTGCCGCTGACGGCTTTCATGCCGGATGGAGTGCGACTGCCTTCGGAGGCTACCGTTTCAATGAGCTCTATTCCCTGGAAGCATTCATCGGATACGGACAGACGACAATGGAGGCAGGGAAATGCTGCGCCTCAGACGGCAACTGGCTCGGCTCCGACGGTGTGAGATACTATGGCTCGGTACTCGGGATGGACTGCTTGAAATTTTCGGACATAAGGACGACATCCTTCCTTCAGCAGTATGGCGCGCGCTTCAATTTCAATATCCTCGGACTTTTCTCCACGACAAGACAAAGCGGATGGGCTCTCGAACTCTCGCCGAAGGTGGCTCTGTACGGAAGCAGGTCCGAAGTCATGCGTGTTGCAGACGCCTCTCCGTTCATAGCGAAAGAGAAAAACGACTGGCATTTCGGCTATGGTGCCGACGTTCAGGCCTCCTACCGAATCATCGAGCATCTGAAAATTGGAATTACAACTGGTATCATAGGCCTGACAGGAGCAAAAATCGACGGAATCGTCCATTCCGGCCATAAGTCCAATTTTGTCTGGGACACGTCCGTGCGGCTCATCTACGAATTTGGGGGACGCGGCAGAGAGAATGCGTCAGAAAGCGGAAAGGAAAGCGGACTCGATGACGCTGGAGCTTCAGGGGCCGGAACAAATACAACGGCGGAGACAGCGGCAGAAGAGAAACAGAAGAGCAAAGAGCCGAAGACTCCAGAAGTGTGGGACGACTGCGACAAGTGCAGATGCCCATATTGCAAGGACTGCTGTCGGTAAGAAACAAGACACATTCGGAAAAGACAATGAAAACATCTCGAAATATAGCACTCACGGTAATGGCGGTCATCGGCCTCGCCTCATGCAACATTTCAGTTCATCCCGGCGACTCCGGACTGGCCGTTTCGGCTGACTGGGCAGATAAGGACGACAGGGCTACGGCAGTCACAAAAGAAAACCTGCTGATTTTCAATGCAGCCACAGGAGCCGAAGAGGTGAACTTCTCCTGCGGCGATGCACGTGAACTCGGAAGCCGACTGTTTCCGCTTGAGACAGGAGACTACGCGGCGACCCTGTTTGTGAATCTCGCCGAGCCGTTCAGGTTCGGCCCCGACCAGGCGACCCAAGACGAATTGAGCATCAGCCTCAACGGCGGGACAAGCCCGTTCCACGCATACTTCGGCTCGGAAGACGCCCGCATTGACAACTCCGACAATGGAGTGACTGAAGTCCAAATGTCCGCGCACCGGATTCTCAGCGAATTTGCGATAGAAATTGAAGGGGCGCCGGAAGGGCTTAGTCTGGACATCACCGTCGTCAATTCTTCCGAATGTCTCTTCCCGTTGAAAAGGAACGCCGAAGGCCAGTACGGCCTGACATCGTCCACAGCAAAAGAATCTGTCATCCCGGACGTAAGACTTTCAGACAATGAACGCCGCAGTGAAATCTTCCGGGTCATGCCGACTGTCGACGGCAGGGAATATTCCATCATCACGATGAAGCTTCACTTTCCCGACGGAACTGAACATGAGACTATGTTGGAATCGCCGAGGATGAATGTTTCCGGCAAATATCTGATTAGCCTGAAATTCAGTGAGCTCCGACCTTTCATGAGGCTTAGCGGACACGTCATCGGCAACTGGACCGAAGGATGGACCTACGCTGGCGAAATCACCGACCCGGACACAATATGATTTTAACAAATATATCATACCCAAAACACAATGAACAAAAAAAACATTTTCATTGCAGTCCTGCCGGCAGTGCTCGCATTTGGCAGCTGCAACAAAAACGTGACCGTCAGCGAGGCGACTCCTGAATTCATCACGGTGTCTACCAGCATCGCGACAAAAGTCACAACCGCCGAAGACGGCTCCCAGACTTTTGCCAACGGGGATGAAATCAGCGTCTATGCCTGGGTGGGCACTCCGAATGCTGTCCCTGCAGCCGGTGAACGCGTCGTGAACAACGCCATCAACACTCTCGGGACAGACGGGAAATGGACTGCCGCTCCACAGATGTTGTGGAAAAACCTCAAGGACAAGCACTACTTCATCGGAGTGTATCCTGCGGACAAGGCTGCAGAAGCTGACCTCACGAAGGTTGCATGCTCTGTTGACCCTGCCAAGCAGACTGAAAGCGACATTCTTGTCGCAACCGAACTTGACGGGAAAATCGCCGAAAACAATCCGGTGGGTCTTACTTTTGACCATATCATGGCAAAAGTCATCATTGAACTCAGCTTCCGCAACCAATGGGGAGGCAACAAGCCGGAAGTCAGCGCAGTGGAGCTCAAGAATGTCGCGACTGAAGGCACTTTGAACTACCTCACAAAGGCCGTAACGCCATCAGCGACCCGCGGTGTAATGGAGATCTCGGAAATCACCGAGAACACGCAATACACTTCCGTGATCATCCCGCAGGACGGAATCAACACCGTTGTAGTGAGAATCGATGGGAAAGACTTCACCTACACCAGCCAGACTGATTTTGAGCTTGCACAAGGCAAATACACCACCATCAGGCTTGTGGTCGGAAGAAACCAGATTGACCTCGGCGACGTGAAAATCAACGAATGGAAAAATGGTGCCGAAATCGAAGGCGGAGAAGCTGTGGACTAAGTTTTAAACATATTCAGACATGAAAATAAGACAATTTCTAATCTTGCTGACGGTGGCGGCTGCATTTGCCGCGTGCTCCAAGACATCAGCCCCACAGACGCCGCCGGACAACGTCGTAAGAGTCACGGCAGACGTTACAGCGACAAAGGGCTATTGCACGACCGAGACTCTCAAAAGCTTCGACCTCTTTGTCAAGAGTGCAAGCACCAAGTACAGCTACACGAACACCACGTTCACAAAGAACTCTTCTACAGGCGAATGGGTACCGGCTAAACAGATGCTTTGGGAAGGCAGCACGGCTGCGTTCACTTTTCTTGCCGTGTCTCCGGTTCTTTCAACGAGAGACTGTTCCATTCCGGACGACCTCAACGAGCCCGTGTTCAATTTCAGCGTGGAGGCGAACCAGACCTTAGAAAGCACGGCATCCGACCTCCTGCTCTGCTCAAAAGGCGATGTGACAAGAAACGGCAACACCTTGGATTTCGATGACGCGGGACGCCTTAAGGTGGCTTTTCGCCATGCAATGTCTCTTCTTAAAATACAACTCACATTCGGCACAGAGTTCAACCACAACGGAGTGCCTGCCACAAATCCCGCAAACGAGCTCATGGTCAACGGTTTCAACGGGGATGCGGCCGTAAAGATGACGGACTCCGGAGACTGGAGCATTTCCGCCATAGACGACACCAGGAAAGCCATTAAGGCCTACGAATCCGCCTGGGCCCCGGCCAATGACACGGAGGGTAACTGCAAGGCCACATTCGAGTGCATCGTGGTGCCTCAGTCAATGACGAGTTTCACCTTGTCTTTCTATGCTTCCGAAAAGCCATACACCTACACCGCAGAGCTCGGCCCGGACTTCTTTTTCCAGCTGGGAAAGGAATATGTTCTGCCTCTTGTCGTCGGAAAGGATGAAGCACAATTGTCGGAAGACATATCTGCAAAAGCGTGGATCAGCGCAGGAGATTCCAAGGACCTTGAAACGGATTAGGCTATGAAGAAACTGTTATTATCGGCAACGGCAGCGCTTTCGATATTCGCCGCGTGCCAGAAAGAAGATATGTCGCCCTATCTTTTAGACAGCGAAGCCGTGCGCATCGAAGCGGCAGTAGGGACTATGACCAAGAGCAACCCTCTCGGCTCCACGGAAGAACAGAAGAAATTCAACGATGGCGACCGTATCTCCATCACAAACGCCGGCAAGACCGTGGTCTATAGACTCCA
Organism: Bacteroidales bacterium UBA6346; assembly: GCA_002438905.1. Lineage (GTDB taxonomy): Bacteria > Bacteroidota > Bacteroidia > Bacteroidales > UBA932 > Cryptobacteroides. The sequence continues at coordinate 5,400 of DJSA01000079.1, forward strand.
GAGCGGCGCTTGGACTCCCGAGAACGCGGACGAGTACCTCAAGTGGGACAAGAAAGACCTCTCTTTCACCGCCAAATACCCGGCGGACTACACGGGAATCCCCGATTACCAGGACACTAAAGACAAACTGGCGGCTGCGGACTATATGGAAGGTACCGTGATGCTCGCGTCCATCCCAGATGACCGGGCTCTCAGAGTGGATCTTTTTAGGAAGAATGCATTGGTGAGGATCAAGGTTCTGAAATATAATGATGAGTATAATGAGGAGACGGATGAGATTCGAGACGTCCGTATATGCGGAAAGAAGACTGAGGAGGGTGTTTATGATAACGAGGTGACAGAGCCATTGCTTCAGGACAAGGACGGCAATGTCGTCACGACAGGCAAGGGAAAAGTGGGCTATACCTACAGCGCCATAGTAAGTCCAAATGCCAAAGATGAAAACAGCGACGGCAGGTTCGTCAATCTTTCTGTGTATAGAGACGGTGTGGACCTGAGCGGATATCAGGGAATTTCGGTCATCGGCTTTCCTGAACTTATCGCCGGGAAGTCCTACACGTTCGACCTGATTGTCGGCAAGACCTCCGCCAAAATCGGCAGCATCACAGTGAACAACTGGACGAATCAAACTATCGATGAGGTCGGTGAGACCGATCCTGTTGACACCTGGGACGGCCAGACCGCCACTGCCTTCGCCACTCAAGATGCGGACGGCAGCGAACTTGGCAAAACTGAAGACAAGCCGATCCTTATCAACAACTGCGCCCAGCTCGCCTATCTTGCTCAGCAGGTGAACGATGGGTACAGCTACGAAAACACGTACTTCAGACTCACCGATGACCTTAATCTCGCTGACAAAAGATGGACACCAATCGGGAAGTTTGAGGGCTGTTTTTCAGGGCACTTTGATGGAAACAATCACGATATCCTCCGCTTGAATGTGGACGGTTCCCCGTATTATGCAGGACTCTTTGGGCGTATCTCGGGTGGAAGTGTCAAGAACGTGAATATTCGTTCCGGCTCGGTGAGGACAGACAATGATGCTCATGATAGCGCAGCAGGAGGAATCGCGGGGCACATTTATGAAGGCTGTCGGATTGAGAACTGCACTGCGAGCGTCAATGTGAGTGGAAAGTCAAATGTCGGAGGAGTGGTTGGTTATATCATTAATGGTTCTATTCTCAATTGTCATTTCCTTTCGGGTGAAATTGACGGTGGCGAGAGTGTCGGAGGAATTGTCGGCAATGTCGGTTATACCCAAGCTGATAAAAACACTGTCCGCGGCTGTTCTACTAATGCTTCGGTGAAGGGAACAGAGAAGGTCGGAGGCCTTTGCGGTTGGTTTGGTAATGGAAATCACAAATTCTATAATTGTACCATGAAAGGGAGCGTTACCGTCACCGAGAACTCTTGCGGAGGTCTTGTAGGCTATTTATCTAGTAGCATCGGAACGTTCGAAAGTTGTCAGTTCGAAGGCTCGATTAAGAAGGATGGCAGCACCGTTTCCAATACGGGAATTGCCATTGGCTATAACGAAAGCGCTGTGACTTTCTCTAAATGCGTGTGCACGATAGACACGCAGACCTACATGGCTTTAAATGGGTGGGAAGCCGGCAGTAAAAGTGATGATTATATCGGAATCGAAGTAACAGTTAAATGAGATGATACACAAAACTAACATATTCGCGGCGCCGATTATTTGCGGCGCAGCCCTTGCACTCGCCCTGGCGGCAGGGTGCGACAAGATGACGACCATTGAGACGCCGACCGGTTTCCCAGAGGACGGGGTGGTGCGCATAGCGGCCAATGCCGGCGACCCGCTGACCCGTGCGGACGGGACAAGCAGCCGTGAATATTCCGGGACGACCCTCGGCCTGTTCATAGACTATGGTGGAGGCATTTACACCAAATCCAATGTCAAGTGGACCAAGTCGGAAAGTGATTGGGCTCCTGAGGAGCAGATGCTCTGGAAGAACTCCAAGGACGCGGCCAAGGTCTATGCCTACGCTCCGTATGTGGAAGGGCAGGATGATCCGACCACGGTGGAGTTTTCCATTCCTTCCGATCAAAGCCAAGGCACTCTGGCTGCGGACCTGGTCAGCTGGGGGAATCACGGCTTGATTCCGGATGCAAGCAGGAGCGTTTCCTTTTCATCTGACGGGAAGATTCTGATCTCTTTCTATCACAGTCTTGTGAAGTTGACCTTCACTTTCGAGAAGGGCAGCCAGTTCGCATCCGATGTGACCATCAGCGAGGCTGTGCTGCTCGGCACCTTATCCAAGGTTGTCCTCAATGCCACTGAGGGTTCTGCCGATGTTACTTCCTTTGTCAGAGGCACTGTCGCGGCCGCCAGTGATGCGGCCGGTCTGGATATAAAGCTTCACAAGGTCTCAGACCTCAAGTGGGAAGGCATATTCTTCCCTGGCGACGGACAGAAAGCCGGAGCCAGGATGCTGCAAGTCAAGATGTCGGATAATACTCTCCTCAATTATGTTGTGCCTTCAACCGGGCTTGTTTCTGGCGGTCTTAAGTCGGGATGCGCCTACGAGATGAAGATGCGCCTCGGCAAGGACAAGATCGAGGTTGCTGATGTTGTCAGCGTGGACGATTGGACTACCGACAGCGGGACTACGCTTCCAGGCGGCGAAGCGCAGCTCAAAGGCATTGTCTGGGATGGTACAGTCGCCTCAAAATTTGCCGGAGGCACCGGCACTGAAGATGATCCATACCTCATCGCAACCCCTGCCCAGCTCGCCTATCTGGCGCAGCAGGTGAACGGCGGTGAAGCCTACGAAGGCAAGTATTTCATTCAGAGCGAGGACTTTAACCTCGCCGATAAAGATTGGACTCCGATTGGAACATACATGACAGCGTTCAAAGGGAATTTTGACGGAAACAATCACGAAATTTTCGGATTGAAGGTAGAAACGACAAATGAGGCCGGACTCTTTGGTTGTATTAAATCTGGAAGTGTCAAAAACGTAAGGATTTGTTCCGGGTCAGTAAAGACAAGCAGTAGTTATGCAGGGGGAATCGTGGGTGATCTTGATAATTCTTCTACGATGGAGAACTGCACTGCGAGCGTCAATGTGAGTGGAGAGGCAAATGTCGGAGGACTGGCCGGCAGCATTACGAGCAGCACCGTTTCCAATTGTCATTTTCTTTCGGGTGAAATTGTCGGTACTCGGAACGTCGGAGGAATTGTCGTTAATGTCCAAACTCGGAAAAGCACTGTCAAATATTGTTCTGCTAATGCTTCAGTGAAGGGCTCTGTATGTGTCGGAGGTCTTTGCGGTTGGTTTGGCAATGAAGATCACGAATTCTCTAATTGCACCGTGAAAGGGACTATTACCGTCACCGGTAATAATTGCGGAGGTCTTGTAGGCAGATTATATGATAGCAAAGGTAAGTTCAATGAATGTCAGTTCGACGGCTCGATCAAGAAGGATAGTGATAACGTTTCCAATACAGGAATTGCCATCGGAGCAGACTACAGCAATGTGACTTTCAAAAAATGCGTGTGCACAATAGACAAGCAGACCGATACAAGCCTCAGCGGAGAAAAGGTCGGCCATATTGAAAGTCCAAGTTCTGAAAACAAAAAAGTCAGATCAGACAACTACGATTATTCCGATATCACTGTAACAGTTAAAACCGATGATACACAAAACTGACATATTCGCTACGCCCACTATCTGCGGTGCCGCCCTTGCACTCGCCTTGGCGGCAGGGTGCAGCAAGCAGTCCGTGCAGTCCCAGTCAGAGAGCAGCTTTCCTGAGGACCGCATCATCCGCGTGAGTCCGGAAGTGGTCACAACCAAGGGTACCTACACCACAGATAATCTCACGAAATTCGACCTTCTCGTGGAAGACGACAAAAGCCCGGCAAGCAAGTACACCTATTCCAACACCGTATTCAAAAGGGGTGAGAGCGGCTGGGCATCGGACAAGACGCTTCTCTGGAGCAAGTCCGATGCGACGGTTCTTGTCTACGCCATAGCCCCGTCAGTTGGTCTTGAGAGTTTGGTGTCGGTTGACGATATCAACTATGGGCAGAGCGGTGTTGCTCTTGAGGTGCAGGCCGAGCAGAGCAATGATGACAGCAGCTCCGACTATCTGGGCTGGGCATCCGGGCTGAAACCGGTCAGCGAGCTGCTTGGCGAGGACGGCAAGCTTTCGTTTGCGTTTACGCATCTGTTGGCCCGGCTCACGGTAACGTTCAAGCTCGGCACGGAGTTCAATGTTTCCGGGGTTCCGGCCCAGGACATCATCAGCGATGTGGTGATTTCCGGAACGGCGCGTGATTTCAAGATCAGAGGCACCACCAGCTACACTTCATTCACTGTGGAGTCTGGGACTGCGGCTTCTGACATCAAGCCTTACAATGTAGCCTGGAATCCCGCTGCGGATAAGACCGGCAACTGCACTTCCGTCTATGAAGGCATCATTGTGCCGCAGACCGTGGCCGCCGGCGACTTCAAGGTCAGCTTCAAACTGAGCGGAGAGCCGTTAGCATACGCCTGGACATCTGAGACGGAAATGACTTTCAATGGCAACACAGCCTACAGGCTTACCATTAAAGTAGGAAAGGATGCGGTTCATACTGGGACATTCTCCGCCGGTTCCTGGGAAGAGCACCAGTGGGAGAATCCCGATGACGGAATACTTGAAACTGAATAAGGAGGAACGAGAATGAAAAACAACATTATCACATTACTCTCGATTGGAGGCATCTTGTTGACAGGATGTACCAAGAGCCCGTCAGCAGGACATTCCTGGGCCACCGACCCGGAAGCGGTACGCATAGAAGCGTCTGTGGGTGCGCTGACCAAGACCAATCCGTCCGGCACAGCCGAGGAGCAGACGAAGTTCAACGGCCCCGCAGGGAAGTTCTTGGGGGATGAGATTGCTGTCTCCATGATAGACAATTCTGCCAGACAGGCAAAGAAGACCGTTACATACAGGTTTGACGGAGAAGTCTGGAATCCTGTGCCGGATACCGACTACCTCGTCTGGAAGGCTCCTGTCACCTACAAAGCCTGGTATCCAGCATCGTCCAAGGATGGTTTCACCCTTCCGACCGACCAGCGGGAGTCGAATGGCGAACAGGCTACAGTAGGAAGTTTCGCAAGGGCTGATTTTATGACCGGGGAATATGTCTGCGGCTCGAAGGACAATATTCCATCTGACCATAAGCTCAGACTTGTGATGAACCGCAAGATGGCCCTTGTCACGGTCAATGTGGATAAGGACAGGGTGAAAAGAGAGTTTGCAGATAAAGACATCTACATAATCAGAGTGGAAAGCATCCAGTCCGGATACAGCATCGTCAGTGCGGACGGCACAGGAAGCGGTGACGCGGTGGATGTAATGCCGGGACCGTATGACACCGCCTACCAGAATGGCAAGGGCAGCTTCAACGCCATAGTTGTCCCTTGCGATGGGGATACATCTGCCAGATTCTTGAAAATCACAGTATGTTGGAAGCCTGGTAATGAAGAGGACAAAGCAGAGTTATACGTCACCGGTCGTCCTGCATTCGAGGCCGGCAAGCATTACACCTACAATCTCACAATCGGGAAAGACAAGCTTGACAGCGGCGACATTTCTGTCAATGACTGGGGAGTCGAAGTGGACCTCGGCGGTGGCAACGATGAATTTGAGTCCAGTCCGCTAAACTGAACGGCAATCTCCGGCACGCTGATTTTCAAGGGGCTGTGAGGCCTTGTTACAAAGCCTACAGGGAGGGGCTGACTAATTAGTCAAGCCTCTTTTTCTTGTTTTTCGGACAGATCAACCGCAACATAGTTCTCCACGGTTCAATTCTCAGAGAGATTTTTTTTCACATTATCGACCACATGTCACTCCGCGACAACTCCTGCCGGCGCGGTCTGAAAATGGAATAAAAATAATTTATTAACTTTGCACGGTTTTGCATCTCCCGTAATGTTCACGGAACATTATTTCGCAGCATTAAAAAAAACTTGCGACAGCGGGGCAATGGATTTCGGTTATGAATTTGTATTACACCATTATGACCATCATGGCAGTTCTGGCTGTCTTTGTATTCATAATGCTATTTTATTTCAAGGCGGGCTACGGCTACCTTTCCAACAGCAAGTGGGGTCCAACGATTCCCAACAAGGCGGCGTGGATAATCATGGAAGCACCGGCCTTTTTCTACCTTCTATACTACACGCTTAAATTTGCCCTTGCCGGTCCAGGAGCGGGTCAGGGCATCGACGGCATCGTGAACGGCAACTGCACGGGAGTGCTCTATTTCATGGCCGGACTTTTCCTGCTGCACTACTTCCAGCGTTCGTTCATATTCCCGCTCTTGATGAGAGGAAAGAGCACAACACCTATTGCCATAATGCTCATGGGCATGGTTTTTAACACAGTAAATTCCTTTCTCATAGCAGGTTGGATTTTCGGTATCCCAGGAGTCATGGAATCACAGGCACCCGAAGGATATTACACCATCACATGGTTCCGCGACCCGCGTTTCATCATCGGAACGGTCATCTTCTTCACGGGAATGTCAATAAACCTCTATTCGGACCATGTCATCCGCAATCTCCGCAAGCCGGGCGACACAAAGCATTATATTCCCAAAAAGGGCATGTACAAGTACGTTACGAGCGCAAACTATTTCGGGGAACTCGTGGAATGGATCGGATACGCGATACTCACGTGGTCGCCGGCGGGCCTGCTCTTCGCGGTGTGGACGTTCGCGAACCTCGGGCCGAGGGCGAAGTCGCTGACGGAAAAATATGAGGAGGAATTCGGGGAGGAATATACCTCTCTTCATAAGAAAAATCTGATACCATATATATGGTGATTTGAATATCTTTTTGGTCTATATTTATTCTTTCATCGGTCACATACCCCGGTATGCTCCCTCTTCAAGAATAAATCTATCCTCAAAAATCTGCTTCAAATCATCTATGGAATGATTGAGATAAATTGATTGAGATAAATTGATTGAGATAAATTACAAAATATGAGTGAGATATTCACGCCTTATAAACTCGGACCCATTGAGTTGAGGAATAGAACGATACGTTCGGCGGCGTTCGAGGGGATGGGAAAGGACAACGCCCCTACCGAGGAACTCTTCAACTACCACAAGGCGGTGGCGCACGGAGGCATAGGTATGACGACCGTGGCGTATGCGGCTGTATGTCAGAGCGGCATCAGTTTCGACTCGCAGCTTTGGATGCGCGAGGAGATTGTTCCGGAGCTCAAAAGGCTCACGGACGCGGTTCATGAGGAGGGCGCGAAGGCCAGTATCCAGCTCGGCCACTGCGGGAACATGACCCATAGACGCACCTGCGGGCAGACCCCAATCGGAGCAGTAAACGGGTTCAACCTCTACTCCCCTACCTTCTACAGGAAGATGACGCAGGAGGACATCGATTTCGTCGTGAAATCTTATGGCGAGGCGGTCCGGCTCGCGATTAAGGCAGGGTTTGACGCTGTGGAAATTCATGCCGGGCACGGCTATCTCATCTCCCAGTTCCTCTCTCCCTACACGAACCGACGTCACGACCGCTACGGCGGAAGCCTCGACAACAGGATGAATTTTATGCGCGAGTGCATCCGCGAGGTGGTGAAGGCTGCGGAAGGAAAGATTGCGGTGACGGCAAAGCTGAACACACGCGACGGGTTCAGGGGCGGGCAGGAGGTCAACGAGCTTATTGAAGTGGCGAAGGAGCTGCGCAGGCTCGGGGTCGATGCCATCACGCTGTCCGGCGGTTTCGTGAGCCGCGCCCCTATGTACGTGATGCGCGGAGAGTTCCCGACTAAGGTATTCGCGCACTATATGCCCAAATCCTTCTGGTGGCTCAAGATAGGACTGTACCTCGGTGCATGGGCCGTATGCCCGACCGAAACTTTCAGGCATCTGTTCTTCCTGGAGGATGCGCTAAAGTTCAAGGCCGCGATGCCGGACTATCCGTTTATCTATGTCGGAGGCGTAACGACCGGCGAGGACGCGCGAAAGGTACTCGAAAACGGATTCCCGCTCTTTCAGATGGGGCGCGCCGTGCTTGAAGACCCTGACTTCGTGAACAAGCTCAAGGCAGACGAGAACCACTGCAGCGGCTGCACGCACTCAAACTTCTGCATAGGCCGTATGTACACGCTCTCGGCCCAGTGCCACAAGCACTGCGTGGACATCACTCCAGCTCTCGAACGAGAAGTTCACCGCATCGAGGCCCGCAATAACCGCCGCGAGCGCAAGGCTGGATATAAGAAATAGACGGGAGGGGTCTAGATAACAGGCAAATCGTTTCTGTCGCGCCCGAAAGGGTGAGGAAAGTCCGGGCAGGACAGGGCATCCCGCAGTGGAAAGCACTGATGGAGGCAACTTTATGACCGTCGTAACAGAAAATAACCGCTGCATCAAAGGCACGGGCACGCCTACGGGAACGGCCCGACCGCAGCAAGGGTGAAAACGTGAGGCAAGAGCTCACGACCGGTCGCGGCGACGCGTTCGGGGTACGGGTCCGGGACCTGCAAGACCAAATATATCGGTAATCAAGGGCTGCCCGCCCGCTGCCGAGGGGTAGGTTGCGAAGATAAATGACAGATTAAAACAGAACCCGGCTTACGGATTTGCCTGCATTAAAAAGGGGGTGACTGAATAGTCCAGACGGGCTTGAAGGTCACCCTCTCTTTTTTATATTTCAATCGCCATTTTTCTGCTTTCGGCAGTCTCCAATGATTCAGGCTGCCGTTTTGTCGCCAACGGGTATTCCCTTGCGGAGCAATGCCCATGCAGAGGCAAGATAGCCGGCGAGAAGGACGGTGTGAACGCCGAGTTTCCACCAGAGAAGGTGGCGGTCGGTGTCCCAGCCGGCGAAATGGAAGAGCTGCGTGTCGACAAGGGTCGCGAGGCCGTAGAAGAGTAACATCAGGGTCAGAGTGCCGAGAATGCGGCCCCATCGGTAAGGGATGGGATAGTACTTCTGACCGAGGACAGCGCTGATGATGAACATCGTCACATAACTAGCGAGGTGCCCGAAAGCCGCAGCCCAATAGGAATATTTCGGCATGAAGACGAGGTTGACGATGAGCGTGACCAAAAGCCCGGCGGAAGTAATCCATATCGCCATGTTCGTCTTTCCGGAGAGCTTATACCACATCGACACGTTGAAGAGCATGCCCAAAACCATGTATGAGAGAAGCATTATCGGAACAACTCCCACACCGCTGCGAAAATCACGTCCGAGAAGAAGGGAGATGATGTCTATGTAGAATATGACTCCGAGGAACACAAGAGCGCAGAAAGCCGTGAAAAGCTCCATCACCCTCGCGTAGAGTTCCCTGCTGCCCTTATCCTTGGCACGCTGGAAGAAAAACGGCTCGGCGGCGAAGCGGAACATCTGAATGAAGAGATTCATGATGACCGCAAGCTTCACCGCCGCCTGGAATATGCCGAGGCTGGACTGCCACTGCTCCGCATTCGTGTCGAGGAAACGGAAGAGAATGCGGTCGAGAAAGTCGTTGACTATGCCGGGAAGCGCCGCGACCATCAGCGGAAGCGAATACACCAGCATCTGACGCAGAAGCCTGCCGTCAAAATCGAAGTTGAGCCGAAGCAAATCCGGGATGAAGAGCAGCCCACAGACAATGCAACTGAGCAGAATGGCGAAAATAACATAACTGAAATCGGGAGTCGGGCTTACGAAATGCAGCAGCCAGACATCCGAAGGCGTGAGTTGTGAGACCTCGACCCCGAGAGCATCGGCCCGGCGTGTACAAAAAGAGACGAATGGGAAAAACAGGAGTATGTTCGCACCCGTCTCGATGAAGATCTTCATGGTCTTGAACACTGCGAACTTGACAGCACGGTGTTCCTGCCGAAGTTTTGCGAAGAGTATGGCCGTGATGCTGTCGAGGGCAAGGATTCCTCCCATATAAATCATGCAGCTGCCATAACCATCATATCCCAAAAGATGGGCCAGGGGTCTGGCGAAGACGACCATCAGGGCAAAGAACGCGAGACTCACTCCGCTCACCATCGTCAGCGCACTGGAATAGACTCGATTCGGCTGCGCGCCTTCCTTGTTGGCGAAGCGGAAACACCCGGTCTCCAGCCCCATGACGAGAACCACCTGAAGCACGGCTATGTAGGCCATGAATTCCGTCACGACACCATAGTCCGCGGTCGTAAGCAGTCTCGTGTAGAACGGGACAAAAAGGAAATTGATTATACGGGCTAGTATTGTGCTGAGCCCGTAGACGGCGGTCTCTCCCGCTAGTTGTTTCAAAGGATTTTTTGCCATTCTGGTCACTAAAAATATGACACCGCCCCGATGTCCGCAGGCGCGGTATATGGAATCAGGTCACAAAATTAATCATTTTTACATAATTTTAATGACCCGCCGCTTGCGGGGACGTCCGTTTTTTATAACTTTGCACGTCAAAATCCGGAGGAGAGTCCCTCCGAACAATCAGAAAGCCATATATGAGAAAAACAGGGATCATCTTAGCGGCAGCCATAACTATATGCTTATGTGCTGCCTCCTGCGGCAATCATAAGCGCGGGAAGACGGTTGCAGACGAACAAAAAGACAGTATAATTATGGTACAAAACAGCGAACCGGAGTTTGACATCATCACGACGGAGGGAACAATCCGAGTGAAACTCTACAGCAAAACCCCGAAACACAGGGACAATTTCTGCAAACTCGTAGCCGAGCATTACTACGACAGCCTGCTTTTCCACCGCGTAATCAACGGATTCATGATCCAGACTGGTGACCCATATACACGAGACAGCTCAAAGGTCGAACTCTACGGACAGGGCGGGCCGGACTACACCATCCCCGCAGAGTTCGTCAGCGAATATTACCACAAGAAAGGAGCCCTCGCTGCAGCACGTCGCGGTGACATCGCAAATCCGCGCAAGTCTTCAAGCGGCTCACAGTTCTACATCGTCCAGGACGAGATGAACTGCATCCACCTTGACGGTCAATACACGGTGTTCGGGGAAACTGTTGACGGTCTCGATGTCATCGACAAGATTGCCTCCGCACCGACCGACAGACGTGATAGACCGATCAAAGACATTCGGATCATCACGATAAAGCCTGTTGAAGTCCAGACAAAGACAATTTCCGACAGCACGGATGTACAGGGCAGCGATAGCCTCACAACGGCTGAGAGTCTCGGCAACGAAAAGAAAGTCAAGGAATAAGCGCGGAGGGAATAGCATGACAAAGAAAATAATCTTTTTCGACGCTGACGACACGCTCTGGGAAAACGAGGGCTATTTCAGAAACGCTGAGAAGGAATTTGCGGCACTGCTTCACCACGAGGCGGATGCGGCTTCCGTACAGCAGCTTCTTTGGACGAGGCAGGAAGGGAACATACCGATTTTCGGCTACGGCTCCAAAACATATATGCTGGGAATGCTTGACACGGCCATCGAACTTTGCAGAGGAAACCTCAGCGAGGAAATCTATTTCGGAATAAAGCGGATCATCACGGATCTGGCATATCACAGGTTTGAAATGATCGACGGCGTGGAAAAAGTGCTCGGGCAAATCCGCGACATGGGATACGAACTCGCTGTTGCGACAAAGGGAGACCTGACTGAGCAGCTAAGCAAATATAGGAAAAGCGGCCTGTCAAGATTCTTCCACCATATAGAGGTACTTGAAAACAAGGATAGGCAAAACTACCTTGAACTCTGCCAGAAATTCGACATAAGTCCCGAAGAACTCATTATGGTCGGCAACTCGGTGAAGTCCGACATCGTCCCGGTGATTGAAATCGGGGGCCGTGCGATACATGTCCCGCACGAAATGGTTTGGGCGCACGAACTCGCGGAGATGCCAATCTCGGACAGAGTATTTGAAGTCGAATCTATCCATGACGTGCCTGAGATCCTCAAACTTTTCTAAGGAAGCGTCAACCAATTTTGATGTATCAATAGCAACGTTCAAAAGTTTAAAAAAAATCGATTTTTTGAAATAACATGAACCATTATGAACAAGTTTGGCACAGACATTGCAAAGTCTTTCGCCCGAATAGTTTTTTCATAGGTTAAGTTTTAGGTTAGAATTGTACGGCTCCCGGTGTGAATCAGGAGCCGTACGCTTTTTATGCCAGTTCGATTCCATATTAATTCTATATGTCTTATCTTTGCATCCGGGCAACCGTGCGGCGATGACCGTAGGGCCTGCGATATTTGACAGAATCATGACAGAATATTTGCACAAAGACACAGGACATCTATCAGAGGAGGACAGGGCGAAGCTCCGGAAGGTGAGGCACATCGCCTTCGACATGGACGGGACAATATATATGGGCTCTACTCTTTTTCCCTACACCATTGACACGCTCCGGAGGCTGAGGGAAAACGGCATAGGCTACTCTTTCCTCACGAACAACCCGACCAAATCAGTCGCCGACTATGTAGCCAAACTTGAGGGGATGGGAATCGAGACGAGCGAAGACAATGTCTACACAACCTCGCTTGCCGCAATCGACTATCTGAAGGCACATTACCCAATGGTGCACAGATTGTTTCTCCTCGGGACTCCAAGCATGGTGTCACAGTTTGAGAAGGCCGGTTTCGAAGCCTGCACCGACTCCTCCGATGACCGTCCAGACGCGCTTGTGGTTGCCTTTGACCCGACTCTGGAATACTCGCGTTTATGCCGCGCCGCGTGGTGGGCATCACAGGGACTCCCCTACATCGCCACAAATCCCGACCGCGTCTGCCCGACCGACAAACCGACCGTGCTCGTAGACTGCGGCTCTCTCTGCGCCTGCATAGAGCACGCGACCGGACGCCGCCCGGACATCACCCTCGGCAAGCCTGACCCGAATATGCTCACGGGAATAATGAAAAGGCACAACCTCAGGCCCGATGAAATTGTGATGACCGGTGATCGTATTTACACCGACACCGCAATGGCCTACAACGCCGGAGCCGTAGGGGTCCTCGTCCTCTCTGGCGAGACCACGCTCGAAACCGCCCGCAAGGTCGCAGCCGACGAGGCAGCCTGCCTCTGCGCGGTGAAAGGTTCCGCCGACAAAACCACAGCCGGCCGTGCGCCCGCACCCGAGTTCCACGCCCCCGATTTCGTAGTCCCCGACATCAGCGTCCTCTGCGACCTGCTCGTCGCCAATCGTTTGTAATTATTCGGAGATTATAGCGCCCACTGAAACATATTACTGCCCATTCCTATAAAAATAGCTGCTACGAAGTACAATTTTTAGATAAAAGCCGCTGTTTTATAAACTATTTATTTATCTTTGCGCCCGCAAAAGTGTGGGTGAGGTCGGAGGGACCGGCCAAAAGCCTTCCTTGCATCAACGATTGCGGCAATTAGGCAGCCACATCGTATGTTTAATTAAAATTTCTTTTTATGAGAAATGAGAAGACTCATAGTTTTAATTACTGCCGCTACACTATGTGGGTTGGCTGCCTCCGCTCAAGAGGTTAGCTCCGAAAAAGGCACATTGGAGGTCAATGCGACCACCAGATTTGACGCGAATCCTTATTTTCCCCTCCAGAAGGGCGCGGGAGAATTCGATTTCAGCTTCAGCAACACATCAATCTACACATTCATTGACGGTGAATTCGGAAAAGGCTTTTCCTACTCCATCTCCAACCATTGGCTGGGCGTGGATTGGAGTCTGCTGTCTCCGGATGACAAGTTGACACCGCTCTACAAAAACTCCTTCCACAGCGATGAGAGCACGTGGCTCGACTGGGCGACTCTGACCTACACGCTCGAAACGGAGAACGCTGGAGCGTGGGATTTCACCGTTGGAAAGGACGTCATGGCATACGCGCTCACCGAATATGACGCGAATGACGTTGACTGCCATTTCGACCTTTCATCAAAATTCTGGAACGAAAACTCCGCCTATCAGTGGGGAGCGTCAATCGGCTGGGCAGCGCCTAACGAATGCAGCAGCCTCAAGCTTCAGGTGACGTCGTCCCCCTACTCAGTGCACCCTTTCCAAGACGGAAAGTTCTCGGCGATGCTGAAATATACTGAAGAGAGGGAGTGGTGGACCGGAATGTTCTCTGTCGGCGCGACCGGCTGCTACGAAAGTTATCACGGCTATGACTTCGACATTGAGGAAGAGTCCGAGGCGCCGTTCTCCGGCAAATGGTGGAACAGTTTCGCGACTGGACATTCATTCACAGCAGGCGATGTGACCATTTCTCTTGACGGTATGGTCCGCAGTCGCGGATGGGACAACCCTATGCTCTGCTATCTTGCCAATGCAAAGGTTGAATATTACCACGAAGACGCGCAGGTGAGCGTCTTCGCCAAGGGAGGCATCGACAACTACTATTCACTCAACGGCCCTATCGCCGCAAAAAACAAGAAGGGCTGGACAATGGGATTCGTCGGGCTTGGCGTTCATTGGTATCCGATCAGGGACACACAGGATTTGAGGGTACATGCAGTGATTGCCAACGCCAACCATTTCGGTGCGCTCGATGAGTTCGACGAGGTGATGAGTTTTGACGAGCTCTCGCTCAACGTCGGCGTGACCTACAACCTTGCGCTGAGCCGTTTCTGGCAGAAATAATTCAGTAGAGGAGCCGAGCCTAAGCGGCTCCCGTTTTTCCAATCTATTGACACATAATGGCAAACGACATTATAATTGACATCGAGCACATCTCGAAATCATTCGATGGTGTGCAGGTTCTCAAGAACATCAACCTCAAAATCAGAAAGGGAGAGTTCGTGACGCTTCTCGGACCGTCCGGCTGTGGAAAGACAACGATGCTCCGTATGCTTGCGGGATTCACCCAGCCTGACGAGGGACGCATTCTGATGGAGGGTCAGGACATTACAGAGATTCCGCCTCACCACCGCCAGCTAAATACCGTGTTCCAGAAATATGCGCTCTTTCCACACCTTGACGTCTACGACAACATAGCCTTCGGACTCAAGCTCCAGAAAGTGCCGACTGACGAAATTGACAGGCGAGTGCGTAAGGTTCTGAAGATGGTCTCAATGACTGATTACGAGGAGCGTGACGTGGATTCGCTCTCAGGCGGGCAGCAGCAGAGAGTGGCAATCGCGAGGGCAATAGTGAACCAGCCTAAGGTTCTACTGCTCGACGAGCCTCTCGCCG